>JALYVF010000240.1 GCA_030853385.1 Actinomycetota bacterium | reverse complement strand
GGCCGGCCAGTACGGCACCAGGAGCGTCAGATGGAAGCAGTAGTGTCGGCTCGACCGGAGTCGGTCGCTGCCGGCGTCGAGCGTTCGAGAAAGCGCAGCAGCTCAACAGGGAACGGCAGCACCAACGTCGAGTTCTTCTCGGCTGCCACCTCGACCACTGTCTGCAGTAGTCGCAGCTGCAGGGCCGCCGGGGTCTGCTCCATCGCCCTGGCCGCCTCGGCCAGCTTGTGCGATGCCTGCAGTTCGCCGTCGGCGGTGATCACCCGCGCCCGACGCTCCCGCTCGGCCTCCGCCTGCCGCGACATTGACCGCTTCATCGACTCGGGCAGCACCACGTCCTTGATCTCGACCCGGTCGACGTGCAGTCCCCAGCCGATGGCCGGACTGTCGATCATCAGTTCCAGGCCCTGGTTGAGCTTTTCCCGGTTGGAGAGCAGATCGTCAAGTTCGCTCTTGCCGATGATCGACCGCAGCGACGTCTGTGCCACCTGGCCGACCGCCGCCCGATAATCCTCGACGTCCACGATCACCCTGACCGGATCGATCACCCGGAAGTAGACCACCGCATCGACCCGCACGGTGACGTTGTCGCGAGTGATGCCGTCCTGCGCCGGCACCGGCAGGGTGACGATCTGCAAGCTCACTTTCCGCAGCCGATCGATGATCGGGACGATCAGGGCTAGCCCTGGGCCACGCGTGTTGGCCAGCACCTTGCCTAACCGGAACACAACTCCGCGTTCGTACTGGTTCACTACTCTCGCGGAGCTCGCTGCCACCGCGGCCGTCAGCAGCAGGACGAGCAGCAAAACGGTCAGCACGACGCTCATAACTGTCGCCGGATCCGGTGGTCGGCGCGCAGGTACAGCACGCCGGAAACAACGGTCGTTACCACGAAAAACAGTGTGCCGAAGGCGGATTGGGCTGCGAGCAGTACGAACATCATGACCGAGCTGGCGATCCATGCGGCCAGATAGGCGCTGCGTCCGCGGCCAGCCGGGGCCGGCGGCTCGACCCGGTCGAGCTTGCTGGCCAGGTCGGGATCTTCGGTGGCGAGCTGACGATGGATCTCGCGGAGAGTCTCGCGTTCGCGGTCGCTGAGCATGACGCACCTCCCACGGTGCCCGACGGCTTCGAGTGTCCATCGAGGCCCCGTAGGGCATATCGTAACCCGATATAATCGAACCGTACAGGGGCCGCTGTCCGGGTGTCCGGAGAGTGGAAGGACGGTCCATGATGGGCGATAGACGCATGGCCGGGCAACCAAAGCCGTTGACAAAGCAGGAATTCGAGGAGTTGGCGATGTTCCGCGCCGCCTTGCGCCGTTATTTGCGGTTCAGCGAGCGGATCGTGCGGGAACACGGCCTGACGCCGCAGCAGTATCAGCTGCTGCTGGCCATCAAGGGTTTTCCGGGTCGTGACTGGGCGACGGTGGGAGAGCTCGCCGAGCAGTTGGAACTGCGGCACCACAGTGTGGTGGAGCTGATCAACCGTGCGCACCGACATGACCTGGTCGAACGGTCGCCACATCCCACCGATGCGCGGGCGGTTCGGGTGCTGTTGACCGCGGAGGGGGATGCGGTGCTTGACCGACTCAGCGCCCTGCATCGGGACCGGTTGGGACGGATGGATGGCGAGTCGTTGACTATCCCCTTCACCGACCAGGCATTTACCGACAACGGTTCGGCAGGTCCGAACGTGCGCGCCCTGCGGGTGGCCGATGAGAAGCGGTCCGACAGCGAGCGGTCCGACAGCAAGCCTGCTGGCGGTAAGCGTCCCGGCGGCAAGGCGTCCGCCTAGAGCTGTCCGCCAAACCGGCAGACCCGCTTCCTGCATTGGATGGCGGCACTTCGCCGGGCAGGTGAGCTATATCGCGCTACGATACTTGGACGACGGCCGACCGGCGTCCAGTGCGGCGCTGGGAAGGCGGTGAAGATCACCTCCACCATCCGTCTTGCAGCCCAACACTTTCCAGCCCGGTGCCGGTGGTTTGCGGGGTGCGCCCGGTAGCGACGAGGACCTCGTCGGCCTCCAGCGGGTCGCCCTTGCCGAGCGTCAGCCGCACCGCGCCGGTTGCGGTCCGTTTCGCGGCCGTCACTTCCACGCCGTTGGTCAGCGTGACGCCGTCGCGACCGGGCCACTAACCTTGGATCATGCGCATCCCCGTTCTGACGGCTGTTGCCTGGCCGTACGCCAACGGCCCGCGGCACATCGGCCATGTCTCCGGGTTCGGCATCCCCGCCGACATCTACTCGCGGTACCAGCGGATGATCGGCAACGAGGTGCTGATGGTGTCTGGCACCGACGAGCACGGCACCCCGATCCTGGTGCTCGCCGACCAGGAGGGGGCATCACCGCGGAAGCTGGCGGACAAGTACAACCAGGTGATCGTCGAAGACCTGCAGGGCCTTGGCGTGAGCTACGACCTGTTCACCCGCACCGAGACCCGCAACCACTACGCCGTCACTCAAGAGATGTTCCGCACCGTGCACCGCAACGGTTACTTCTTCGCGCAGACCTCGAAGAGTGCGATCAGCCCGTCCACCGGCCGCACACTGCCGGACCGCTACATCGAGGGCACCTGCCCGATCTGCGGGTACGACGGAGCCCGCGGCGACCAGTGCGACAACTGCGGTAACCAGCTCGACCCGATCGACCTGATCAACCCGCGGTCGAAGATCAACGGCGAGGCACCCACGTTCGTCGACTCCGAGCAGTACATGCTGGATCTTCCGGCGCTGTCGACGGCGCTCGGTGACTGGCTGCACGGCCGCGCCGACTGGCGCCCCAACGTCCTCAAGTTCTCGCTGAACCTGCTGGACGACATCAAGCCGCGGGCCATGACGCGGGACATCGACTGGGGAATTCCGGTGCCGCTGGACGGCTGGCGCGACCGGCCGGACAAGAAGCTGTACGTCTGGTTCGACGCGGTGATCGGCTACCTGTCGGCCTCGATCGAGTGGGCCCGCAGGTACGGCGACAACGGCAGGGCCGACCCCGATGCCTGGCAGCACTGGTGGGCCAATCCCGATGCCCAGCACCGCTATTTCATGGGCAAGGACAACATCACCTTCCACTCGCAGATCTGGCCCGCCGAGCTGCTGGCCTACAACGGCGAGGGCAAGGCAGGCGGCAAGCCTGGCCAGTTCGGGCACCTCGACCTGCCGACCGAGGTGGTCTCCAGCGAGTTTCTGACGATGAGCGGTTCGAAGTTCTCCAGCTCTCGTGGCACGGTGATCTACGTCGGAAACTTCCTCCGCGAATACGGTCCGGATGCGCTGCGCTACTTCGTGGCGGTTGCCGGTCCAGAGAGCCAGGACACCGACTTCACCTGGGAAGAGTTCGTCCGGCGCACCAACTTCGAGCTCGCGAACGAGTGGGGCAACCTGGTGAACAGGTCGATCTCGATGGCGCACAACAACTTCGGTGCCATCCCGCAGCGCGGCACCCTCGCCGATGTCGATGTGCAGCTGTTGGCGACCGCGGCGAAAGGATTCGAGATGGTGGGAGGGCTGTTGGGGCGCAGCCGTTTCCGGCAGGCGTGCACCGAAGCGATGCGAGTGGTGTCGGCGGCCAACAAGTACATCTCCGATACCGAGCCGTGGAAGATCTCCGACACCGGCGACGCAGGGCGGCTGGCGACGGTACTCAACACCGCCCTGCAGGTGGTCGACGATGCCAAGACGCTGCTCACCCCGTTCCTGCCGCACTCGTCGCAGAAGGTGTTCGAAGCCCTTGGTGGGCAGGGTGTCTGGGCAGCCGAACCGGAGATCCGCACCGTCACCGACTTCGATGACGACGTCGAGGGCGCCGGCCCGCCGGTGGCCGACTATCCGGTGTTGACGGGCGACTGGGCTGCGCAGCAGGCCGTCTGGCGTCGCCGCGACATCGAGCCTGGCAGCCCGCTCCGCAAGCCGATT
This sequence comes from Actinomycetota bacterium, assembly GCA_030853385.1. Lineage (GTDB taxonomy): Bacteria > Actinomycetota > Actinomycetes > Mycobacteriales > Nakamurellaceae > Nakamurella. The sequence goes on along the minus strand of JALYVF010000240.1, from coordinate 13,259 downwards.
CCGTTGTTCACCAAGCTGGACCCCGGACTCGGCGAGACAGGGCCGCACTGGGCCCCGATCGCCACCGACTGACGACAACCGCTGATGCCCCTGCCGCAGACACTGCGCCATCGACGGCCGGCTCCTGCGCCAGAACCGTTGCCCGCCACCGTGATCGATGCCCACACCCACCTCGATGCGTGCGGCGTCGATACTCCTGAGCAGCTGGAAGCTGCGATGGCACGGGCAGCCACCGCCGGGGTGGCGAAGGTGGTGACGATCGCCGACGACCTCGCCGCCGCCCGCTGGGCAGCCGCGGCAGCGACCTGGCATCCGGACCTGTACGCAGCGGTCGCCCTGCATCCGACCCGGGCCGACACCCTCGACGATCACAGCAGGCGGGCACTGACCGAGCTCGCCGCCCAGCCGCGAGTGGTGGCGATCGGTGAGACCGGGCTCGACCACTATTGGGACGCGGCGCCGGCCGCCGCCCAGGTGGAGGCGTTCGGCTGGCACATTCAACTCGCCAAGGACGTCGGAAAGCCGCTGATGATCCACGACCGCGACGCGCACCAGGCAGTCTTCGAGGTACTGGCGGCCAACGGCGCACCGGAGACGGTGATCTTCCACTGCTTTTCCGGCGACGAGGCGATGGCGCGGCGGTGCGCCGACGCCGGCTACCTGATGTCCTTCGCCGGTCCCGTCAGCTTTCGCAACGCCAAGGACCTGCGGGCCGCCGCTCGGACGGCGCCGGCGGAGTTGCTCCTGGTGGAGACCGACGCGCCGTTTCTCACCCCGCACCCGCACCGAGGCACCATCAACGAGCCGTATGCGCTGCCCTACACAGTGCGCGCCCTTGCCGAGATACGCGGGGACGATCTCGAGGCGCTGTGCCGCCGGCTGCGGATCAATGCCGAGCGGACATATCGGCTGGTCTGAGCCTTCGGACAGGGCCGAACGTGTGAACCTGCCGACGTCGGTGCCGCTGGAGTTGCCCCGGCCGTGGCCGGACCGTTACCCTCCCGTGATACCAGCCGGGATGGGGAAGTCCTGGGTGCGTCCTTGTTTCTTGTGTGCGCCAGCGGGGTGCGTCCACGTCTGGCGCGCTCACCCATAGCCGGGAGCTGCTGCCCAGGGATCTGTGTGACCGAACCGACCGAGAACGAGCGCGCCCTCGATCTGCTCGACGACCTCGCCGACCCGAATTCGACGGATGCGACGGCTGCTACTTCCGCGGCGGCACCGCACCGGCTCCGCAAGCCGCTGTTGATCGGCGCCGCGGTGGTGATTGCATTGGTCGCCGCGACCGGCATCACCATGAATGCACTGGCCAATACGGTGACGATCTCCATCGACGGCCATCGCCAGCAGGTCAGCACCTATTCGGGATCGGTGTCTGGTGCGCTGGCCGCGGCCGGCGTCCCGGTAGGCGATCACGACACTTTGGCTCCGGCGAACGGCGCCGCCATCGGCAACGGCTCGACGATCGCCGTCCAGCGCGGCCGGTTGTTCACCGTGACGGTCGACGGCAATACCCGCAGGCTCTGGACGACGGCCACCACCGTCGACCAGGCGATGTCCGAGCTCGGGCTCGGTGTCGGCCACTACGCCCTGTCCGCGAACCGCAGCCGGGCGATTCCGATGGCCGGCTTCAAGGTCAACGCGGACAGCCTGCACACCCTCACGCTCGCGGATCGGAGAGCCAAGCCCGCGAAGATCACCAGCTCGGCTCACACGGTGCGCGAGCTGCTCGCGGCCAGGCATATCACCATTGGCAAGAACGACAGGGTGACGCCGGCGCTCGCCACCAAGATCTCCTCGGGACTGACGGTCAAACTAGCAACGCTGCCTACTATTCACCTCACTCTCGGCTCCGCCGCGCCTTCCAGGGTCACCCTGGATGTGACGACCGTCGGCAGCCTGCTGGCAGCCAAGAAGATCACCCTCGGTCGCTACGACACGGTCGCCCCCGCCGCGTCGACCCCCGTCACCGACGGCTTGACGATCGCGGTCACCCGGATCTCGGTCAAGCAGACCTTGGTGACGGCAAGCATCGCGCAGCCGGCCGATCAGCACGTCGACGATCCAGAGCTACTTCTCGGCTACGCCCATACCTCCTCGGACGGCCAGTCGACGGCGAAGCAGGCGTCGCCCCCACCGAGCTCCAGCTCGGGTGTCAACTGGGATGCCATCGCCAACTGCGAGTCGACGAACAACTGGCACATCAATACCGGCAACGGTTACTACGGCGGCCTTCAATTCGACACTCAGACCTGGCTGGCCTTCGGTGGTGGCTCCTACGCATCGCGGGCCGACCTGGCCACCAGGGAGCAGCAGATCGCCGTCGCCAACAACGTGTATCACAGCGAAGGTGACCTCGGCGCATGGTCCTGCGGAAACCGAGGCTGACCAGCAGATGCCCGGCACCATGACGACCTCGAACAACCGATGGATTCTGCCCGAAGACATGCTGTTGCAGTCGCGCACAGTTCTGCCACTGCAGCGCTGCGGCTCGACAGGCAAATCGGTTGCGGTGTCCAAGGATCGGGGCTGCTGGATCGTTCCACCGCCGCGGGTGCCCGCACTGCGGACGACAACGTTCGCGCCGGCAACAGCGGCAATGCCGGTCACAGCAACGGGTTTCAAGGATCCGTTGGAGCAGACGCCGGTATTCAACGAGCCGGCCGCGACCGCCGAACGGGTCCTACCGTTGGTCGCTGCGCGGGTCGGGCACGGTGCGCACCGAGGCCACGCAGCGCACCCCGACCGCAGCATGCACTCGGTCAAGGCACCAGGTGGAACACGGTGGTACCGGCCAGTTGTCGTCGGCGGCGTTGCCGCCGCGCTGCTGGTGTCGGTGGGATCGCCGACCTTTGGTGCCGGAGCCAAGACGATCACCGTCTCGGTCGACGGTGCCGCCCGAACCATCAGCACCGAAGCAACGTCGGTGGGGGGTGCCCTTGCCTCCGTAGGCATTTCCGTCGGCCCGCACGATGTGCTGTTTCCGTCGGCGTCCTCGGTGGCCGGCGACGGATCGCAGATCACCCTCAGACATGCCCGCCGGGTCACCGCCTCCGTCGGTGGTAAGCCGCGGACCATCTGGACGACGGCGACCACCGTCTCGCAGGCACTCACCGAGCTCGGCATCGACGCGTCCGAGTACCGCATCTCGGCCGACCGCGACCGTCCGATCGGTCTGAACGGGCTGACGATCTCCGGACACCGGTTGCACTCGGTCACCGTCGTGGACGGCGCCGGTGCCTCGAAGTCGCTGCGCACCCCGGCCGACAGGGTAGCGGACCTGCTTGCGGCACAAGGCATCTCGCTGCACAACCAGGACAAGGTGACGCCGGCCCCCGGTAGCGCGATCGTCGACGGTGAGAAGATCGTCGTCACCAGGATGCTGGTGACCAACCGCACCGTCTCCGAGAAGATCAAGCAGCCGGTCGCCGTCATCGTCGACGACGCGAGTATCGGTAAGGGCGAGGAGAAGGTCACAGATCCAGGCGCGGCCGGCCAGCGCGCGATCACCATCCGGCAGACGACCGTGAACGGCAAGGCCACCGAGAAGGTGCTGTCGAACACCGTGGTGCGCAAGCCTGCTGCCAAGGTCACCAAGATCGGCACGAAGGAGACCGGGCTGCCAGAGTCCTGGAGCGTGCCGTGGGACAAGCTGGCTTTCTGCGAGTCGACCGGTAGGTGGGATCTGCACTACGGCGAAGCCGGCGCGCTCGGCGGATTGCAGTTCATTACCTCCACCTGGATCGAGTTCGGCGGCGGCGAGTTCGCGCCCAGTGCCGACCTGGCCACCAAGGAGCAACAGATCATCGTCGCCGAGCGGCTGTACCAGGCGCAGGGCCTTGCACCGTGGGCCTGCGCTCGGATCCTCGGCTGGGGCTTCGGGAAGTACCAGGGCTGATCGTCAGCGTGGCCTCTCTGCTCGGCGCTGCCGAGATCCGTCGGCTTGCGGCTGAGCTGGATCTGCGGCCGACCAAGAACCTCGGCCAGAACTTCGTACACGATCCAAACACGGTGCGCCGCATCGCGAAAGCCGCCGCGCTCGACGGCCACCAGCAGGTGCTGGAGGTGGGACCAGGCCTCGGTTCGCTGACTCTCGGGCTGCTGGACGCGGTACCGGCCGTCACCGCGGTGGAGATCGATCGGCGGCTCGCCGACCTGCTGCCGGCAACGGTGGCCGCCCACCGGGGGAGCACCGAAGGACTGACGGTGGTGACCGCCGATGCGATGGCGATAACCCCGGCCGACCTGCCTGCCCTACCGACGGCGTTGGTGGCGAACCTGCCGTACAACGTTGCGGTGCCGGTGCTGCTGCACCTGATGGACCAGCTGCCGTCGATCACCAGGGTGCTGGTGATGGTGCAGGCCGAGGTGGCCGACCGGCTGGCAGCGGGACCTGGATCGAAGACCTACGGGGTGCCGAGTGTGAAGGCCGCCTGGTACGGCACCGCCCGGCGGGCCGGCTCCATCAGCCGGTCGGTGTTCTGGCCGGTGCCGGGCGTGGACTCGGCCTTGGTGTCGCTCGATCGATCGGCGCAGCCGCGGTCCGCGGACCGGCGCACCGTGTTCGCGGTGATCGACGCCGCCTTCGCCCAACGCCGCAAGACCCTGCGCACCGCGCTGGCCGGCTGGGCCGGATCCGCCGCGGCCGCCGAGGACATCCTGCACCGGGCGGGAGTCGATCCAGGCGCACGTGGTGAAGTACTCGATGTGGACTCCTTCATCGCCATCGCGCAGGCCAAGCCGTGACCCTCGGTGGATTCGGTGGTACTCCCGAACCGGTGCGGGTCAGGGTGCCGGCCAAGATCAACCTGGCGCTGGCCGTTCACGAGGTACGCGGCGATGGCTACCACGAGCTGTCGACGGTGTTCCACGCGGTCGATCTGTACGACGAGGTCACCGTCCGGCTGGCACCCCACTGGTCGGTAACAACGGTCGGGCATCCTGAGGTGCCCACCGGCCTGAAGAACCTGGCCGGCAAGGCCGCCAAGGCGCTGCAGGCAGCGATGCGGGGCGCCGGCGTCGGCACGGTGATGGCCGACCAGGTGGCGATCGAGATCCGCAAGCAGATCCCGGTAGCCGGCGGGATGGCCGGCGGTAGTGCCGACGCGGCGGCAACGCTGGTTGCCTGCAACGTGCTGTGGCGCGGTGAGATGACGCGGGAAGACCTGGCGGAGATCGGCTCCATGGTGGGCTCCGACGTGCCGTTCGCGCTGTACGGCGGCACCGCGGTCGGGGCCGGCCGGGGCGAGCAGCTCTCGCCGGTGCTCACCAGGATGACCTTGCACTGGGTGCTGGCGATCGCCGACGGCGGCCTGTCGACCCAGGCGGTGTTCACCGAGCTGGACCGGCTGCGGCAGGACGGTCAGCCCGCCATGTTCCCCGCCGACGTCGAGCAGGTGATCGCCGCGCTGCGCTCTGGCGATGTCGAGGCCGTCGCCGCGGCGCTCGGCAACGACCTAGAGCCGGCCGCGCTGTCGTTGAACGCCGGCCTACGGCGGACCGTCAGAGCCGGCGTCGACTCCGGGGCGTTGGGCGTCATCGTCTCCGGCTCCGGTCCGACGGTCGCCCTGCTCTGCCGGGACTCCGAACACGCCACCCGGGTGGCGGCTCAGATGTCCAGCACCGGAACCTGCAAGGCGGTGCGGACGGTGTCCGGGCCGGTTCAGGGCGCCAGGATCATCGGCGGGGCGCTCTGATGGCGAACCTGGTCAACCTGGAAGCGGTCACCATCACCAGGGGCGTCATCACCGTGCTGTCCGGCGTCTCGCTCGGGGTGCAGACCGGTGACCGGATCGGGGTGCTGGGACTCAACGGTGCCGGCAAGTCCACCCTGATCTCGCTGCTCGGCGGCCGGCTCGCGCCGGATGCCGGCCGGGTGGCCGTTGCCGGTGGCAGCAGGATCGAGATCGTCGACCAGACAACGGAGCCGGCTGTCGGCGTCACGGTGCGGGACGTCGCGCTGCACACCTTCGCCGGCGGCGACCACTCGTGGGCGTCAGATGCCTCGGTGCGAGACGTGCTCGACGGCCTAGGCCTCGGCGGAATCGGCCTGGAGACGCCCATGTCCGAGCTGTCCGGCGGCGAGCAGCGCAGGGTGGCGCTAGCCGCGGCACTGGTGACCGAGGCCGATCTGCTGATCCTCGACGAGCCCACCAACCATCTGGACATCGAAGGCGTCAACTGGCTGGCCGCACATCTTCGCGGCCGCCGCAGCGCGCTGATCGCCGTCACCCACGACCGCTGGTTCCTGGACGCCGTCGCCACCACCACCTGGGAGGTCGTCGACGAGAAGGTGGAAATCCGCGAGGGCGGCTACTCGGACTGGGTGTTCGCCAGGGCGGAACGGATGCGGCTTGCCCAGGCAAGCGAGGAGCGGCGACAGAACCTGGCGCGCAAGGAACTTGCCTGGCTGCGCCGTGGGCCGCCGGCCCGCACCGCCAAGCCGCGGTACCGGATCGAGGCGGCCGAGGCACTGATCGCGGACGTGCCCGAACCGCGAAACACGGTGGCGCTGCACAGCTTTGCCCGCCGCCGGCTCGGCAAGGATGTGCTGGATCTTGAGGGTGCGACGGCGAGTCTTCCGGACGGCCGCAAGCTGCTCGACGATGTGACGTTCCGGATCGGACCAGGCGACCGGATCGGCATCGTCGGCGTCAACGGCTCCGGCAAGTCGACGCTGCTGCGGGTGCTGGTGGGGCTGCGGGAGGTACAAGCCGGAATCGTCAAGCGCGGCAAGACCGTCGAGATCGGTTATCTGCCACAGGATGCGGCCGAACTGCCGGCCGAGCTGCGGCTGCTGGAGGCCATCTCGGAGATCGCCGGGACGGTGAATCTCGGCGGCCGGGACATGACAGCATCCCAGTTGGCCGAGCGTTTCGGCTTCACCCACGCCCAGCAGTGGACGCGGGTCGCCGAGTTGTCCGGTGGACAGCGCCGCCGGCTGCAGCTGACCAGGATTCTGATGGCATCTCCCAACATCTTGGTGCTCGACGAGCCGACCAACGACCTGGACACCGACACCCTCACCTCGCTGGAAGACCTGCTCGATTCCTGGCCAGGAACCCTGATCGTGGTGTCACACGACCGCTATCTGATCGAGCGGGTCGCCGACAACGTCTTTGCATTGTTCGGTGACGGTGCGATCACCCACCTGCCCGGCGGCATCGACGAGTATCTACGGCGTCGGGCGCAGGCCCCCGTCACCTCGACCAGCGGAACCGTAGCAGCGGCGGCTGCCCGGGCACCGGCCCGCGAGACTACCGATCTGCGGGCGCTGCGCAAGGAGCTGCAGAAGCTCGACCGACAGCTGGAATCGTTGCAGCGCAAGCAGAAACAGCTGCACCACCAGCTGCACGCGATCGGCGGCGATTACGCAAAGGCGACCGAACTGGACGGCCAGCTCCGGGCCGTCAACTCCGAACACCAGCAGGCCGAGCGGGCCTGGCTAGCGGTGGCCGAGCAGCTCGAAGGCTGACCGTGACGGCCCGCCGTCGTGTCGGGGTAAGTGTCCAAGTTGGTCGCTGCGGTTGGTGCTGGGGCCGGAACTTCAGCGTAAGTGTCCAAGTTGGTCGCTGCGGTTGATGCTGGGGCCGGACTCGCCGTCCGCCGGCCGCCGTCAGGCGGCCAGGAAGCTGAGTGCGACGTCGGCGAATAGGTGCGGGTCGGCCGCCCACACTCGATGTCCGACGGACACGCTGAGTCGCTGCGCCTCGCCGATCTTGTCGGCAAGGACATCGAGGTCGACGCCGTTGGCCGGCTTCCCGTTACCGCCGTCCAACACCAAGGTCGGCGCGGTGATAGTGCTCAAACCGTTCCACCACAGGGGATCTGCGATCCGCAGCTGATCGAGCACCGAGTGCATCCGGCCAAGCCCGTGCCTGCCCTGCCGCAGCACGTTGAAGGCGCCGCGGGCGCGCTGCCCGACCGGCACGATGGTGGCCGGCGCCCTGCCTGCCGGTGGCGGTGCCAACGGTTCGACGACGACCAGCTTGCGGATCCGCGTGCCGAACAGGGCGGCGATGCTGAGCGCCAGAAAGCCGCCGTAGTCCACGCCGATCACGTCTACCGGATCGCCCGTCACCTCGTCGAGGGCGCCGCCCACCGCCCACGCGGCGCCGTCCAGATCCGAGCCTGGCACGTCGTGGCTGTGTCCGTGTCCAGGCAGATCAAGGGCGACCACCTCGCGACCGGCGGCCACCACATACGGAACGACGGGCGCAAAGGTCCGCGCCGAACCCGCCAGCTCGTGCAGCATCAGCACCGGCGGCCCGACGCCGCTGGAATGCAACCTCATATCGCGATCGTCGACCACGAAGTCCCGCACAACGCTGTACGCCATGTGGCCATCCTGCCCGGTCGGCCCACCGACCGGTAGCCGTTAGGCGGCGGCGATCTCCTTCAGGCTCGCATCGCCGTCGTCGGCGTGATAGTCGGACCCGCTCGTTTCGTCGTGACCCTCGCGCGCCTTGACCGCCCGCAGCACGATGGTGACGATCACCGCGACCAGCAGGTTGGCGATCAGCACCACGAATCCGACATAGATCTGCAGCGTCGAGGCACCGAACGGATGCCAGCCGAAGATCGACAGCTTGGACAGCGTCAACGCAGAACCGCCGAAGTGCTGCTTGCCGTTCGCCGGGTTCGGGATGCCGTAGAGCAGGATCATCGCCCAGGCCATCCCGACCACCCAGCCGGCGATCAGGGCCCAGGAGTGCAGCCACCTGGTGTACAGCGTCAGGGCCACCGCCGGCAGCGTCTGCAGGATGATCACGCCGCCGATCAGCTGCAGGTCGATGGAGAACTGCGGGTTGATGAACAGGATGAACGCCACCGCCCCAAGCTTGACTACCAGTGAGGCCCACTTCGCTTGCCGCGCTTCGGATTTCGGCGAAGCGTTCGGCCGGATGTACTCCTTGTAGATGTTGCGGGTCCACAGGTTGGCAGCTGCGATCGACATGATCGCGGCGGGTACCAGGGCGCCGATGCCGATGGCTGCGAAGGCCACGCCGGCGAACCAACTAGGGAACTGTCCGTCGAAAAGCGCTGGGACAATGGTGTTTCCGTCCGGCTTGCCGGTGGAGGCGTTGACCACCGGCTTTGTCCCTGCCTTGATCGCGACATAGCCGAGCAGGGCAATCAGACCGAGCAGGAACGAATATGCGGGCAGCGCAATCATGTTCTTCTTGATCACCTTCCGGCCCCTGCTGGCCAGGATGCCGGTCACCGAATGCGGATACAGGAACAGTGCCAGCGCCGACCCGAGCGCCAGGGTGGCGTACTGCAGCTGGTTGTTGGAGTTCAGCAGGATCGACCCGGCCGGCTTGCCCGTTGTCTTGTTGACGGTGCTGAGTTTGGCCGATGCGGCGTCGAAGATGCCACTCCAGCCGCCGAGCTTGCTGGGCAGATAGATCACCGCGACCAGGATCACGATGTAGATCAGCAGGTCTTTGGCGAACGCGATCAACGCCGGGGCCCGCAGGCCGGACCTGAAGGTGTACAGCGCCAGCACCACGAAGGCGATGAACAGCGGCAGGTGGCCGACGATGCCGTGACCGTTGATGCCCATGGTGCGCAGCACCGCCTCCAGCCCCACCAACTGCAGCGCGATGTACGGCATGGTGGCGACGATTCCGGTGATCGCCACCAGCAGCGCGAGGGTGCGGTTGGAGTAGCGGCCGCGGACGAAATCGGCCGGCGTCACGTACCCGTGTACCCGCGATACCGACCACAGCCGGAGCACCGGCAGGAAAACGATCGGGTAGAGGATCACCGTGTAGGGCAGCGCAAAGAATCCCATCGCGCCCGCTCCGAACACCAGCGCCGGGACGGCAACAAAGGTGTAGGCCGTGTACAGGTCGCCGCCCACCAGGAACCAGGTGATCCAGCCGCCGAACTTGCGGCCACCCAGGCCCCACTCATCCAGGTGGTCGAGGTTGGTGTTGCCCTTCTTCCAGTTCGCCGCCCAGAATCCCATGCCGGCGACGCCAATGAACAGCACGGTGAAGATGATGAGCTCGACCCAGTTGCGTCCGGTCATTTGACGTCACCCCGATCGTTGCGCAGGTCGCTGGGGGAGTTGGTGGCCCGGCGGTCGTTGCCGATGTGCTTGGTGGCCAGGTAGACGATCCAGACGCAGGCGACGCCGAGGAAGACGTAAAGGAACTGGAACCAATAGAAGAACGGCATCCCGAACAGCCGCGGGGAGTCCTTGTTGTACCAAACGGTGATCAGCATCAGCAGCGGCAGGATGAGCAGCAGATTCCACGGGCTGACGCGGATGTCGTTCTTGCCGGAACCGGTGGGACCTCCCTCGTCGACTTGCCGATGCAACGGCTCGGGTTCTGTCGTCATGACCTGGGACCTTTCGTCCAGCAAGCGCGCAGGGGACAGGAGGGACTGTAGGTGCCTGTGAAACACATGTGAAGCATGTGATGGTTGCGAATTCATATCGGTGCCGGGATTAGTCCCCAATATCCGAGTTAGGTGGGTCAATCGACGGCTGAGGTCGCAGCTAGATTGACCGGCATGAGCCTGTTCACCGATGCGCTGGTCGCGGTTGGTCGTGCCGAGAAAGCCGATGCCGAGGGCGACCCGAGGGGAATGACGACGGGTGCGCCGGCCACCCCAACCAGGACCAGCTGGCCCGAGGTGCACGCCAGGGCGATAGCCATGGCGACCGTGCTCTCCAGGACGGGCGTGCGAGAAGGAAACGCGGTCGCGGTGCTGGCGGCATCTCCCATCGACATCGCACCGGCCGCCCAGGCCGTGTGGTTGGTGGGCGGCTCGGTGACGATGCTGCACCAGCCGACGGCCCGGACCGACATGGCGAACTACGCGCGCGATACCGCGACGGTGCTGCGAGTGATCGGCGCCAGGTACGTGGTAGTCGGAGCTCCCTTCGAGGCGGCGGCACCGGCGCTGGCCGCCGGCGGCGTGACCGTGCTGACGATTCCCGAGCTCGATGCGAGCAGCACCGATACGGCCGAGTTCCAGCGGGTAGACGTTCCGGAGTCGGCGACGGCGCTACTGCAGTTGACCTCGGGATCGACAGCGACGCCGAAGGCTGTCCGGATCACCCATGCGAACCTGTGGGCGAACATCGAGTCGATGTGCGCCACCGCTGATCTGCGTGGCGGCCACGACGTGATGGTCTCCTGGCTCCCGCTGTTCCACGACATGGGGATGGTCGGCTTCCTGACCCTGCCGATGTGCCGCGGCATCGAACTGGTGAAAGTAACCCCGGCCGACTTCCTGCGCAATCCGCTGCTGTGGCCGGAACTGATCTCCAAGTACCGCGGAACCTGCACGGCCGCACCGAATTTCGCTTACGCCATCACCGCAAGGGCGTTGGCCCGCCCCGAGGTGGCGGATAGTGGCCTCGACCTCGGGACGCTGCGCTTCGCCCTCAACGGCGCGGAACCGATTGACGTCGCTGCTGTCCGGGCGTTCCTGGCAGCAGGCGCTCATTTCGGGTTACCGACTACCGCGATGGTGCCGGCCTACGGGATGGCCGAGGCAACGCTCGGGGTGACGTTCCATCCATGGGGGACACCGCTGAAGATCGATACTGTCCAAGCCGGTCCGCTGGAGAACGACCGAAAAGCGTTGCCCGCCAACGAATCAGACCCGGACACCGACGTGCGGCAGTTCCCGGTGCTCGGGCCGCCGCTGCCTGGCATCGAGGTGATCGCCGCCAGCGAGGACGGCGCGCCACTCGGCGAGCGCGAGGTGGGTGTGCTGCAGCTTCGCGGCGAGGCGATCACGTCGGAATACCTCACCGTCGAGGGGCCGCGACCGACCCGCGGCGAGGACGGCTGGTTGGACACCGGCGACCTCGGCTATCTGACCGGTGGGGAGGTGGTGGTCTGCGGGCGGGTGAAGGACGTCATCATCATGGGCGGGCGGAACATCTATCCCATCGACATCGAACGGGTCGCCCAGACGGTCGACGGGGTGCGGGCCGGCAACGCCGCGGCGGTGCGCTGGTCGACTGGCGGCGACCGGGAGTCGTTCGCAGTGGTGGTCGAGTCCCGGGAAGCGGCCGATGATGCTGCCGCCCAACGGATCTCGGCCGCCGTCCGGTCCGCTGTGACGGCGGCCATCGGGGCCCGGCCGGCAGTGGTGAAGGTAGTGCCGGTCGGCATGCTGCCGAAGACGCCGTCGGGCAAGATCAAGCGGGCGGCGACCGTCGAGCTGCTTCGCTAGCCGGCACGCATCGTCGGTGAGGTCGCCGTCCCGGTTGATGCGGACCGCTGGCGAGGAGCTGCTGGGCGCCCCGTGGCCCTCTGGGCGGCGCGGACGGCACTGGGTTTGCTGGGCGGCGCCTGTGGCCCTCCGGGTAACGCGGACGGCACTGGCGAGGTCTCGCTCGCTAGCGCCCACTTCGCTTCACCTTTACGTGCCTCTCCGCGTGCCGCCGCTGCGTGGTGGACGCGGTTGTGGCACGCGGCATTTCGAAGCGGGCAGGTGCGCGACGCGGCGCGGCTTTGAAGGGATCCGGCAAGTGCGGCAGGCGACTCTGCCAGGGACGGCAGGGCAGGCATCGGCACGGAACAGTACGCACGGAACGCTGGGGGTAGGGCAGGCATCGGCACGGAATAGCACGCGCGGAACGCTGGGGGTAGGGCAGGCATCGGCACGGAATAGCAGTACGGAAGGGCAGGGCGCGGAAGGGGAGGGCACGGGCCGGCAGGGGACCGCAGGCCAAAGACATCGGCGGTGCAGGGCACGGCAGTCGGCGTCCTGGTTGTCCGATGCTCGGGCCGAGTTCCGCGTGGCCCCGAGTTCTGCGGCCCCGACTGAGAAGCGCGCGCGTTTGCGTGCAACCGGCGGCGTGTAGCGGGTAGTCGGAGCGACCAAGCAGCCGGACTTCGTAACAGCTGGCTGCGCCACCGGCGAGGTGGGTAGCCGCGCGGCCGGGCAGGCCGATTTCTTGCGGGCACGGTTACGCCACCGGTGTGGTGGCCGGTCGTTGGTAGGAGCCGGGTTTTCGATCCCACAGCACTTGCCCGTCGATGAGGTTTCCGGCGAGTTGGTCCCTATGCACAATGGTGTGATGGCGGCCGCACAGTAGGGCTGCGTTGTTGAGGTCGGTGGGGCCGCCGTCTATCCAATGTTTCAGATGATGGGCATTGCACCAATGTGCCGGTGCTTCACAGCCCGGGAAGGTGCAGTGTGTGTCCCGCAGCCACAGTGCTTTCAACTGGGGTCCGGTGAACAGCCGCTGGGCGCGGCCTTCGTCCAGGATCTCGCTGTCGGAT
>JALYVF010000219.1 GCA_030853385.1 Actinomycetota bacterium | reverse complement strand
ACGCACCTCCTGCCATACCTGTATCGCCGGAGGTGGTTTCGGTGGCACTCTCGCAATTGTGGCCGAGGCCGTGGTGGCGACCGCCGGCCGGGACCGCGGCGTCGCGACCGCCAGCGTCGACGATGTCAGGCGTCGGAGAACCTGGCGATGGTGGCACTGGCCCTGCGCACCGCGCCGGGACCGTGCGCGCTGTCGATGGCATGGGCCGGAATCACGTCCTGCAGGAATTCGTAGCTGTGCCGCAACGCATGTGCCGGCCGGGAGCCGTCGTCGGACCGCTTCTTAACGGTCGCGAACCAGTCGGCGATATCACCCCAGCCGGGTGCGGCCAACGAGCCGCCCACCTGCTGGACGGCAAGACCGGAACACAGGTTGCCGAAGGCCATCCGCTGGCGCAGTGGCCAGTTCTGCAGGGTGCCGACGATGAAGGCGGCAGCAAACACGTCACCGGCTCCGGTGGCGTCGACGGCGTTCACCGGCAGCGCCGGTACCCACTCCTCCTCGCCGCTCACCCCGTCCAGCCCGATCGACCCCTGCCCACCACAGGTCACGATCACCACCGGCACCAGGTCGGCGAGCACCATCAGCGCCGCCCGCGGGTCCTCGGTCCTGGTGTAGGCCATCGCCTCGGTGCTGTTCGGCAGGAAGGCGTGCAGCTTTCCGATCTCCTCGAGCAGCGTCTCCGGCCATTCCTGACTCGGGTCCCAGCCGACGTCGCCGAACATCAGAGCGCCTGCGGCGGCGGCCTTTTGGGCCCACTTCCCGCTCTCGCTGCCCAGCTGCACCATGCCTGCCCGGGCCTGCGGAACCACCGCCAGCAGGTCGTCGAGCCGGACCGGCGGTGGATGCTCGTGGGTCACCATTGCCCGGTCCCTGCTGACGGCCATCGACACCGTGACCGGCGAATGCCAGTCGTCGAAGCGCCGAGAGCTCGACAGGTCGATGCCCTCCTGGTCCATCAACGTCGTCCAGAGGAAATCACCGTACGAGTCGTCCCCGAAGGCGGCCGCCAGCCCCGTCCGCAGGCCCAGCCGCGCCGTCGCCACGGCCAGGTTCGCCACCCCGCCGGGGCATGAGCCCATCCCGTCGGCGAACACTTCGGTGCCGGCCGTCGGCAGGGTGGCCAGGCCGGTGAGGACGATGTCGAGGAAGACGGTGCCTTGCATGATGACGTCGAGGCCGCCATCGGCGCCCTGGTCGTTGGTCGGCTGAGGTGCGGGCTGCATGGCCACCAGCCTGCCATCGCCGGCAACCCCCCGCCGACGGACACCCGTTGGCGCGTCGTGACTACGCTCGTGCTCATGCGGCTGGTGCTACTGGGTGGAGGCGGCTTCCGGACTCCGTTGATCTTCAGGGCGCTGCTGCAGCGCCGCGCCGAAGTACCGGTCGACGAACTGGTGCTCTACGACCTCGACGCCAGCCGCCTCGCGGTGATCTCAGCAGTGCTGGAAGGGATCGTCGCCGGCCGGCCGGCGCCCAAGGTCCGCACCACCACCGAACTGGATGACGCGCTGCGCGGCGCCGATGTGGTGTTCGCGGCGATCAGGGTGGGCGGTGCGGCCGGCCGGGTGGCCGACGAACGCGGCGCGCTGCGTCTGGGGGTACTCGGACAGGAGACGGTCGGCGCCGGTGGACTGACCTATGGCCTTCGCACCCTGCCGGTGATGCTCGACATCGCCCGCCGGGTCGCCGACGTCGCCCCCGATGCCTGGCTACTGAACTTCACCAATCCGGCCGGCATGATCACCGAAGCCCTCCGAGAAATGATGGGCGACAAGGTGATCGGCATCTGCGACTCCCCCGTCGGGTTGATTCGCCGGGCCTGCCGAGCAGCCGGCGTCGAGGAAGCCGCAGCCGTCGCGGACTACGTCGGGATCAACCACCTGGGTTGGCTCCGCTCGCTGGACGTCGGTGGTCGGGACCTGCTGCCGGCGGTGCTCGCCGATACCGATGCGCTGGACGGCATCGAGGAGGGCAGGATCTTCGGTGCCGAGCTGCTCCGCGGGCTCGGCGCCATTCCGAACGAGTACCTCTACTTCTACTACTCGCAGCGCGAGCTGGTGACCGAGCTAACGGCCGGCACCACCCGTGGCGAGGTGGTGGCCGCCGACCAGCAGAGCTTCTACGCGGCAGCGCATTCCGACCCGGACGCGGCGCTTGCCGCCTGGTCGGACGCGCGGATGCGCAGGGAGCAGAGCTACCTGGCCGAGGCTCGCGGCGAGCACGACCGCGACCGCGACCGGCAGGATCTGATCGGCGGCGGCTACGAACATGTCGCGCTGGACCTGATGTCGGCGCTGGCCGGCGGCCGGCCGCGCACTGTCATCGTCAACTGCCGCAACGGGTCTGCCATTGGTCAGCTACCCGAGGAGATGGTGGTGGAGATTGCTGGAACGGTGACGGCCACCGGCGTCGATCCGCTGCCCGTCGACCGGCCACTCACCCTGCATCAGCTGGGTCTGATGGCGGCAGTCAGAGCCGCCGAGCGCACCCTGATCGCCGCGGTGAACCAGCGCTCGGTGGAGCTGGCCAGGCTGGCCTTCACCCTGCATCCACTGGTCGGGTCACCACGGATCGCGGCAGCACTGGTCGACGGCGCGGTCGCGGACAACCCAGAGCTGGATGCGTTGCTGCGCTGACGGTTCCGGGCCAGGGCTCTCGGCACCAGCGTTCGGGGCCGAGGCGGGTGAGCGACCAGTCCGCTAGATCTTCTTGCCGCGGGTGGCCCCGCCGCGACCGCGCAACGGCACCTTGGCGTCGACCAGTATCCGGTGGACGAAGCCGTAGGACCTGCCGAGGTCGGCGGCCATCGACCTGATGCTCTCGCCGGACTGGTAGCGCTGGCGGACCTTCGCCGTCACCGAGTCCCTGCTGGCCCCGGTAATTCTGACGCCCTTCTTGAGCGCCGTTTTCGCGGTTGCTCTCGCTGAGCTCTTCGCAGCCGGTTTCGCTGCAACAGCTTTCGCTGCTGCGACCTTCTTGGTAGCGGCCATGGCACAACCCTTCTGATGCGCTGTTCTGCGCCGGGCGCCGGCTCGGCGGACGGGATGCGTCGGCCCTCACGGTCGACGACGGAGGAATTGCCTGGTGGCTCGCCCCCATCATCGAACAGCCCGCCCGCCACCGCCACCGCACGGGCGGCGCAGCGCCGACGGTCAGGCCAGCTCGACCAGGTCCAGGTAGTCCGCCGACCAGTGGTCCTCGGTGCCGTCCGGTAGCAAGATCACCCGTTCCGGGTGCAGCGCGGTCACGGCGCCCGGGTCGTGGGTGACGAGTACGACGGCGCCCTCGAAGCGATTCAAGGCATCAAGGACCTGCTCCCGGCTGGCCGGGTCGAGGTTGTTCGTCGGCTCGTCGAGAAGCAGCACGTTGGCGGCCGACGACACCAGCCCGGCGAGGGCCAGCCTGGTCTTCTCACCGCCGGACAGCGTGCCGGCCCTCTGCTCCAACTGCTCGCCGGTGAACAGGAACGAGCCGAGTAGGTTGCGCAACTCCTGAGCACCGGCGTCCGGCGAGGCATGCCGGATGTTCTCCCAGACGGATGCGTCCAGGTCCAGCGTGTCGTGTTCCTGTGCGTAGTAGCCGAGCTTGAGCCCGTGGCCCGCTTCTGTCTGCCCGGTGTCGGCGGCTTCACGGCCGCCGAGCAGCTTGAGCAGGGTGGTCTTGCCGGCTCCGTTCAGGCCCAGCACCACCACCTTGCTGCCGCGGTCGATCGCCAGGTCGACCCCGGCGAATACCTCAAGCGAGCCGTAGGCCTTGGACAGGTTCTTGGCCGTCAGCGGGGTGCGACCGCACGGCGCCGGCGCCGGGAAGCGGATCCTGGCGACCTTGTCGGAGCGCCGCACGTCGTCCAGCGAGGCCATCATCTGCTCGGCCCGCCGGGCCATCTGGTGGGCGGCCGCCGCCTTGGTGGCCTTGGCGCCGAGTTTGGCGGCCTGGGTGAGCAGCGCCCCCGCCTTCTTCTCGGCATTGGCGCGTTCCCGGCGGCGGCGCTGTTCGTCGGTCGCTCTGGCGTCCAGATAGCGCTGCCACGTCATGTTGTACGGATCGAGTTCGCCGCGGACGGCATCCAGGAACCAGACCTTGTTCACCACGGCGGCCAGCAGGTCGACGTCGTGGCTGATGATGACCAGGCCGCCGGTGTAGTTCTTCAGGAAATCGCGCAGCCACACGATCGAGTCGGCGTCGAGGTGGTTGGTCGGTTCGTCCAACAGCAACATCGACCGACCGGGGCCGGAACCGGCCGTCTCGCCGGCATCGGCCGCCGCGAACAGGATCCTGGCCAGCTCGACCCGCCGCCGTTGACCGCCGGACAGGGTCTGCATGGTCTGCGCCAGCACCCGGTCCGGCAGCCCGAGGTTGGAGCAGATACGAGCGGCCTCCGACTCCGCGGCATATCCGCCGAGGGCGGCGAACCGCTCTTCGATCCGGCCGTAGCGGTCGACAGCGGCGTCGCGATCCGGGCCGTCGGCCAGTTCGGCCATCTGGATGTGCACCTTCTCCAGATCGGCTGCCAGCACATCGAGACCGCGGGCCGACAACACCCGATCCCTGGCGCTGATCGTCAGATCGCCCTCGCGGGGATCCTGCGGAAGGTAGCCGAGATCACCACTGCGGGTGACGGTGCCCGAATATGGCTGCCCTTCGCCGGCCAGCACCTTGAGGGTGGTGGTCTTGCCGGCGCCGTTGCGGCCGACCAGCCCGACCCGATCGCCCTTTTGCAGGCGCAGCGTGGTGTCGGCCAGCAGGATCCGGGTACCGGCCCGCAGTTCAAGGCCGGTTGCGGTGATCACGTGGCCCGATTCTACCGGGGCGACCAGCGCTTTCGTGACGACAGCAGCCCCGGCCGCCGGTGATCCTTGACATGTCCGCTCAGAGCAGGCCGCGGTCCCGGCCGATGGCCGCCGCCTCCGTTCGGCCGGCTGCACCGAGCTTGGCCAGAATGTTCGACACGTGCACGCTGACGGTCTTGGTGCTGATGAACAGCCGCTTGCCGATCTCGCCATTGCTGCGGCCCTGGGCCACCAACCGCAGCACCTCACGCTCTCTGACGGTGAGCGCCTCGGCCGATCCTTGGCTCTGTGCGGTCGTTGTCGAGCGAACGGGCGTCGATCGGCCACGTTGCCGGCCGGCCTGCGGTGCGACTCCGGGAATTGCGGCTAGTTCGGCCAGCACCGGTGCGGCGCCCAGTCTCTCGGCGACCGCGCCGGCCTCCGCGGCGACCTGGGCGGCGCGCTCGTCGTCTCCGGTGGCGTGCAGCGTCGAGGCCAGCCGAGCCCGGCTG
>JALYVF010000208.1 GCA_030853385.1 Actinomycetota bacterium | reverse complement strand
GATCGCGGTTCCGCTGGTCCGTCGGCCGATCGACCCGGCTCGCAAGCTCACCGTGGTCGGTGCGCGGGAGAACAACCTGCGCAACGTCTCGGTGGACTTCCCGCTGGGCACGCTGATCGCGGTCACCGGGGTGTCGGGGTCGGGTAAGTCCACCCTGGTCAACGACATCCTGCATGCGGTGCTGGCCAACCGGATCAACGGCGCTCGCACTGTGCCGGGGCGGCACACCAGGGTCACTGGCCTCGACCTGGTCGACAAGGTCGTCGGCGTCGACCAGTCACCGATCGGCCGGACCCCGCGGTCGAACCCGGCCACCTACACCGGCGTGTTCGACCACGTGCGAAAGTTGTTCGCCTCCACCACCGAGGCGAAGGTGCGCGGATACCAGCAGGGCCGGTTCTCCTTCAACGTCAAGGGCGGCCGCTGCGAGGCCTGCGCCGGCGACGGCACGCTGAAGATCGAGATGAATTTTCTGCCGGACATCTACGTGCCCTGCGAGGTGTGCAGGGGCGCCCGCTACAACAGGGAAACCCTCGAGGTGCACTACAAGGGCAAGACCATCGCCGAGGTATTGGAGACCTCGATCGAGGAGGCCGCGGAGTTCTTCGAACCGATCACCTCGATCCACCGCCACCTCAAGACGCTGGTCGACGTCGGCCTCGGCTACGTGCGGCTCGGGCAACCGGCCCCGACGCTGTCCGGTGGCGAGGCACAGCGGGTGAAGCTTGCCTCCGAGCTGCAGAAGCGGTCGACCGGTCGCACCGTCTACGTGTTGGACGAACCGACGACCGGGCTGCACTTCGCCGACGTCGAGAAGCTGCTGCTGGTGGTGAACGGCTTGGTCGACAAGGGCAACACGGTGATCGTCATCGAGCACAATCTCGACGTGATCAAGACGGCCGACCACATCATCGACATGGGCCCGGAGGGTGGCGCCGGCGGCGGCCTGGTGATCTCCGAGGGAACGCCGGAGGAGGTGGCGGCCGATCCCACCTCGTACACCGGACAGTTCCTGGCCCCGGTGCTGGCCGGCCGGCAACCGACCGCGAATACCCGTCGGGTCGGCGCCGCGAAGAAGGTGGTGGCGGCGTCCAGGGCAACCGCGCCGACAGCTGCGGAGACGCGGAAGACCGTCACCCCGGTCGCGGCTGCGAAGGTCGGCAAGAAGCCGGCGAAGGTGAACGGCGCGGCCGCGGTCAACGGTGCTGCCGCGGTCAACGGCAGTCGCAGTCGAGCGGCCGCCCGCGGCTGATCAACCCGCGGCCCTGCAGCTGGCCGGCGTCTGGGAAGATCGACCGGTGAAGACGTTCGACCAGCTGTACGCCGAGCTCACCAAGCGCGCGGCGAGCCGGCCGGCAGGATCGGGCACCGTGCAGGCCCTCGACGACGGCGTGCACGCCCAGGGCAAGAAGCTCCTCGAGGAGGCCGGCGAGGTCTGGCTGGCCGCCGAGCACGAGGGTGACGACGCCGTCGCCCTGGAGATCTCCCAGCTGCTGTACCGGGCCCAAGTGATCATGATCGGCCGCGGGGTGACCCTCGAGCAGGTCTACCGGCATCTATAGCCGGCCATCGCCGGCGCCCCCGAGAAGTCCGTCCACTGCCAGCAGTACCGATAGTTCCGGGAACCGCCCGGAGGAGGAACTCGAAGATGTTGCGAGTTGCCGTGCCGAACAAGGGGACGCTCAGCGAACCCGCCACCGACATGCTCACCGAGGCCGGCTACCGGCAGCGGCACGAGTCGAGAGACCTCACCGTTCTCGACCCGGCGAACGACGTCGAGTTCTTCTTCCTGCGCCCCAAGGACATTGCCATCTACGTCGGGTCCGGCGAGCTCGACCTCGGCATCACCGGGCGCGATCTGGCGCTGGACACCGCGGCCGACGTCGCCGAACTGGTCGAGCTGGGATTCGGCCACTCGTCCTTCCGCTACGCGGCTCCGGCCGGGCCGCAGTGGTCGGTCGCCGAGCTGGCCGGCAAGCGCATCGCCACCTCGTATCCCCATCTCGTCGAATCCGATCTGCAGCGGCAGGGTATCGACGCCACCGTGATCCGGCTGGACGGCGCCGTCGAAATCTCCATCCAACTGGGCCTCGCCGACGCCATCGCAGACGTCGTCGGTTCGGGAAAAACGTTGCGGCAAAACGGTTTGACGGCGTTCGGTGAGGTGATCCTGACTTCCCAAGCGGTGCTGATCGGGCGCGCTGGCGTCGAACACTCGACGGCGGCCAAGCAGCTGGCCAACCGGGTGCAGGGCGTTGTCTTCGCCCAGCTGTACCTGATGCTGGACTACGACTGCCCGCGGACGCTGCTGGCGGCCGCGACGGCCATCACCCCCGGCCTCGAGTCGCCGACCGTCGCACCAATGGCCGACCCGGACTGGGTGGCGGTGCGGGCAATGGTGCTGCGGAACGAGGCCAACCCGGTGATGGATGAACTGTCCGAGCTTGGTGCGAAGGCGATCCTGGCGTCCGACCTTCGCTCCATCCGGCTCTGAGCGGTCAAGCCCGCCAGTGTCCGCGTCAACCGGGGCGCCACGCGTCACCTCCGGCGCAGGGTGAGCGACTGCGCGGCCCTGCCGACGGGTCCGTCCAGGTCGTGCAGCACCGACGAGGTCAGCCCGATGCCACCTGGTCCGTAGGACACGGACGTGTCGAGGCCGAGCCACTCGCCGCGCGGCGCCCTGATCAGGTGGATGGTCAGGTCGGTGTTGGGGAACAGCAGCTCCGAAGGTCTCGAGCGCACCGCGATGCCGTTGGCGCTGTCGATCAGCCCCACGTAGCTGGCCAGGGTGCCGACCTGTCTGTCCTGCACCAACGGATGCGAGGTGCGGATCCATGCCTGCGCGCGCCCTGGACGCCGACCGGGGAGCACCCTGAAGTCGAGCGATGAGATGAAGCCACCGCCCCAGGTGTCCGTACCGTCCCACGACTGCGCGTTCTCCGGTCCCGGGATAGTCGGCAGCTCGTTCGCCGCCAGCTCTGCGGTGTCGGACACTGCCAGTCGCCAGGCGGTTGCCCTGACCAGGGTGCGGCCGCCGCTGGTCATCTCCGCTTGCACCAACTCGATAGTGCGACCCGGGCGGATCACCGTCGCGGAGATCGTCACCTCCTGCCTGCGGATCAGCCCGAGGATGTCGAAGGCGATCCTGGACGTGATGAGATCCGTTCTGCCGGAACAGTTTTCGATGGCATCGGTGAGCAAGCCGGACACCGGGGCCATGTGCTGCTCCTCGGTGGTCCAGGCGCCCTCGGTGTGGATCGTCGGCAGATATCGGCCGCCGCTGCTATTGCTGGTCACCGTTCGGTAGTAGGCGGTGCTGACGGCGCTGTCTGCGGGGTTCTGCTGCTCGACGTCGAGCAGCGGGTCGGGACTCACCCGGCGAGAGTATCGGGCTCCTGGGGGCAGCCGAGGGCGGAGGGTCGTCACCGATAGCGGTGGCGAGGTCGCCATCAGCAGGATCGCCTGGGTAGGGAGGCGGGGTGCCGCCGTACTCGGGACACAGTGATTGGAAGGAGCACCAGGAGCACATCCGGCCCTTGTGCGGCTGGAAATCGCCGGTGCGCCTGGCCAACTGGATGGCGTCCCACAGCGATCCGAGCGACCGCTCGAAGGCCAGCAGCTCGGCTTCATCCGGGGCGTAGGTGAGCTCGCGACCGTTGCCCAGGTACAGCAGTTTCAGCTGGACGGGAACTACGCCGCGGGTGCGCAGGATCATCAGTGCGTAGAACTTCAGTTGGTACAGGGCCGACAGCTCGAACGATTCGCCTGGGGACTGGCCCGTCTTGTAATCGACCACCCTGACCTCGCCGGTGGCGGCCACATCGAGCCGATCGATGAAGCCGCGCAGCGGGAGTGCACCGTCCAGGTCGACCTCGATCAACAACTCCCGCGACTCGGCGGAGAATCGGGTCGGGTCTTCGAGCTGGAAGTAGCTGCGCAGCAACGGTTCGGCCGACGCGAGCCATTGCTGTCGCGTCGGTTCGGCGACGGCTTCGGCGAAGCTGGGATCGGCGGCGGTGAGTCGCTCCCAGGTCGGCAGCACCGCCTCGGCGGCCGCCTCGACGGTGCGCTCGCCGGCCGGCCGGCCGAACAGCTCCTCGAGCACGGCGTGCACCAGGGTGCCGCGCGCGGCCGCCGGGCTAGACAGCTCCGGCAACCTGTCGATGGTCCTGAACCGGTAGAGCAGTGGGCAGTTCTTGAACTCGACCGCCCGTGACGGCGACAGCGCGACCGGCCTGGTCGTTGCTCCCGCGGCCTTGATCGACATGCTTCGCACGGTAGCGGCCGACACCGACATCGCCCGACACGAACCTCGGCGATTCGTGGACACCTGGCGGCCGGGGTTCGGTGGACTTCGTACGCTGAGGACATGTCGGACGCGCAACACCCTGCCAGCAAGCGCCCGCGCGCAGGAACGCGACTCGGCCGGATCGCCGGCGTGCCGATCCGGTTGAACGCCAGCTGGCCGGTCTCGCTGGTGATCGTGGTGGCGGTGGTCGCCCTGCTGGCCGGCCGGGTGCTGCCGCACCGGTCGGCGCTGTCGGTGATCGTCGCAGCCGTCGCGCTCACCGCGTTGTTGATGCTCAGTGTGCTGCTGCACGAGCTCGGCCATCTGTTCGCCGGCCGCGCCGTCGGACAACGAGTGATCAGCATCCGGTTCGACGTTCTCGGTGGCCAGACCGATCTGGCGTCGGCCCGCTCCAGCGCCGGCCGGGATGCGTTCGTCGCCGTCGCAGGTCCGGCCGTCTCTGCGGTCTGCTCGGTGGCCGGATTCGGAGTGGCGCAGGCGTTCGAGCCGCGCACCGGGCCTTCTCTGTTGGCCCTGACCGCCGGTGTGGTGAACGCGCTGTTGACGGTGTTCAACCTGTTGCCGGCGCTGCCGATGGACGGCGGGGAGATGGTCCGCACCGCCGCCTGGCGGATCAGCGGTAACCGTCGCACCGGCACCATCGCCGGGTACCTCTCGACAGCAGTGGTCTGCCTGCTACTGCTGGTATTTGCGGTGCTGCTGTGGTTCGACGGACGCTCGGCTGGCAAGGTGCAAGGCGTCATTCTGGGTGCGATGGCGATCCACCTGGCCGGTACCGGATGGACCGAATGGACGCGGGAGCGGGACGAGCCGGGGAACCGTCGCGTTGTCAATCCCGATGCCGATCCGGTGGTGGCGGCCGAATTGGCTGGGGCCGCCAGTCCCCTGACCGTGCTGCCGGCCACTGCCACCGTCGCGCAGGCGATCCGGGCGCGCACCGAGGTGGTGCTCGTCGACGACGAGGGTTCGGTGCTCGGCATGGTCGACCGCAGCAGCCTGGCCGGAGCGGGTCCCGGACTGCCGGCCGTCCGGGTGGCCTCGCAGACCGACCCGGCGGCTGTGCTACTGCCGACGGACAGGCCCCAACAGTTGGCAGAAGCGTTGCAGCGCACCAGCTCCGATCGGTTCCTGCTGTCCGACGAGGACGGTATGCCGGCCGCCATTTTGCTCAGAACAGAGCTGACCAGGATACTCGACGATCGCGGCCTGCTGCAGGCAGATCTGGGTGGTATGCCCGCGCCCCGCCGTCCGCCGATCGAGGAACACTGATGAGCCGCGAATCCACCGCAGGCACTGCCTTCGCCGCCGGCGACCGCGTCCAGCTCACCGATGCCAAGGGCCGCAAGTACACCGTGATCCTGGAAGCCGGCGGCGTCTATCACACCCATCGCGGCGGGCTGAACCATGACGATCTGATCGGTGTGCCGGAGGGCAGCGTCGTCAGCTCGGCGGTTGGCACCAGCTACCTGGCGCTGCGGCCATTGCTCACCGATTACGTGTTGTCGATGCCGCGCGGCGCAGCGGTGATCTACCCGAAGGACGCCGCTCAGATTGTGCACTGGGGCGACATCTTTCCTGGGGCCACCGTGCTGGAGGCCGGCGCCGGTTCTGGCGCGTTGACCTGCTCGCTGCTGCGGGCCGTCGGACCGGGCGGCACGGTGATCTCGTACGAAATCAGGGCGGATCACGCCGAGCACGCGGAGCGGAACGTCGAGCGGTTCTTCGGCGAGCAGCCGGAGAACTGGTCGCTGGTGGTCGGCGACATGAACGATTACGACGGGCACGCCGACCGGATCGTGCTGGACATGGCCGAGCCGTGGTCGGTGCTGCCGACAGTGGCCGAGAGCCTGGTGCCGGGCGGCGTGCTGATCGTCTACGTCGCGAGCACCACCCAGCTCTCACGGATTGCCGAGCAGCTGCGCGAACACGGCGGCTTCACCGAGCCGGCCGCCTGGGAGTCGATGCACCGACCGTGGCACCTGGTCGGGTTGGCGGTACGCCCGGAACATCGGATGGTCGGGCACACCGCATTCCTGCTGACGGCACGCAGGCTGGCTCCCGGCGTCATCGCGCCCAAACCGCAACGCCGCCCTACCGCGACCGGCAGCTGACCTCGACTAGGTGAGGCAGACTTTCCAGTCGTTGGATTCCAGCGTCATCGGCAGCGACGCCGAGGTCGCCTTTCCATTCGAATCGTTCAGGGTGAGTGGCAGCGTTGCCTTCTTCCCGTTCACAGCGACCTGACCCGCCTTCAGGCTGCCGGGCTGGATTCCGGTGAACAGATTGTTCGCCGTCAGATCCTGGTTCTTGGCGCACATGTAGGTGACGGCGCTATCCCGGTCGGTGGCGTTGACGGCTTTTACCCAGGCCTCACCGACCTGCTGGGCCTTCTGCTGCTGGGCGGCGTCCGCCGCGTTTGCACTGAACGCGACCGACGGATAGGCCCGGATGGTGCCAACCGCGTCGGTCGCCGACGTCGACGGGACGGGTCCGGCCTGACTGTCACTGCTCCGGTGCGTCAGCAGGATCACCACGGCAGCGACCGCGACCACCACCACGACGGCCGAGCCGGCGATCCACGGCATTGCCGATCGCTCTTTCGGGCCGTGCGGGCCGAATCCGCCCGGTCGACCGGGGCCGGCCGGCATCAGCGGCCCACCGTAGCGAGCGGGTCCAGGCGGTCCGCCCTGTCCGGGTGGTGGGCCCGGAATCGGCGCCAGCCTGCCGGTCGGAGGCGGTGCTTGCGACCAAGCCTGCTGCGGGGTCGGTTGCTGCGCCGGGTAACCATGCGCCGGCGCCGGGGCCGAATATCGCGCCGTCGGCGGATTGCCCTGACCGGGTGCAACCGGACGGCCCTGTCCCTGGTAACCGCCGGGTGGTTGATAGGCGGGCGGTTGTTGCCCGGCAGGTCGGTAGCTCGGCTGTTGGCCAGCGGGTTGATAGGCCGGCGGCTGCTGGCCAGCAGGTCGGGGGCTCGGCGGCTGCTGGCCGG
>JALYVF010000250.1 GCA_030853385.1 Actinomycetota bacterium | reverse complement strand
GGCCACCTCCGACATCGACCAGGCACTGCTGGGCGCGGATGCGGTCGCCCTCGGTGTGCCGAGCCAGTCGATGCGGGAGAACCTGACCGTATTCCGCGACTTGTTCCCGGTCGGCGTTCCGGTGATCTCCCTGGCCAAGGGCGTCGAGATCGGTACCGGTCTGCGGATGAGCGAAGTGATCTCGCGCGTCGGATACGTCGAGCCGGAGCGGGTGGTGGTGCTCACCGGCCCCAACCTCGCCGTCGAGATCGCCCATGATCGGCCGACCGCCTCGGTGCTGGCCTGCCTCGACCACGACGTCGCCGTCCGGGTGCAAAAGGCTTGCGCTACCAGCTATTTCCGTCCGTACACCATCACAGATGTGATCGGTGCCGAGATCGCCGGTGCCGGCAAGAATGTCATCGCCCTGGCCTGCGGCATCGCCGACGGACTGCAACTGGGTCTCAACACCGCCGCCTCACTGATGACCAGAGGCCTGAACGAGGTCTCGCGGCTGGGTCAGGCTCTTGGTGGGTCCGCAGCCACTTTCGCGGGGCTGGCCGGTCTCGGCGATCTGGTGGCCACCTGTTCCTCGCCGTTGTCCCGTAACCGAACGCTCGGTGGTCGCCTTGCCGCGGGATTGTCGCTGGAGGCGGCAGTCGCTGCCGCCGGCGGCCAGGTTGCCGAAGGCGTGGTGAGCTGTCGTTCGATGCGAGACCTGGCGCAGCGGCACCACATCGACATGCCCATCACCGAGGTGGTCTACCAGGTCTGCTATCGGCATCTGGCGCCGATCGACATGATCAAAACTTTGATGGACAGGCCGCACACGCCGGAATGACCGATGCCATGACACGTTCCGGGGACCGGCCGGCGAAACCGTAGGGTTGGCCACATGACGTCGAAACGCATCCGGGTCGCAGTGATCTTCGGCGGCCGCAGCGGAGAGCACGCGGTGTCGTGCATCTCCGCCGGCAGCGTGTTGAGCGAGCTCGATGCGCAGCAGTTCGACGTGACGGCGATCGGCATTCGGCCCGACGGCGGGTGGGTTCGGGTCGACCCGGCGCTGGTGCTGGAGAACCTCGGCGGCACCTTGCCTTCGGTGTCCGGCGGGGTCGCCGTCGTCCTGCCCGCTGATCCGACCTCTGCGTCGCTGGTCGATCTCGGAGACGTCGGCGGCTCTCTCGACGTCGACGTCGTGTTTCCGGTTCTGCACGGCCCGTTCGGTGAGGACGGCACCATCCAGGGTTTGCTCGAATTGGCCGGGCTGCCTTACGTGGGACCGGGCGTACTGGCGTCCGCGGCCGGAATGGACAAGGAGTTCACCAAGAAGCTGCTGGCCGCCGAAGGGTTGCCGCTGGGCGACCATGTCGTGTTGCGGCGCGACCGTGCGACCTTGGCCGACGCGGAGCGAAACCGGCTGGGACTGCCCGTTTTCGTCAAACCGGCCAGAGCCGGGTCATCGCTCGGAGTCACCCGGGTGGACAGCTGGACGGAGCTCGATGACGCGATAGCCGTTGCCCGGCTGCACGATCCGAAGGTGTTGGTGGAAGCGGCGATGATCGGCCGCGAGATCGAGTGCGGTGTGCTTGAATTCCCGGACGGTCGGGTGGAGGCGTCACCAACCGCCGAGATCCACGTCGCCGCCGGATACGACTTCTACGACTTCCGCGCCAAGTATCTCGATGACGTCGCGACATTCGACATTCCGGCTCGGCTGCCCGGCTCGATCGACGCGCAGATCCGCGCACTGGCAGTCCGGGCCTTTCGCGCACTGGACGCCCAGGGGCTGGCACGCGTCGACTTCTTCGTCACCGATGCCGGACAGGTGGTGATCAACGAGGTCAACACCATGCCTGGATTCACCCCGATCTCGATGTACCCGCGGATGTGGGCTGCCGCCGGACTTTCTTACCAGGAATTGCTGACGGTGCTTTTGCGTACGGCGATCGCCAGGGGCACCGGGCTGCGCTGACCTGCGCCGCTACTTGATGTCCGTCGGCAACAGGACGCCGGCGCTGCAGGGTTCCCGCGCCGGCAGGGCGGTGGCGATCACGCTGGACAGCAGAGTGATCGGGGCGGTTGTAGCGCTGCGGGGAACTGTCACGGCAATTCGTACCGAACGGTCGGCCGCCAGGTAGGTGGTCTCATCGAGCCCGACCTCCGTGGGCAGCTGCAGCCAGGACACGCCGTTGATGACGGTCAGCGGCGAACTGCAGCTCAATTCTTCCGGCGTCTCCATACCGCACCGCAGGATCGTCGGCGGATCTCCCCAGCCGGCGACTCCGGAACCTCCGCCCTGGAGGGTGCGACGGTGAGCTGCGTCGAGATCGCCCGGCAGCGCCGGCATCAGGCGATTGCAGGCAGCCGAGTCGGCGCCGGGTTGGCCCACCGTCGCCACGGGAAGCGGGCCACCGGCCACCACCGGATGAGCCCGCTTGACCAAACCCAGCACGACGGCCACGGCGATGGTGACCACCACGACCGCGAGGGCGAGAAGCACCTGCCAGGTGATGAACGAGTTCGACTCGATCTCGGGCACCCGGCGGCGAACCCTCG
>JALYVF010000188.1 GCA_030853385.1 Actinomycetota bacterium | reverse complement strand
GGATCAGCTGGACTCAGACAACCCGAGCGGCCCTATCCCGCTTGCGTGAGGCGCGCAGTCGGCGGGCCAGTCGGATGGCCTCGAGATCCCGCTGCGCCTGGCGCATTCGGTCTCGGGACATTTCTTCAACGAGCAAATGCATGGTGTGACTCCTGTTGGCGTGGGCGACCGGCCGTTGACCGGTCGTGCTGACGCTGGACGGATGCCCAACGCTGGTGATGGCGTACCGGACGTGGATGCCCGTGGTGCTGTGGATCTGCCGCGAAATCGGATGAGACCGGTTGCGGCACACGGCGTTTGCCCGGTAGCGCACCCCAATCCGACCCGTTCCGAATCCAGAGCGGCGGGTCACGCTGCGACCTTCCGCGGCCGGCCTCGCGGTCGCTTCCTGGCGATGATCGTGCCTCGGTCGAAGATTTCGCCGCCCCAGACGCCCCACGGTTCCGCCCTTTCGAGCGCTCCCGCGAGGCAGATGGCCTTCGCTGGGCAGTCGGCGCAGATCGCCTTTGCCTGCTCGAGGTCGTCCGGCTTCTCGGCGAACCAGATGTCCGGATCGCCCGAGTGGCATGGCAGGTCGCTATAGAAGATCGGATCGATCTCGTCGGCGAAGAGAGTTTCGATCACTGCTGGCTCACCTCCATGGTGGTTGTGGTGTTGTGCGGAACCGGGGTGGAGCCGCACAGTCTTTGCGGGTCCTGGATCGGTGCCGATACACAACGACCGCGGTAATCCCGAGTGGGGATCCGCGGTCGGAGGGGAGCTTCGCTGGTGAGTTAAGCCAGTTGACCCCCGGTCCGACCCAGGGTGGCGCCGTCGGCGCCGACGTAGCCCGTGCCAACAAAGGACGGGCCGACGGCCGGCTGCGCGACGGTCTGCATGAACCGCAGACGCGCCGGAGCGATGGACGCGGGTGCCTTCGTCAGCACTGCAACGAGGGCGCTGCCGTATCCATCGCACTTGATCGTGGTGATGGCCATTTCGGGGCGCCTCCTCTCGTTGCAGCCTGGTGTGGTCGAACCGGGCCAGTGATGGGTTGTCCGCTCACTACCGGACATCGACCACAGTACGGGCACTACACCCGACCAGCAACCGATTTACCGAAGATTCCCGGAACTATTTTTCTCCGAGGCCAAAAGGACGGGAAAATGCTGCTGGGCAACAGCTTTCCGCCGCGTCAGTTCGCGCCGGCGGCTAGCGAGTCGTGGCAACCAGCGCGATGACGTCGTGGCCGTAGTTGTCGAGCTTGGATCGGCCGATGCCGGGAATCGACAGCAACGCGTCGTCGTCAGTCGGCCGACGCTCGGCGATGGCCAGCAGGGTGGCGTCGGAGAACACCACATAGGCGGGCACCGAATCGTCCAGGGATCGCTGCCGCCGCCAGCCGCGCAGCGCGTCCACCAGATCGGGATCGGCTGTCGACGGGCAGTTGCCGCAGCGGCCGATCTTGATCTCGGCGGGGGTGGTCAGCTGGCCGCCGCAGATCCGGCAGCGTCCGGCAACCTTGGCCTTACCGATCGGCGCGGCGTCCGGGGCAAGGCCGGTCAAGAACCTGCTGCGACGCCGGCTCCGACGACCGCCCTCCGTCCGCGACAGCGCCCACGACATCGACAGCCTGGTGCGTGCCCTGGTCACCCCGACGTAGAACAGTCGCCGTTCCTCCTCCACCTGTTCGGGAGTGTCGGCGTGCTGGATCGGCAGGGTGCCATCGGTCAGGCCGACCAGGTAGACCGCGTCCCACTCCAGCCCCTTGGCCGCATGCAGGGACGCCAGCGTCACTCCTTCGACGGTCGGTGCATGTTGTGCCTCCGCGCGCTGCTCCAGTTCGGCCACCAGCTGGCCGAGACCAACGTCGCCGATCGACGCCGCCGAGTCGGCCAGTTCTTCGGCGATGGACACCACGCCGAGCAGCGAGTCCCACCGATCGCGCAGCGCACCGGGCGGCGGCGGATCGTCCGACAAGCCGATCGGGCCGAGCAGCTGACGGACCGTTCCGACCAGATCGCCGGACCCGGCACTGTCGTCAGCGCTGTCGTCAGCAGCCGCTGTGGCGGCGGTACAGTCTTGCGCGATTCCGCGGTCGCTCCGGTCCTCGCCTCTGCGCTCGTTCCTCGCTCTTAGGCTGCGATCCTCACTCCCTGTCATCGCGCGCCGCAGGCTCACCATCGCCTGCCGGACCTCGGCACGGGCGAAGAAGCGCTCGCCGCCCCGCACCACGTACGGAACGCCGGCAGCGGCCAGCGCCTGCTCGTAGGCCTCCGACTGGGCGTTGATCCGGTAGAGCACCGCCACCGATGACGCCGGGGTGCCGGCCTCGATCAAGGCCGCGATCTGCTGCGCAACGGCCATCGCCTCTGCCGGTTCGTCCGGGTGCTCGGCGAAGCTGGCCTCGGGTCCGTCCGGCAGTACCGCCGTCAGCTTGAGCCGGAACCGGGCGGTGGCCTGCGACGCTGACGCCACGATCCGGTTGGCCAGGGTGACGACCTGCGGCGTCGATCGGTAGTCGCGCTCCAGCCGCAACATGGTGGCATTCGGGTACTTGCGGTCGAAGCCGAGCAGATACTTCGGCGAGGCGCCGGCGAACGAATAGATCGTCTGGTTGGCATCGCCGACCACCGTCAGCTGATCGCGACCGCCGAGCCAGGCATCCAGCATCCGCTGCTGCAGCGGCGTCACGTCCTGATACTCATCGACCACGAAATATCGGTACCTGGTCCGGAATTCGCGAGCCACCGACTCGTCCGACTCCAGGATCGCGCAGGTCTGCAGCAGCAGATCGTCGAAGTCGAGCTGCTCCGCCTGATTCTTGATCGACTCGTAGACGGCGAACACCTTGGCGGCGGTCTCGATGGCCACCGGGGTGTCGCGAAGTGCCTTGGCCACCGCCTGTGGATACGTCTCGGGGGACGCGAGGGTGGCCTTGGCCCACTCGATCTCGCTGGCCAGATCGCGCAGGGTGGCGGTGTCGGTACCGGCGCCGACCCGCCGCGAAGCCATCGCCACCAGCCGCATCTTGTTGTCCAGCACCGGCCACAGGGTGCCGCCGACGGCTCGTGGCCAGAAGTAGCGCAGCTGCTTGAGCGCCGCCGAGTGGAAGGTGCGGGCCTGCACGCCGGGCACGCCGAGGGTCCGCAGCCTGACTCGCATCTCGCCAGCGGCCCTGGTGGTGAAGGTGACGGCCAGCACCTCGGACACCGGGTGCACACCGCCGTCGATCAGGTGGGCGATCCGATGGGTGATGGTCCTGGTCTTCCCGGTGCCGGCGCCGGCCAGCACACACACCGGCCCGGAGGGGGCGAGCACCGCCGCGCGTTGCCCGTCGTCCAGGCCAGCAAGTAGATCCGTCACGCCGACCAGTTTCGCACACCTGTACGACGAACCGCGGGTTGTCCACACCGGCGGATCACCCGAGCGCTGCCCAGCCTTGGATCATCCGGTGAGCGATCGAGATGGACCCGGGCAGCACGATGCCATCGACGGCTCTGTCCGACTCGCCGGGACCAGTGGCCCAGCCCGAGCCGCCGAGCATCCGCCGGACGGTGTCCCGTGACACCCACCTGGCCTCCTCGATCTCACTGTCCTGCGGGTGGAATTCGACACCGGGTTCGGCTCGCGCGCAGAACCCGAGCATCAGCGAACGGGGGAACGGCCACGGTTGGGATCCGAGGTAACGGATGTCGGTGACGGCAACGCCGATCTCCTCACCGATCTCCCGGACGACGGTGGCTTCCAGCGACTCCCCCGCCTCGTTGAAACCGGCCAGCACCGAGTATCGACCCGGCGCCCAGATCGGCTGCCGGGCCAGCACCATGTTGTCCGCGCCGTCGTGCACCAGCACGATCACCGCGGGGTCCGTGCGTGGGAACTCCTGGTGGCCCTGCGGGCAGCTGCGCGACCAACCGGCTGCAGTCGGTGTGCTCGCGTCGCCGCAAGTCGGGCAGAACGCTCCCCGCGCGTGCCAGCCGAGCAGGGCGACGGCGGTGACGACCAAACCGGCATCGGCGTCACCCAGGCCGGCGCCCAGCTCACGCAGCGTCGGTCCTTCGACCTCCGGGTCCTGGATGGCCCAATGGTCGATGCCGGCCACTGCTCCCAGCAGCACCGCGCCAGCCGGTGGGCCGTCGCCGACGGCGGGCTGCCAGGACGGCTGGCCGCCGTCGGCTGCTACCTTGCCGGTTGGGCTGACAGCCAGGATCCGGGCCGCTGGCCAGTCGGCGGCGATCCGCTGCGGGCTGCGCAATAGCTCGTCCCGATCGGCCACACCGCGGGACAACACCGGCGTGCCGATCGAGAACTCCTGTGCCGCAACGTGTTCCGCACCACGGTCGGTCATGGCAGTTGCACTCCACCGATGCTCCGCAGACCATCGGCGATGGCATCGAGGTTGCCCTGCACGATGCCGGTAAAACGGGCCGGCGCCAGATAACGGGCTGCCGCCTCGGCGACATCGTCCACCGACACGGCGGCCAGCCGGGCCGGATGCGTTCGCAGCCACTCCACGTCCAGACCCGCACCGTGGATCGACGAAAGGGTGGAGGCGTAACCGGCCTGGGTGGACAGCGAGATGGCCAGCGTTCCGAGCGCGTAGTTGCGCGCCGATTCGACCTCGGCGGCGGTGGGTGGCAACAGCGCCAACCGCCCCAGTTCGTAGCGGGCCTCCAACAGCGCCGGAGCAGTCGATTCGGTGTTCGTGTCGAATGACACCGTCAGAGCGGCGGTACCCGGCCAGAATTCGATCCCCGACCCGGCGTGATAGGTGTAGCCCTTGTCCTCCCTGATGTTCTCCACCAGCCGCGAGGAGAAGTAGCCGGCGTAGATCAGGTTGGTGATCTGCAGCGCGGCATAGTCGGGCGAGGTCCGCCCGGCCGCCGCTGCCGTCAGCCTGACCTGTGACTGGACTGATCCATTGCGGTGCAATGCTTCCACGTCGGTTCCGGTGACGGCCGGCGGGGCGGTCAAGACAACGGCCTGCCGCTGCGATACCCACCCGGACAGTGCGCCGGCCACCATCTCGACCGTCTTTCCCGGATTCAGATCGCCGACCAGCACCAGGGTCGACCCGTCCGGAACGACTGCCCGGTGGTGCAGCCCGCGGATGGCCGCCGGACTGACAGCACCGACCAGCGCAGGATCCGGCATCTCGTCGGCGGCCGGGTGGTCGCCGAACCTCTTGCGCTGCAAGGCGATCCTGGCCGTCACCGACGGCTGCGACATGGACAGCGCGAGATGCTCGACCATCCGGTCGCGCTCACCGGCGACATCGGTGCCGCGGTAGGCAGCCGTGGTCAGGATCTCCCCGAGCATTTCGAGCAGCGTTGGCAGCCCGTTGGCGAGCACCGATCCGGTGTACAGCAGGCGCTGCGGGTCCACGGCCGCGTACAGGTGACCGCCGACATCGCTCAGCGCCACGTCGACCTGCTCACGGTCGCGGCTCGCAGTGCCGAGCATGGTGGTGGCGGACAGCAGCTCGGCGCGGGCAGCGTGCTGGCCGGCCAGCTTGGCGGTGGTACCGCCGAACGGAATGCGCAGCCTGACCTCGACCAGCGGCGCGCCCGATCGCCGGACGGCGACCACCTGCAATCCGTTGTCCAGCAACGCATGATCGGCGGCGGCGGCGCGTGTTCGATGGACCCGCATCAGCTCGGGCACCGCTCGTGGACCGAGAGTGGTGTGGCCGATGGCCTCAGCGCTGCGCGGGCCGCGACGGCGACTCATGACCGGCCTCGAAACGCGCCGGCTCTCGAACTGTCGGCATCCGGATCGGGCACCACCTCGAGGATGGCGCAGTGCTGCGGATCAAGACTGCCGGCGGCGGCCGCGATGTCGTCGACGGTGAGCGCGGAGAACAGATCGGGGAGCTGGTGGATCAGTTCTGCTCGGCCGTGCAGCAGCTCAAGGCTGCCGATCGACCGGGTACGCGAGCCGATCGCGTCGTTCTCCCTGAACAACCCGGAACAGAACCGGACGACCGCTCGATGCAACTCAGCAGCGTCCGGTCCGTGGTCGGCGATGTCGGCAATCTCGTGGCGGCACTTGTCGATCAGCGCGTCTGCGGTGATCTGCGGGGTGTGCAGGGCACCGAGGACGAACACATCAGGATCACGTGAGTCCAGTGGTCCACCCATCAGTCCCGGACCCGCCCACACCTCGGTTGCCAGCCCCTCGGTGACGATCGCCGACTGCAGCCGGGACGCCTCACCATCGGACAGGATGTCGCCCAGCATGACGTGGGCCAGATAGCCGGGCAGGTCGACTACCGGATCCGGCACCCGCCAGCCGACTGCCAAAGCGGGTGCGGACGCCAGCGGATCCCGGTGCACCGCTCGACGCACCGAACTGGGAGCCGGTTCGGCGAACGACGGCCGCTTCGGTGCCGGCCGATGCGGTACGTCGGCGAAGTGCGAGTTCGCCAGATCCAATGCCATGCCAGACTCGAAGTCCCCGCAGATCGTCAGCACGGCATTGGCCGGCGTGTAGTACGTCTCGAAGAACTCGGCGCAGTCGGCAACGGTGGCAGCCCGCAGGTCGACGAAGTCCCCATATCCGTTGTGCGCGTTGGCGAAGGCGTCGAACAGCACCGGCGGCAGCAGGATCCAGGGGAACCCGCCGTACGGGCGGTTGAGCACGTTGAGCCTGATCTCCTCGCTCACCACGTCGACCTGGTTGGCCAGGTTCTCGGCGGTGATCTTCGGTGCCCGCATCCGATCGGCTTCCAGGAACAGGCCCCGTTCCAGCGCTGCAGCCGGCAGCACCTGGTGATAGTCGGTGTAGTCGAAGTGCGTCGATCCGTTGAACACCCCGCCGGACGACTGGACGATCCTGAAGTGCTCCAGCTTCGGTAGCGACTCGCTGCCCTGGAACATCAGATGCTCGAACAGGTGGGCAAACCCGGTGCGGCCCTCAGGTTCCGAGCGGAACCCGACGTCGTAGTGGACGGCGACGCCGACCACGCCGACGCCTCGATCCGGTGCGAGCACCACCCGCAGTCCGTTGTCCAGGGTGAACCGGTCCAGCGAATACTGCGGGCGCGGGATCCGTCGCAGACCAGCCTGTTTGCGACTGCCGCTCGGTTTCGCCGTCGCTGCTGCCCTAGCCATGGGCACCCGCCAAGCCGTCCCTGCCGAGTTCGGCCAGTTCGCGCCACAGATGCGCGATCGCCTCACAACCCTTACGCAGCAAGGGTAATGGCACCTTCTCGTTCGGGGCGTGGATCTGGTCCTCCTCGGTCATCACGCCCAGGAACACCATCGGCGCCCCGATGGCAGCCACCAGGTCGGCCTCCGGTCCAGAGCCTCCCTCGCGGGTCAGCAGCACGGTGTCGGTGTCGAATGCGGCGCCGAGCGCCCGCTGGGTGGCGGCGGTGGCGGGATGGTGTGGGTCGGTGTGGAGCGGGGCGACGCCGTCGGACTCCCAGGCCAGTTCGGCAGTCAGCCCTTGGCGCACGTTGTCGGCAAAGAAGTCGGTGATGCAGCCTCTGATGGCCGCCGGGTCCTGCTTGCCGACCAGCCGGAAGGTCAGCTTGGCGCTGGCATCCGTCGGCACGATGGTTTTCCCGCCGGGGCCTGTGTAGCCGCCGTAGATACCGTTGATCTCGGCCGTCGGCCGGATTCCGATGCGCTCGAGCGTCGAATAACCGGCCTCGCCCCAGCTCGCCCGCGACGCTGCCGGCCCGGCCAGCCAGCTCGGTTCGTCGAACGGCAACGCGGCGGTGGCAGCGCGATCGGCATCGCTCGGTTCGACGACACCGTCATAGAACGAGGGGATGGTGATGTGGCCGTTGTCGTCGTGCATGGCGGCCAGCAGCCGGGCCAGTTCGGCGACCGGGTTTCCTACCGCGCCACCGAAGACACCGGAGTGCAGATCGACATCAGGCCCGTGCACATGCAGTTCGGCAGACACCATCCCGCGCATACCGACGCACAACGACGGGGTGTTCGCATCGAAGATGCCGGTGTCGCTGACGACGATCACGTCGGCGACCAGCCGGCCGGCAAGCTCGGCCAGCAGGGCGCCGATGTGCGGGCTGCCCGACTCTTCCTCGCCCTCCACCAGCAGCGTGAGGTCGACGGCGGGCGCCGCACGGCCGGTGGCAGCCAAGTGCGCCGACAGGCCGAGTAGGTGCGCGGCGATGTTGCCCTTGTCGTCGCTTGCTCCTCTGCCGTACATCACGTCGTCGATCACCTGCGGTTGAAACGGCGGGTGGGTCCAGCGGTCCTCGCCGTCCGCCGGCTGCACGTCGTGATGGCCGTAGACGACCACCCTGACCGCGTCCGGAGCGCCAGAGGGCCAGTGCGCGAAGACGGCCGGCAGATACGGCCCGGATTGCAGCACGATCACTTCCGGAAAGCCGGTGCGGCGCAACGCTTCGGCCAGGAAATCGGCACTGGCCAGCACGTCGGCGTGGTGAGCAGGATCGGCACTGACCGAGGGGATGGCCACCCACTGCGACAGGCTCGTCACCCACTCGTCGAAGCCCGCGGATACTGCCTCTCGCTCGGTCGTCATGCACTCGACTCTATGTGCGCGATCGACCCATCGTCGCGGCGGGGCGACACCGTGCGGGCAGCGCCGACCGCGGCGGTCAGTGGGTGGCCGTCACCTTGTTGAGCCCTTGTGGTGCGTCCGGGTCCATCCCCAGCGCCAGGGTGGTGCTGACCGCCAGTTGCTGGCCCCGCACCACCAACGGGATCACCGCCAGGGCCTCACCGAGGGTCTGCGGGGTCGGCACGCCGACGGCTCCGCTGATCCCTTCCGAGACCGCCGGGTGCCCAACGCCGATCACCGGTGAGCCGAGCTCGACAGCCGCCTGCACCGTGCTCACCACATCGGCCAGTACCGGGCCAGCGGCGCCGTAGGCGACCACCGTGACGTCGGGCGAGGCAACGGTCAACGGACCGTGCAGGAAGTCGGCGCTCGAGTAGCCCTCGTGCACCCGTCGGGTCGTCTCCTTGGCCTTGAGCGCGCCCTCGAGAGCCGCCGCATAGGTGAGACCGCGAGCCAGGTGGATGCCGTCGCGGCGCTCGCTGAGCATCCGGACGGCGGCGGCCAGCGAATGGGTGTCGGACAGCACGTCGGCCACCGTGCCGGCCAGCGCGGCCCAGGCCGGCGACCCGCCGGTGTAGGAGTCGATGTCGGTGCCGGCCGGGCAGCTGGCCTCGGCCAGCAGCGTGACCAGCGCCAGTTGGCCAGTCACGGTCTTGGTGGCTGGCACCGCCAGTTCGGCAGTTGTACCGACGGCCATGGTGACCGCGGAAGCCGCGGCCAATGGCGAATCGGCGTCATTGGTAACGCCGACGACGATGGCGCCGGCGGCCGCGGATTGCGTTGCCACATCAACGATCTCGGGGGTTCTGCCACTCTGCGAGAGCGCAACGACCAGGTTACCGCGCAGGTCGGGTACCCGGTGGTACCTGGTAATGATCGACGGCGCGATCATGCTCACCGGCATGCCGGTGGCCAGCTCGAGCAGGTAGCGCGCGTGCACGGCGACGTTGTCGCTCGAGCCCCTGGCGATCAGGCTGATGCCCCGCAGCTGCGCCGGCAGGGCGGCCCGCACCGCTGCATGAATGTCGTCCCGGCGAGCAACGATCCGGGCGAGCACGTCCGGCTGCTCGGCCATTTCGGCCTTGACCTGAATTCCCGGCATGCCTACTCCTTGCTCCTTGATGTTCACTTCTGCACGAATAAGCTCTGCTTCCCGCATCATCGTACAGTCCGTCTCAACGATCGAATCCCAGCTTGCGCAGCTGCTTGGGGTCGCGCTGCCAGTCCTTGGCAACGGTCACGTGCACATTGAGGTAGACCTTCGTTCCGACCAGCGGCTCGATGCCGGCGCGTGCCCGTCTGCCGATGCCGGCCAGCCTTGACCCCTTGGGCCCCAACACGATCGGCTTCTGCGAGTCGCGCTCGACGTAGAGCGTGACGAACACGTCCGTCAGATCGGGGCGGCCCTCCCGCGGCAGGATCTCGTCGACTGCGGCGGCCAGCGAGTGCGGCAGTTCGTCCCGCACCCCTGCCAGCGCCGCCTCGCGGACCAGCTCGGCGATCATGGAATCCAACGGTTCGTCGGTGATCTCGCCGTCGACGTACAGCGGTGGCCCGGCCGGCAGGTGCCGCATCAGCACGCAGGCGACCTTGTCCACCTGGAAGCCCTTGGTCGCCGAGACCGGGATCAGCTCGTCGAATTCCCGCACCTGCGACAGTGCCAGCAACTGCTCCGCCACCTGTTGGCTACTGACCTTGTCGGCCTTGGTGACGATGCCTATCACCGGCGTGCGCGGGGCCAGCGTCGATAACTCGCCGGCGATCCGGCGATCACCCGGCCCGATCCGCTCGTCGGCCGGGATGCACAGGCCGATCACATCGACCTCGCTGAACGTCGACCGCACCACGTCCCCCAGCCGCTCGCCGAGCAGCGTTCGAGGCTTGTGCAAGCCGGGAGTGTCGATGATCACGAGCTGTCCTGCCGGCTCCTCGGTGCGGGTCAGAATCCCGCGGATCGCCTTGCGGGTGGTCTGCGGCTTGTCGGAGGTGATGGCGATCTTGCTGCCGACCATGGCGTTGAGCAGCGTCGACTTCCCCGCGTTCGGCCGGCCGACGAAGCAGGCGAACCCGCTGCGCTGCATCACTTCCGGCTTCTGTTCACCGTCAGTCGCCATGCCCTGCCTCCAACCGTCTCGAGCCCCACCATCGGTGCTCCGACTCCATCGGTTCGTCCGGACTCTGAGCCGCGTCGTCGTCGATGCCAGCCGCTTGAACGGTGCCCGCGGTTCCGGCGACGGCGCCATCGGAGGACTGTCCATCGCGCCTGCTGCCGGACGGAGTATCACCTGAATCGTCGTCCGGTGCCTCCACCGAGGTGGTGTCGTCGTCGGTGCCGCTGCTGTTGGCGTGCGCCGGGATGCCCACCAGTACGGTGTTCACCCGCGGACGTCCCCTGCGGTCCGATCCCGGTTCACCCAGCAGGTGCAGACCGTTGATTTCGGCCTCGGCGCCCGGCAGCGGTACCCGGCCAAGTAGCTGAGCGAGCAGGCCACCGACGGTCTCCACGTCTTCGGCGGGCAGGTCGATGTCGAAGACCTCGCCGAGGTCGTCCACCGGCAACCTGCTCGACACCCGCACCCAGCCGTCGGCGAGCTGCTCGATCGGATTCGGGGTGTCGGCGTCGTACTCGTCGGTGATCTCCCCTACGATCTCCTCCAGGATGTCTTCGATGGTGAGAATGCCTGCGGTGCCGCCGTATTCGTCCACCACCACCGCGAAATGAGTCCTGCTGCGTTGCATCTCGGCGAGCAGATCGTCGACCGGTTTGGAGTCCGGCACAAACACCGGCTCTCGCACCAGCTCGGACAGCACCGGACCTGGATCGCCCTGACCAAGGGTGATGGTGCGGGCAATGAGGTCCTTGATGTAAATGACGCCGACGATGTCGTCCACGTCGTCCCCGATCACCGGAACTCGGGAGAATCCCGACCTGGACGCCAGTTGCAGCGCCTGCCGCATGGTCTTGGACTGCTCGATCCACACCATCTCGGTTCGCGGCACCATCACCTCGCGGGCGATGGTGTCGCCGAGGGTGAACACCGAGTGCAGCATCTCCCGCTCGCCGGCCTCAACGACGCCGTGCACCTGCGCCATGTCCACCAGTTCGCGCAGCTCGATCTCGGAGGAGAAAGGCCCCTCACGGAAGCCGCGGCCGGGAGTGATCGCGTTGCCGATGTGGATCAGCAGGGTGGCAACTGGCGACAGCACGGTGGCCAACCTGGCCACCGATGCCGCCATGAACAGACCGATCCCTGACGGGTGCTGACGGCCGAGAGTCCTTGGCAGCACACCGATCACCACGTAGGTGACG
This sequence comes from Actinomycetota bacterium, assembly GCA_030853385.1. GTDB lineage: Bacteria > Actinomycetota > Actinomycetes > Mycobacteriales > Nakamurellaceae > Nakamurella. The sequence continues at coordinate 48,645 of JALYVF010000188.1, read as the reverse complement.
ACCAACATCACTACCACCACGACCAACACGGCCCAGACTGTGACGCCCCAGGTGGACAACGCCACCGCGGTGACCAGCACGGTCGCGGTGAGCTCGGCGCCCACCCGCAGCAACAGCAGCAGGTTGGTGTAGCGCGGTTTGTCCGCGACGATCCGGTTGAGCGCTGGGGCGCCGCGCCTACCTTCCCGTTCGGCCTCTTCCACCCTGGCCGGCGAGACCATGATGATCGCCGCGTCGGCTGCCGCCATCAGGCCGGCGAACGGCACCAGTAGTGCGGCAACCACCAGCAGGGCGACGTCCACTGCACTCACGGAGGGCTGCTCACTGAATGCCGGGGGGCCGGCCGGCGGCCGAACCCGCGGCTGTCTCGCGCCACGAGTCGAGCAAATCGTTCTGCAGTTGGAACATCTCGCGTTCTTCGTCGGCCTCCGCGTGGTCGTAGCCGAGCAGGTGCAGTACACCGTGCACCGTCAGCAGATGCAGCTCGTCGTCGAGGCCATGCCCTGCCTGTTCCGCCTGCTGGGCGGCGACGGCGGGACACAGCACCACATCACCCAGCAGCGCCGGCCCAGGGCCGGCCTCGTCCGGTCGGCGGGCAGTGTCCAGCTCGTCCATCGGGAAGCTCATCACGTCAGTTGGGCCGCTCTCGTTCATCCATTTGACGTGCAGTTCGGTCATCGCATCGACGTCGACCAGCAACAGCGACAGCTCGGCCTGCGGGTGAATGTCCAAGTGGTCCAACGCATATCGGGCGACCGAGATAAGCGCCAGCTCGTCCACCCCGATGCCGGACTCGTTCGCCACCTCGATGGTCATCTGCCGCCCCGGGAGGCCCGCGAGTCGAATCTCGAGTGATCCTGCCGATCGGGGGCGGGAGGGTTGTCGGAGTCCCACCGTTCGTAGGCGTCAACGATCTCGCCGACGAGCCGATGCCGGACGACGTCGGCCGAGGTCAACGTCGGGAAGGCGACGTCGTCGATGTTGGTCAGGATGTCCCGCACCACCCGCAGCCCGGACTTCTGGCCATCGGGCAGGTCAATCTGGGTGACATCGCCTGTCACCACGATCTGCGAGCCGAACCCGAGCCTGGTCAGGAACATCTTCATCTGTTCGGGGGTGGTGTTCTGCGCCTCGTCCAGAATGATGAACGCGTCGTTCAGGCTCCGGCCACGCATGTACGCCAGCGGTGCGACCTCGATGGTGCCGGCGGCCATCAATCGCGGGATCGACTCGGGGTCGAGCATGTCGTGCAGCGCGTCGTACAGCGGGCGAAGGTAGGGATCGATCTTCTCGTTCAGCGTTCCCGGCAGATAGCCCAGCCGCTCGCCCGCTTCGACGGCCGGTCGGGTCAGGATGATCCTGTTGACCTGCTTGGCCTGCAGCGCCTGCACGGCCTTGGCCATCGCCAGGTAGGTCTTGCCGGTGCCGGCCGGGCCGATGCCGAATACCACCGTGTGCTTGTCGATGGCGTCGACATATCGCTTCTGGTTGAGCGTCTTGGGCCTGATGGTGCGGCCGCGCCGGGAAATGATGTTCAGCCCCAGCACCTCGCTGGGACTCTCGGCTCCTCCGCGAGCTCCCTCGCTGGCGTCGGCCAGCATGCCAATGGTGCGGTTCACCGCATCCTCGGTGATCGGCGAACCCGACTCCTGCAGGGTCATCAGCTCCCGGATCACCCGCTCGGCGAACGCCACGTCGCTGGCACTGCCCTTCAGCGTGATGCGGTTCCCGCGAGCATGGATGTCGGCAGCGAGATTGGCCTCCAGCCGACGCAGGATGCTGTCGCGTGAACCGAGCAGACCGATCATCGATCGTTCGTCGGCGACTACCAGGGTGGATTCGGCAGCAAGCTCTTCCGCAGATACTCCGCCGGGCGAATCGCGGCGCGCTGCCTGCGCAGACCGGGACGCGGATGATGTCGAGCGACTGTCCGGCACCGTGGCTACTGCCTACTTCCTGCCCCGGCTGCGGGGCTGCATGCCCCCCAGCGGCGGGACAGACCACCGCGAGCGGGTGCGCACGGTCCATCTCCCAGTTTAGCGGGGGCGAACCACATCGGCGTCCGCAATACCAGCCCCGGCCGGCCGGTCAGCCCGGTGGCCAGCCGAGCGCCCGGCCACCCAGCAGATGCAGGTGGGCGTGGAAGACGGTTTGGCCGGCATCCGCCCCGGTGTTGAACACCATCCGGTAGCCCGATTCGGCGATGCCGTCCGCTGCCGCGATGCCGGCAGCGGTGGCCACCAACTCGCCCACCAGCGCTGCGTCGCCGGCGGCGGTGTCGGCGATGGTCACCGAATGGGTAACGGGAATCACCAGCACATGGGTGGGTGCCTTCGGCGCGAGATCGCGGAAGGCGAGGGTGCGCTCGTCGCGATGCACGATGTCGGCCGGGATGTCACCGGCGACGATCTTGCAGAACAGGCAGTCGGCTGGCGCGGCGTCGGCGTTCATCGTGGTCAGGCTACCCCCCTGCTAATTCTGAAGAGCCCGATCGCGACCCCTGCGACTGCCTCGCTGAGTGGACGCCACCCTGCCCCAACCGGATGCATCAGTCGAGCAGCTGCAGCGCACGATCACGGCAGACCGCCCACGCCTGGTGACGCGGATCGACCAGCTCGTAGTGGCCGATGCCATCGAGTTCGATCAATTCGACAGGGTCGCCGGCGCTGCGTGCACTCGCCAGGTAGCGGCGTGACTGGTCGACCGGCACCTCATCGTCCGCGGTGCCGTGCAGCAGGCAGAGTCGAGCACCGTCGCCGACGTAGGTAACCGGAGAGGCGTGCCGGTACCGCAGGGCCACCGAGCCTGGTGAGCCGCCCATCAGGTCGATAACAGCGGTGCCGCCCGTCCGTTGGTCGGCCGCTGCCACCAGATCGAGTACCGCCGCCTGACAGACGCCGCCCAGGATCGGGACGCGGGAGTCACCGGGTTCGACGGCACCCGGCAGGCCTGACCGCAAGGCACCGCGGTGAGCCAGCCAAGCCGCCAGCTGGCCGCCGGCGGAGTGGCCGACCGCCACCACTCGTGAGCAGTCGAGCCGGCCGCGGGCCATCAGCTGGCCGAGGGTGTCCAGCGAATCGACGGCACGGGCGATATCGGTCAGCGTCATCGGCCAGCCACCACCGCTTGGATCGATGAGCCGCCCACGATTCGTTTCGGCGAACGGCCGGTTGACCCGTCGGTACTCCACGGCGGCCGCTGCCACCCCGAACTCGATCAGATTGTGGCACAACGGGTCCGCGTACTCGATGCCGTACCGCTGCCGCCAGAACCCGCCGTGGATCACCAGCACAACTGGCAGCTTGTCGCCGGTTTGCGGCAGGTGCAGCCGGACGAACTGGCTGGGATGGTCGCCGTAGGAGTAGTCCCGCGGCGGCGGGTGCGAGGGCGCCATCAGGACCAGCGGTCGGTGCGGACGCCGATGGCCCCGAGGGCGACGGCACCGGCGGTGGAGGTGCGCAGCACCTGGGGTCCCAATCTAACCGGTTGCGCTCCGGCGGCCCCGAATACCTCGATCTCCCGCGGCGATACCCCGCCCTCCGGTCCGATGATCAACAGCAGCTCACCGGAAGCCGGTAGCGACATCCCTTGCAGTGCAACCGATCCACTCTCGTGCAGGACCAGCGCTGCATCGGCCGCCGCGATCAGATCGACGACCTGGGGCGTCGAGGCAAGTTCCCGCACCGTTGGTACCCAGGCTCTGCGCGACTGCTTGCCGGCCTGGATGGCGACCATCCGCCACTTCTCCGCACCACGTTGCGCCTTCGCTCCTGACCAGCGGGCAACGCAGCGCTCCGCCTGCCAAGGCACGACGGTATCCACCCCAGCCTCCGTCAGCAGATCGACCGCGAGGTCGCTGCGCTCGCCCTTGGGCAGCGCCTGCACCACGGTGACCCTCAATGCCGGCAGCGGCTCTGTGCGCAGGTTGGTAACGACCAGCGTCAACGACGTCTTACCAGTGGCGGTAACCGTTGCGTCGCAATGGTTCCCACGACCGTCGGTGAGCACCAGCTGTTCGCCCTTCCTTGTCCTGCGGACGGTCGCGGCGTGCCTGCCTTCCGGGCCGTCAAGGACGAATTCTCCGGCGGCCGGAACCGCATCGACCAGATACCAGGCCGCACCCGTCGTCATACCGCTCATCCGCCGCTCACCGCGGATCGCCTCGACCCGCTGCGATCAGCGACCGACGAACGTGTCGCGGATTCTGGAGAAGAACCCGCCGGAGGACTTCGACGCCAGCTGCGGTTGCTCCTCGCCCCGCAGCGTCGCGAACTCCCGCATCAGCTCGGCCTGCCGGCCGTCCACCCTGGTCGGCGTCACCACCTCGATGTGCACCAGCAGGTTTCCGGCGCCCGACCCACGCAGCCGCGGCATGCCGAGGCCACGCAACGTCAGCACCGTGCCGGACTGCGTTCCCGGCTGGATGTCCAGGATCTGCTTCGTCTGCAGGGCGGGCAGTTCCATGGTGGTGCCCAGCGCCGCCGCCGTCATCGGCACGTGCACTGTGCAGTGCAGGTCGATGCCGTCGCGGGTGAACTGGTCGTGCGGAATCTCCTGCACCTCGACGTAGAGGTCGCCGGGAGCACCGCCGCCCGGGCCGACCTCGCCCTGACCGGCCATCCGTACCCTGACGCCGTCGCCGACGCCGGCCGGGATCACCGTGCGGACGGTCCGCCGGCTGCGCACCCGGCCGTCACCCTGGCATTGCTGGCACGGCTCTGGGATCACTTCGCCGAAGCCCCGGCAGACCGGGCACGGCCGTGACGTGACGACCTGGCCGAGCAGCGATCGCTGCACCTGCTGGATCTCGCCGCTGCCGTCGCAGGTGTCGCAGGTCGCGGTGCTGGTACCAGGCGCGCAGCCGGATCCGGTGCACATCGTGCACAGGGTGGCAGTGTCCACCACCAGGTCCTTGGCCACCCCTGTCGCGCACTCCGCCAGCGTCAGCTCGACACCGATGAGCGCGTCGTCACCTTGCCTGACCCTTGACCGCGGCCCGCGTGATCGACCGCCGCCACCGCCGCCGAAGAAGGCATCCATGATGTCGCCGAGGCCCATGCCGCCGAACGGGTCGGCGCCGCCCATCCCGCCGTTGCTGCCGCCTGGTGACAGTGGATCGCCACCGAGATCGACGATCTGCCGTTTGGCCGGATCGGACAGCACCTCGTAGGCCGCCGTGACGTCCTTGAACTTCTGCTGGGCCGCCTTGTCCGGGTTGACGTCGGGGTGCAGCTCACGCGCGAGCTTGCGATATGCCCGCTTGATCTCGTCCGGCCCGGCATTGGCCGAAACGCCGAGTAGGCCGTAATAGTCCCGTGCCACCTGCTGCACCGATTACCTTCCTATTGCTGTTGCATCCCGTGCTCGGCCTTGCGCCTGGCACCGACGTTCGGGCTGTCGCCCAAGGTTCACCGTCCGGCGACGATCTCGCCGACATATTGCGCAACGGCGCGAACCGCGGCGATAGTTCCCGGATAGTCCATTCGGGTCGGGCCGACGACAGCTAAACCGCCCATCAGCACCTCGCCGATCCCGTACCCGCCGGCCACCAGCGACGAGGCATACAGGTTGGCGTCGTGATTCTCCTCGCCGATGGACACCCGCATGGTCTCGGGGTGCTCGATCACCGCTAGCAGTTTGAGCAGCGTCACCTGCTCGTCGAGCGCCTCCAGCACACCACGCAGCGACGGCTGGTCGGCGAACGATCCGGTGATGTTCGAGGTGCCGGACAGCACCAGCCGCTCCTCCGGGTGCTCGACCAGGGCGTCGAGCAGCGCAGACACCACATCACCGAGCATCTGCTTCTGGTGCGGCGCAGCCTGCTCCGGCAGCTGCCTGATGGCGGTTGCCGCCTCTGCCAGCCGCCGGCCGGTGACGTGTTCGGTCATCAACGTGCGCAACATCGAGACGGCGTCATCGCCGATCGGCTCTGCCGTTTCCACCATCCGCTGCTCGACCCGACCGGAATCGGTGATCACCACTGCCAGCAGCCGCCGGGGTGCCAGCGAAACCAGCTCGATGTGCCGCACGGTCGAGCTGGTGAGCGTCGGGTACTGGACGACGGCGACCTGGTGGGTCAGCTGGGCGAGCAGACGCACCGAACGGCGCAGCACATCGTCCAGATCGACGGCTTCGGACAAAAAGGACTGGATGGCCCTCCGCTCACCCACCGACAACGGTTTGACCTGTGCCAACCGATCGACGAACAGTCGATAGCCCTTGTCGGTCGGGATCCGGCCCGCCGAGGTATGCGGTTGAGCGATGTACCCCTCGTCCTCCAGCACCGCCATATCGCTGCGGATGGTCGCCGACGAAACTCCGAGCCGGTGACGATCGACCAGGTTCTTGGAGCCGACAGGCTCGTGAGTGGCGACGTAGTCGGCAACGATGGCGCGCAGCACTTCAAAGCGGCGATCGTCGGCGCTCATGGCACTGCTCACCTCCAGCCGACTCTCGGCCCGCGGGCCACCATCGACGAAAGTTTCAGACGGCTGGCACTCGGAGACCCCGGGTGCCAAGTGTAGTCGGCGGGGGGCAGGCCAGGCGGTCTGCCGCTACGCTGAGGCGCCCGTGGGATCACCCCGCGCAGGAGAGGCGAGCCATGATCTTCAAGGACGTTCGTGACGGACGCCCATACCCCGATCACAGCATGTCCGCGCGCGACTGGGCGAGGTTCCCGCCGCGTCAGGTTCGGCTCGACGAGTTGGTCGCCACCAAGCGGGAGCTGCGGCTGGACACCTTGCTGGACGAGGATTCCACCTTCTACGGCGACCTGTTTCCGCATGCAGTGCTGTGGCAAGGCGATATGTATCTGGAGGACGGCCTGCACCGGGCGCTGCGGGCGGCGCTGCAGCAGCGCACGGTGATCCACGTCCGGTTGCTGGATCTGGACGATCTGCGCGGCACTACCGGCACCGGCTGACGCTGGTTCGCTTGGTGTCTCGCGGTCTTGCGTTCGGGCCGGCGCGTCAGGGCAGCAACCGCAGTGCCAGCCCGTCCGCCAGCAACCGGCCGGTGGGCGTCAGCACCAGCCGGCCGGCGGCCAACGCGGTCGGGTCCAGCAGCCCGTCAGCAGCCTCCAGCGAAGCCTGCCGCTGTGCCGCCCCGTCGAGGGTGTCGCTCGGCAGACCCTCGACCAGCCGCAACCGCAACAACACCTCCTCGGTGTGCCGCGCCGCGGCGGTGAGTAGCTCCCGGGAGTGCGCAGGGGTGCCGCCGTCGGTCAATCGCTGGGCGTAGCCGGCCGGATGCTTGACGTTCCACCAGCGCACCCCGCCGACGTGCGAGTGGGCTCCTGGACCGATCCCCCACCAGTCGTCGCCGCGCCAGTACGCAAGGTTGTGCCGGCAGCGGGCGGCCGGCGAGGTGGCCCAGTTCGACACCTCGTACCATCCGAATCCGGCCGCCGACAACGCTCTGTCGGCCAACAGGTAGCGGTCGGCGAGGACGTCGTCATCCGGCATCGGCAGCGCGCCCGTCGCCACCTGCTTTGCCATCCTGGTGCCGGGTTCGACGATCAACGAGTACGCGGACACATGGTCGACGCCGGCCGCAATGGCCGCGGCCAACGACGCCTGGAAATCCGCGTCACTCTCGCCCGGGGTGCCGTAGATCAGATCAAGGTTGACGTGCCGAATGCCGGCATCCCGCGCGCACTGCACCACTTGAGTCGGTCGTCCTGGGGTGTGGGTTCGATCAAGGGTGGCCAGCACCTGCGGGGCGACCGACTGCATACCGAGCGACAACCGGGTGAATCCCCCGGCCACGATGCCGGCCAGGAAATGCTGGTCGGTGCTCTCCGGGTTCGCCTCGGTGGTCAGCTCCGCGTCGTCGGTCAGGCCGAATTCGTTCCTAACGGCATTGACGAGGGTGACGAGCGGCCCGGCTCCGATGAGCGATGGGGTGCCGCCGCCGACGAAGACCGTGCTGACGGCGCGCTCGTCACCGATCGCCCGCAGCGTGCGGCCGGCCAAGCTGATCTCGGCGAGCGCCGCGTCCAACCAGGATTCGGGTGACGTGGCACTGCCGCCGTCGGTCAGTTCCGGCAGCGTGTAGGTGTTGAAATCGCAGTAGCCGCAACGGGTCGCACAGAACGGGACGTGCAGGTACATCGACAACGTGCGGTCGGCCATCCCGTCGGCGGCGGACGCCGGCAGCGAGCCGTCGGCCGGGACGGGCTCGCCTTCGGGAAGGGTGGACGGCACACCAGACAGTGTGCCTCCCCCAGCTGCTGGCTATGCCTGGTGCTGTGGAACGTGCGCGGTGGCCTCAGCCATCACATCCAGTTCGTGCCGATCGGCCTCGCTGCCGACCTCTTCCGCCTCGATGCCGTTGCCTTCGGCGTCGATGTGCGGCAGCACCCTGTGCAACCACTTCGGCATCCACCATGCGCCGCCGCGCAGCAGCGACAGTACGGCTGGGATCACGATCATCCGGACGATGAAGGCATCGGCCAGTACTCCGATGGTGAGGGCGAGGGCGATGGAGGAGATCATCGGATCGTTGCTGCCGACGAACCCGCCGAATACCGCGGCCATGATGGTCGCGGCGGCGATCACCACCGGCGCCGAGCGGCGGAAACCGTGCCGGACAGCCGACACTGGATCGTCGCCGTTGGCATGCGCCTCGTGGATTCTGGAGACCAGGAAAACTTGGTAATCCATCGCCAGCCCGAACAGGATCGCCACCACGATGATCGGCAGCAGACTCATCAACGGACCCGGTTGAGCGACCCCGAGCGCGCCGGCCAGCCAGCCCCACTGGAACACCGCCGTCGTCGCGCCGAGCGCCGCGCCGTAGGACAGCAGGAATCCGATGGTGGCCGTGACCGGCACCAGGATCGATCGGAACACCAGCAACAGCAGCACCAGCGCCAGCCCGACGACGAGCGCCAAGTACTTCGGCAGTGCGCTGGACAGGGTGTTGTTGACGTCGATGCTGACGGCCGTTGTCCCTGTCACCTTCACCTCGACTCCGGTGCCGAAGTTGTCATCGCGCAGCGTGTTCACCAGCTCGGTGGTCGCGTGGTCGTGCGGCCCGGACTTCGGTATGACGGTGAACAGCGCCACGCTGCCGTCCGCACTCAACTTGGGTGCCGTCACCACGGCGACACCGCTGGTGGCCTGCACCTTCTTGGCAACGACGGCGGCGCTCTGCGGTCCGTTGGCGCCCTCGACCAAGATCAGCAGCGGTGCGTTGAGCCCCGGCCCGAAGTTCTTGCTGATCAGGTCGTAGGCCTGTCGTTGCTGGCTGGCCGGGTCGGCGGTGCCACTGTCCGGGAGCGCCGTATTCATCGAGAACACCGGGGTGGCGATCACGCCCAACACCACCACTGCGGCAACGGCGGCCAGCGCCGGCCGACGGGTCACCACGTCGGCCCAGCGGCGCAGGAACCCGCGCTTCTCTCCGACTTCGCGGGTCTGCTGGTTGTTATCCGGATCGGCCTCCCCGACTTCGCGGGTCTGGTGGTTGTTATCCGGTTCGGCGGCCGCGTCAAAACCGCCATAGGACCCGCGAAGTGCGGGGGTGGACCGTTCCTTCTTGGGCAGCACCCGGCGTCCCAACACCGTCAGCAACGCCGGCACCAGGGTGAGCGCGACCAGGACAGCGATGACGACGGTCGCCGCTGCGGCCAGCCCCATCTCGGCCAGGAAAGGTATTCCGACGACGGACAGACCGGCCAGCGCGATCACCACCGTGAGCCCGGCGACCACCACAGCCGAACCCGCCGTTCCGGTCGCTCTGCCGACCGCGTCGGTGACGCTGCGGCCGTCCCGCAACTCGGCCCTGAATCTGGCGAAGATGAACAGCGCGTAGTCGATCCCGACGGCCAGCCCCAGCATGATGGCCAGGATCGGCGTGGTGGACTGCAGATCGACGAAGCCGGTCAAGGCGGTGATGCCGGCAGCGCCGACACCGACGCCGATGAGCGCAGTGAGCAGGTTCGCGCCGGCTGCGCCGAGGGCGCCATAGGTGAGCATCAACACCACGAAAGCGACGACCACGCCAACGATCTCGCCCGGACCGACCACCTCCGGCACCGTCTGGTAGGCGTTGCCGCCGACCTTGACGTCCAGGCCGGCCGATCGTGCGGTGTCCACTGCCTGCTGGACCTGATCGAGCGACGTGGCTGAGATATTGCCCTGCGTCTTGGTGAAGGTCACCGTCGACACCGCGACCGTCTTGTCCTTTGACACGGTCGGCTGCTGTGGGTTGAACGGATCGCTGGCCAGCCGGACCTCAGGGACTGCAGACAGCTTCTGCACGGTGGCGGAGATCGTCTTGGCGACCTGTGGATCGGCAACGGTCTGGCCGGCCGGCGCCACCATCACCACGCTGGCCGTGGCTCCGCCGGCTGCGACGCCGGGGAACGCTCGCTGGACCGTGCTCAGCGCCCGGGTGGACTCGGCGCCGGGGATGGAGAACGAGTTGGCGGTCGGGCCGGACAAGGTCGCCGCGGCCGTGCCGGCGCCGACCAGCACCAGCAGCCAGATGACGAAGACCATGGCGCGGTGACGAGCGGCGCCGAGGCCGAGGCGTTGCAGGAGCTTTGCCATGAGTTGTTCCTTGTCAGTGGTATCTGGTGAGGCAGCTGGAGTGGGCCGAACGGAGTGGTGCAGGACGGATTGATCAGGTGGCGGAGGCCGGGCGCCGGCTGCCGACGTCGGTGCCGATCACTCCGGCGGCGAGCTCGACCAGTAGCGGTCCGACGTCGGCACCGATGCCGTTGTGCTCGGGCAGGCTGTTCATCACGGCACCCGAACAGATCAATTCGAGGCCGAGGACGACGCGCATCAGGTGCTCGGGAGAGGGATCGGGGCCGGCAAGGAACTCGACGATCGATTCCGCCGGCGCCTTGGCCGGCAGTACCTCATCCGACATCTCGTGGGTGAGGTGGAGCTGCTGCAGCAGGAAACGCACACCACCGGGGTGGGCCAGCGCGGTGGCGGTCACTAGCCGCAACACGCTGCGGGTCCGGTGTTCGCCGTCCGGAACTGCGGCGATCTCCGTAGACACGTCCGCCACCGCGTCGGTGATCACCGTGTTGACCGCGTCGAGCAGCACCTGCTTGCTGGAAAACCTGTGTAACAGACCAGTTTTCGAGTATCCGACGGCGTCGGCGATCTGCTGGACCGAAGTGCGGTCGAAGCCGTGCACAGCGAACAGCCCGGCAGCGATTTCGATGATTCGCGCATCGATCTCGTCGTGCGACTGGCGCATGCTGTTCTCCCACCTGGACCGACTCGGCCGGACCGATTTGGTCCGACACGGACCACTTTGGTCCATGGGCTCACCTGATGGCAAGCGGGCCGGCCGACAATGTGGGCGAGGTCGCACCCGGCCGATGGCAGGATCGGTGCACACGACCGCATGACAGGAGGACCGGATGACCGCGCTAGTGCGGACCGAACTGGCCGCTGGCATTGCGACCATCACCCTGGACTCCCCCAGCAACCGCAACGCGCTGTCCCGTCAACTACGCAGCGAACTGACCGCCGCGCTTGAGCAGGCGTCGACAGACGATGCCGCCAGGGTCGTCGTACTGACGCACACCGGACCGGTGTTCTGCGCCGGAATGGACCTCAAGGAGACGGCGGCCGAGGAGCCGGGCTCGGAAGGCGTCAGGGAGCTCCCGCGCATCCTGCAACTCCTCGCCCACTGCCCCAAGCCGGTGGTCTGCAGAGTCGGCGGTCCGGCACGGGCCGGCGGCATCGGCATGATGGCGGCGTCCGACATCGTGGTGGCAGTTCCGGCGGCGACCTTTGCCTTCAGCGAGGTGCGGATCGGGCTGGTGCCGGCCGTCATCAGCCTCCCGGTGCTCGACCGGATGGATCGGGTGGCTGCCCGCGAACTGTTCCTCACCGGCGCTCTGTTCGATGCCGAGCGGGCCGTGCAGACCGGACTGGTCAACGCACTGGCCGTCGACGACAGCCTGCAGGCTCTTGACCAGGCCGTCGGCATTGTCGTCGCCGACCTGCTGAAGGGTGGGCCTACCGCCCTGTCCGGGACGAAGTCGCTGCTGCGTCAGGACTATGACGACTCCGACGAGCAGTTCGCCCTGCTGCTGGAGTTGTCCGCCCGTCAGTTCAGCTCCGGTGAAGGACGCGAGGGAGCGCTGGCGTTCGCCGAGAAGCGGCCCGCTCGTTGGATACCCTGACCAAGCGGTCAGATAAACCGGACTCAGTTCCAGATCGCGAACCCGATCGCGACCAGCACCAGCACGATCAGCGCTATCGTCATCCACTGCCTGCTGATCGCCGGCAACGGCCGTCGCCTCATCGGAGCTGCCTGCTGCTGACCTTCGCGGTCATGTGACCGCCCCGGCCTGGTCGACCGGGGGTTGCCTGCTGTGTTTCCCCGCGGGTGTGTCGCCGCAGCAGCCGCTCGACGATCTGGTCGATGCCGCCGGCCAGCAGCCAGCACAGCGGTACCAGCACGATCAGCAGCAATGGCGCCTGCGCCCAGAACGACAGTCCGGTGAGCCAGGACTCGACAGCGTCGATCACGGAGTTCACTCCGCTCAGGGTAGTCGGCGGCAACTCGCCCCGGGGCACCGTTGCTATCGGCCCGGTCCTCAGGCTCGTTCGCGGACGCCTACGCGCTACCGATGGGGAGTATCTCCTTCCTAGAAATCGACGGCGATGAGCTGACGCCGAGGACCACTGGAGCTAATAGGTCTGGAATTCTGCAACGTAGGCCAGAGTTCGGAGACTATGAGACATGGATTCAACGACGGTCGACGCCGCAGACTGGCTGCGGATAGTCGCTGGTGACGAATACGCCTTCGGGCAGGTGTATCGCCGGCACGCGCAGCGGGTGTTTCAGCACTGCTACCGCCGCACGCTGTCGCTGCACGACTCTGAGGATCTGACGGCGGAAGTGTTTGCTCAGGCTTGGCGGCGCCGGGCCGAGATCCATGTCCATGAGACGGCTGGGGTGATCCCCTGGCTGCTAGTCACCGCCAATCACCTGTTGGCTCGCCGACGTCGATCGCTAGCCCGAGCACATCGGATGTTGTCGAAGACTACGCCGATGATCGCCACCGATGACCAGGTGGAGACGGTTGCGGATCTAGATGAGGATCGACACAACCTGGCAGTGATCGCGGCAGTTCTCGGACGTCTTCCTCGCAAGGACCGGGACATCATCCAACTCTGTGTCGTCGAGGGTTTGACTCCGACGATCGTTGCTGCCGCTACTGGAGAGCCGGCAAGTTCAGTTCGTTCGCGCCTGTCTCGAGGGTTGGCCCGCGCGCGATGCGAGTACGACCGCATCATCGCAGATCATCCGCAGAACAACCCTGCGTACTTTGGGAGCATTAAATGACTCACGACTTCGATCGAGCCGCTCAGCGCCCGATCAACGTGGAGTTGTCCGAACGGGCGCAGCAGGTGCATCTGTCCGCACTGAGTGAGCTCCGTAGGCCCACAGCCAGATCGGCACATCGTCGGCGCCGCACTGTGCGGATAAGCGTTGCCGTCGGCGTTGCAATACTGGGTATCGGTGCTGGCACTGCTGCCGCTTTCGGCGCGTTCGACTCGCCAGTGACAGATCACGGCACAGCGCACTGTTACACCACCGCCGATCTCGGCCGACCCGACAACCATATCGACTTTGGGGTCGCCGTCGCCGCGAACAGCTCAACAGCGATCGGCGACGCCGCCGCACAGGCCATGACGATCTGCACGGTCCAATGGGCCAAGGGCCGCTTCAGCTTGGAACGAGCAACCTTCCCAGGCGATGCGACCGGAACAGCTGACCATCCGGTGCCGCCCCTCGTCGTCTGCGTGCTGGACAACGGGCAAGTGGCGGTGTTCCCAGGGACCGATGCCGTCTGCACGTCCCTCGGCCTCGGCAAAGCCATTCTGTGACATAGATCACGAGAGTGGCAGCGTTCCTTAACTTAACCAGCGGGGATTCGTCCATACCGAAGCCTCTGGACAAGGTGTGAGGCAATGAAGCTTTCCCGCCTGCTGTCCGTGTTCTCGCTCGTAGCTGCCGCTGTCGTAATACCCGCCACGAGTGCTGCCGCCGCGCCGATCTCGGCAACCGTGTCGTCGACCGGGCAATATTGCGCGATGTATCTGCCCACCGGTGCGCACGCCTGTGTCGACCGCCCCGAGTCGATCGGCGTCGCCCGAACGGCGATTGGCATCAACGCCAATGGCAGAAACGAATCAGCCCCCACCGACGGCACGCTCCTGACCTACCACATCGGCACCGTCTACGACGACGACCTCTACAGCACTGCACACGGCTACTACGAGTTCTACGTCAGCGCCGACTGCACAGCGAGCAAGTCCGACAGCAACTGGCAGAACCAAGATCTGGGCAACATCGGGTGGAGAGACAGGATCTCGTCGTTCCACTCGTTCGGTAACTGCCAGACCCGCCTGTTCTCCGCGACGAATTTCGGGGGCTCGGGCTATCCGGCAAACGGATTCATCACCGACAGTTCCAATGTCGGTTCGGCCATGAACGACCACGCCCGCTCGATCAAGTGGACGTGACGAGCACAGCAGTTGAGTAATCCGCGGCGATCCGGGCAGGAAGCTCTGCGGGCCGGATGCAGCAGTGCACCCGCCGCGCTGGGCCGGGCGACCGTCGGGGACGTCCGGCTACGCACCTGACCGTTGTCACCCTCCAAGGGTCTGGGTGCTGCGGGCCGGATCGTCGCGGCGCAGGATGGATGCCATGAGCGATATCGAAGCGACAAAGGCGATTCTGCGGGACGCGTTCGGCCGGGTGGCCCAACAGGTGTCCAGAGTGACGGACGGGTTGGCCGAGGAGGACGCGACCTGGCGGCCCGATGAGCACGCCAACTCCATTGCCTGGCTGCTGTGGCACCTGAGCCGAGTGCAGGACGATCATGTCGCAGGGCTGTCCGGTGTCGAACAGGTGTGGACCTCCGGCGGCTGGTACCGCAAGTTCGGGCTGCCGTTCGACGAAGCCGCCCACGGATACGGCCAGACCAGCGAAGAGGTCGCGCAGGTGCGCACACCGCCGGCCGAGCTGGCCGGCTATCACGCGGCGGTGAACACGGCGACGCTCAAGTACCTCGACGCCCTCACCGAGCAGGAGCTGGATCGCGTCGTCGACACTAACTGGGACCCGCCGGTGACCACCGCGGCGCGGCTGGTCAGCGTGATCAACGACTGCACCGACCATGTCGGCCAGGCCGAATATCTGCGGGGTCTCGCCGAACGTCGCTGACGGGCAGTCCCAGCTACTTCTTGGCGACGTCCTTGCCAGACGGGGCGTCGGTGGACAGCGCCGCGATGAAGGCTTCCTGCGGCACTTCGACCCTGCCGACCATCTTCATCCGCTTCTTGCCCTCCTTCTGCTTCTCCAGCAGCTTGCGCTTCCGGGTGATGTCGCCGCCGTAGCACTTGGCCAGCACGTCTTTGCGCATCGCCCTGATGGTCTCCCTGGCGATCACCCGGGAGCCGACGGCCGCCTGGATCGGCACCTCGAACTGCTGCCGCGGGATGAGTTCCCGCAACTTGGCCGTCATTGCGACGCCGTAGGTGTAGGCGAAGTCCCGGTGCACGATGGCCGAGAACGCGTCGACCGGCTCGCCCTGCAACAGGATGTCGACCTTCACCAGGTCGGCGATCTCGGTACCGATCTCCTCGTAGTCCAGCGAGGCGTAACCGCGGGTGCGCGACTTCAGCGAATCAAAGAAATCGAAGATGATCTCGGCCAGCGGCATCGTGTACCGCAGCTCCACCCTGGTTTCCGACAGGTAGTCCAGTCCACCGAGCTGGCCGCGCCTTCCCTGGCACAGCTCCATGATGGTGCCGATGTACTCGCTGGGACTGATGATCGTCACCTTGACGACCGGCTCGCTGGTGCCGGCGATCTTGCCTTCCGGCCAGTCGCTCGGGTTGGTGACGATGTGCTCGCTGCGGTCCTCCATCGTCACCAGGTAGACGACGGTGGGTGCCGTCGAAATCAGGTCGAGATTGAACTCCCGCTCCAGCCGATCCCTGGTGATCTCCAGGTGCAGCAGCCCGAGATAGCCGCAGCGGTAACCGAATCCGAGCGCGGTGGAATTTTCCGGCTCGTAGGTGAGAGCAGCGTCGTTGAGGCGCAGCTTGTCCAGCGCGTCGCGCAACAACGGGTAGTCGCTGCCGTCGATCGGGAACAACCCCGAGTACACCATTGGCCGCGGATCTCGGTACCCACCAAGGGATGTGGTGGCCGGCTTGACCGCAGAGGTCACCGTGTCGCCGACCTTGGACTGCCGAACGTCCTTCACCCCGGTGATCAGATAGCCGACCTCCCCGACGCCCAACCCCTTGGTGGGCAACGGTTCCGGCGAGATTATCCCCACCTCGAGCAGCTCGTGCGTCGCCCTGGTCGACATCATCTGGATGCGTTCGCGAGGGGTGATCTTGCCGTCCACCACCCTGATGTAGGTGATGACACCGCGATAGATGTCGTAGACAGAGTCGAAGATCATCGCCCGGGCCGGGGCATTGGCGTCACCGACCGGCGGTGGCACGTCGCGCACCACCCTGTCCAGCAACGCCGCAACACCGTCACCGGTCTTACCCGACACCCGGAGCACGTCGTGCGGTGAGCCGCCGAGGATGTGCGCGATCTCTTCGGCGTAGCGCTCCGGCTGGGCGGCCGGCAGATCGATCTTGTTGAGCACCGGGATGATCGCCAGGTCGTTCTCCATCGCCAGGTACAGGTTCGCCAGCGTCTGCGCCTCGATGCCCTGCGCGGCGTCGACCAGCAGCACGGCACCCTCGCAGGCCGCCAGCGACCTGGACACCTCGTAGGTGAAGTCGACGTGACCAGGGGTATCGATCAGATGCAGGACGTATTCGCCCTCCAACGCGACGGTCGCGGCATCTGCCGTTACTGGGTCGGCGGACACCGTCCACGGCAGCCGAATGCTCTGGCTCTTGATGGTGATGCCGCGTTCCCGCTCGATGTCCATCCGGTCCAGATACTGGGCGCGCATGGCGCGGCCGTCGACCACCCCGGTCAGCTGCAGCATCCGGTCCGCCAGCGTCGACTTGCCGTGGTCGATGTGCGCGATGATGCAGAAGTTCCGGATCCGCTCTGGGTCGGTGAACGTCGTCCGGTGAGCGATCGAGGGCTGGGTCACGGAGTGCTTGGATCTTCCTGGTTGGATTCCCGCCAAGCGGCAGGCGGCCGGTGGCATGCGTACCGCCATTCTCCCACGGCTGCAGTTCCGGTCGAACTGCTCGCAGGAGGTCACCGGGGCCACCCCTGGTTGACCAACGCCATGGGAACCGAAGGGGCGAGACAGCGGGTGATGGTGTTGGCCGGAGCAACTAGGTGTCATCGCCCTCGTCATCGGTGATGATCGCCGTCGACCGTCTCCACCGGAGAGTGAAGGAGCAGGCCTGCAGCCTGATCGCCGGCGCCTGGTGGCAAACGTCTGCGTGCTGGGGGCAACCGCCGAGGCGGCATCGGCCGGTGGCAAGGTAGGTGCCTATGACGAGCATCGCGATCACCGGTGGCCATGTTGTTCCGATTCAGGGCGAGCCGTTCGACGGCACCGTCGTGGTGACAGACGGGGTGATAGCGGCGCTCGGTCCGGATGTTGCGGTACCGGAAGACGCCGACGTCATCGACGCGTCCGGGCAATGGGTACTGCCTGGATTCCTCGACGCGCACACCCACCTCGGCGTCCACGAGGAGGCCGAGGGTTGGGCGGGCCAGGACACCAACGAGATGACCGACCCGGTCACCGCTCAAGTGCGGGCCCTGGATGCCATCAACCCGGCCGAAATCGGCTTCAACGATGCACTGACCGGCGGCGTCACCGCCGTGTGTGTGAACCCTGGTTCCGGCAACGTGATCGGCGGACTGTGCGTCGCCATCCACACCCACGGCCGCACCGTCGACGAGATGGTGCTCAAGTCCCCGGCCGGCCTCAAGTCGGCTCTCGGCGAGAACCCGAAGCGGGTCTACGGCGATCGCAAGCAGACGCCGTCCACCCGGCTCGGTACCGCCGCGACGCTGCGCAAGGCTTTCGTCGACGCGCAGAACTACCAGGCCAAGAAGACCGAAGCCGAAACCGGTGACGATCCAAAGCCGTTCGACGGCAGGGACCTGAAGCTGGAGGCGCTGGTTTCGGTTCTGGAAAGAGAGATTCCGTGGCGTCAGCATTCACACCGCGCCGACGACATCGCCACGGCCTTGCGGGTGGCCGACGAGTTCGGCTACCAGCTGGTGATCGATCACGGCACCGAGGCCCATCTGATCGCAGACCTGTTGGCGGCCAAGGGTATTCCGGTATTGATCGGCCCGCTGTTCACCAGCAGGTCGAAGGTCGAGTTGCGCAACAGGTCGCTGGCCAACCCTGGCAGGCTGGCCAAGGCGGGGGTGGAGATCTCGATCATCACCGACCACCCCGTGGTGCCGATCCATTTCCTGGTGCACCAGGCGACCCTGGCCGTAAAGGAAGGCCTCGACCCCGAAGTGGCGCTGCGGGCGATCACCATCAACCCGGCGAAGGTGATGGGGGTGGCCGACAGGGTCGGTTCGCTCGAGGTCGGCAAGCTCGGCGACGTGGTACTGTGGTCCGGCGATCCGCTCGACGTGATGCAGCGGGCTATGCGGGTGTTCATCGCCGGTGACCAGGTCTACAGCTATCAGGCCGAGGACTGATCACCGCCACGATCTGGAATCGCCGCGGCACCCCATCGATTGTCGGCCGCTGCAACAAGTGTCGGCATCCCCCAACGGCTGACAGAATCCTGCTGTCCGCTGCCTATCGAAAGTGAGCCGACGTGTCTCCCACCGCGCTGTGGATCCTTGCCGTTGTCGGTGCCTCGGGTCGGGTCTGACGGGCGGCGTGATGTTGGCCTTCTCGACGTTGGTGATGGGCGGGCTGCGGACGCTGAGGCCAGCCGCCGGCGTCAAGGCCATGCAGCAGATCAACCTCTCGGCGCGGCATCCGGCGTTCCTGCTGGTGCTGCTGGGAACGACCGTCGTCTGTCTGGTGAGCGGGGTCGTCGCGGTCGTTCGGCTCGGCGAACCCGGTAGTGGATGGCTGCTTGCGGGCAGCGTCTTCTACCCGATCGCCATCGTCATCACCGGCAGGTTTCACATTCCGCGCAATAACACGCTGGCCGCAGTTGATCCGGACTCCGCCGATGCCGGCACTGCATGGCACACATTCCTGGGCGGGTGGATTCCCGGCAACCACGTCCGGGCCGTGGCGGCCGCCGCGGCTGCGGTGACTCTCAGCATCGCCGCCCGATCATTGCGATGACGGATTCGTTTCGTAGCAACAACTTTGTGCGTCGACAGTCGCCGGAGTGGTGCGCTATCGCCGTGGTGTCGGCTGCGCTGCTCTGCGGATGTTCGAACAGTGGTAACTCCGCGCCAGCTGCTGCTTCCTCGACATCGAGCGCGATCGGATCAAGTTCCTCCGCTGCGGCACCACCGCCGGAATCCGGCGCGTCGAGCCAGACTCTCGCGTCGACCACCACCCCGTCGGCATCTACTGCGGCCGAGCCGACGACCAGCGCGGTGCCGGTGTCGACCGCAACACCACCAACGACATCCTCGGCTGGGTCCACGACGGCCACCAGCTCAGAGGCGACTGGATCGACTGGGCAAACCGAGCCAAGCGGATCGACTGGACCCGCTGGTTCGACGGCACCGACGGGGTCGGCCATCACCGCGCCGGCCGCGTTGCCTGCCGTGGGGATCACCGGGGTGAACCGGTCCGGCTGCCATTCGTCGCGGCCGCCGGTGGTGCTGCTGCACGGAACCGCATCCACCCCGGCGTCGAACTTCACCCCACTGGCCGCCCGTCTGCTGGCGTCGGGCCGGTGCGTTTTCGCGGTGCTCTACGGCTCGGTGTTCGGGTTGGGCGGGATCGGCGACATCGATGCTTCCGCCGGGCAGGTCGCGACCTTCATCGACCAGGTGCGAAGCACGACGGCTGCGCCGAGGGTCGACGTAGTCGCCTTCTCCCAGGGCGCCCTGGTGCTCAGGGATGCGCTGCAGGGCACGCTGGACCCGGCGACTGTGAGGGTGGCCGTGCTGCTGGCGCCGAACTATCACGGCACCACGGTAAGGCTGGCCGGCAAAGTTCCCGCCAGCATCTGCCCTGCCTGCTCCCAACAGGGGACGGGTTCTGCGTTGTTGCGGCGACTGGCCGCCGCCGGCGAGCTGTCCGGCAGCATCCGCTACGCCACCCTGTCCACCCGGCAGGACACCTGGGTGCTGCCGATCGCGGACCAGGCGCCGCGCGGACCCGACGATCGGGTGCGAAGCCAGCTACTGCAGGACAGCTGCCCCACCGCGACCGTCGGCCACATCGATCTACCGGCCGCGCCGCCAGCGCTGAACTGGGCGGTAGCTGCTTTGGATACCGACGGCCGGCCACCCCCGACGTTTCACTGCAACTAGGCCCCGTCGGCCCGCGTACACCAGCCGCGCGAATCGCGGTTAGCGACTCGGGAATTGGTGGTCCGCCGAATTCTTGTCCGATCGACCGGCCGAACGGCCCTTTCCGGCCGGTGTTGCCACAGAGAGCTGGTTGAGACGGTGGATCGGACAAACCTCGGCGTACAGCAGCTCGATCCAAACTATTGACAGGGTGATGTGGACGAACCGCAGGCCCGTTCGGGGAACCAGCCACCAATTGGGTCGATGAGCGACCGGCTGGTAACCTCACAGGTCGAGTGCGCGCCAACGGCGTGCCCGTGGAACTCCCAGCACTTCCGATTGAACGTGCATCCCATCACTACAAGCGAAGGCAGTCTCGCGTGGCCAACATCAAGTCCCAGATCAAGCGGATCCGGACCAACGAAGCGGCTCGGCAGCGCAACAAAGCTGTCAAGTCGGAGCTGAAGACCTCGGTGCGGCGCGTCCGCAACGCGATCGACGCCGGCGACAAGACGTCGGCGCAGACCGCGCTGGAGACAGCCACCCGCGACCTGGACAAGGCCGCTTCGAAGGGCGTCATCCACGCCAACCAGGCCGCCAATCGCAAGTCGGCACTCGCGCTGCAGGTCGGCGCGCTCTGACCCTGATCGTTCACCGACGGCGTCATCCTCACGGAGGGTGGCGCCGTTCGTGCTGTGCGGCCGGTGATGACCGTCAGCGCAGCGCGCGAGCCCTGATCACGGCCAGCACCGCACGCTCGACGGCGTAATCGACGTCGGCGGCGGCGCCCTTGACGTCGGCGTTGAGCTCGGCGGTCACCGTCATGCCCTTGGCCAGACCGGCCGGAGTCCAGTGCCGGACCACCCCGCGGGCCTTGTCGATCTTCCACGGCGGCATCCCCAATTCCGATGCCAACGAGTAGGAATTGCCGCCGCGCGCACCGGCCACCTTCGCCAGCGTCCGCACACCATCTGCTAGCGCATCGGCGATCAGCACCGGCGCCACCCCGACGGTGAGCGCCCAGCGCAACGACTCGAGCGCACCAGGCAGGTCGCCGGTAACGGCCTTGTCCGCGACCGCGAACCCGCTGACGTCCGCCCTGCCGCGGTAGTACCGGGCGACGGCGGTCTCGTCCACCAGACCACCGGTGTCGGCCACCAGCTGATCGGCAGCGGATGCCAGCTCGCGCAGATCGGACCCGACGGCGTCGACCAGCGCGGTCGCCGCCTCCGACGTACATGTCCCGCCGGACTGCTTGATCTCGGTGCGGACGAAGTCCATCCGATCGGCCTGCCTGGTGATCTTTGGACAGTTGAACACCGCAGCGTCGTGACGGCGCAGCGCATCGGCCACCGGCTTGTTACGGGCGCCGCCGTTGTGGTGCACCACCAGCGTGACGCCCTCGACCGGGTCCGCGGTGTAGGCGATGACAGCTGCCGCGATGTCCTTGGCCGCCTCGTGTGCCCTGCGCAGCACCACCAGCCGCGGTTCGGCGAACAGGCTCGGCGCCACCAGGTCGGAGAACTCCGCTGGTGACAGGCCGGCAATCTCGCTCTCCCGACGCTCGACCTCGGGGGCGGCCGTCCGCAGGGCGCTGAGCGTCCTGATGATGGCCCTGTCGATCAGCAGTGGTTCGTCGCCCGATATCAGCACCAGCGGGGGAACCTTGGTCGCGGCCATTGCATCATCGTGCCACCCGGTCCCGACACGGCTACAGTCGCTGCAACCGGAGGTTGAGGAAAACCGTTCAGGCGCCGGGGATTTCGATCCCGAACAGGGTGTGCAAGGCCTGGATGTAGTCCTCGCCACTGCCGTCCTTGGCGAGTTCCTTGGCGCGCATCGTCGGGGTGTGCAGTAGCGAGCTGGTGGCCCTGCGCATGGCCCGCTCGACATCGTCGGCGACCTGTCCGTCATACTTGCGACGCAACCACTGCACCTCGGCGTCGACCGCGGCGAAGACGTGGCTGCGCAACGCGACAACAGCCGGATCGATGGTGCGTTCGGCTACCTCGGCCTCGAAACGGTCGACGGCGCCCAGCACGATCTCTTGGGCAACCCGCAGTTCGCTGCCATGGGCCGGGCCGGTGCTGGTCGCCACCGAATGCAGGTCGATCACCTCGACGGTGTCCAGTTCCCTGACCGCTGCCGGAATGTCGTGGTGCAGCGCCAGATCGACGACCAGGATCGGCATGTCGCGCGCCCGCAGCGACGCCGTCATCGGGGCGAGCGCGGATTCGTCGGCGATCCGCCCCCGGCCGCTGGCGGCAACCAGCAGGTCCACCTGCCCGAGTACCGCCGGCAGCCCATCGACGCCGACGGCGGTGGCGTGGTGGGTGGCAGCGAAGGCCTGCGCCCGCCCGCTCGGGGAGAACACCCACAGGTCTGTGCAGCCGCGGGACCGCAGCGATGCCGCAAGCACCCGTGCGTAGGCACCGGTTCCGACGATCAATGCCCGCCGGCTGGTGAGGTCGCCGATCCTGGTCGCGGCGATGTCGAGTGCTACCGACGCCACCGACCGCCCCTCGGCGCCGAGCCTGGTCTGCGCGGCGACCGCCTTGGCGGTGCGGGAGGCCGCCCTGAACAGCCGATCCAACTGCGGGGTCAGCGTTCCGTCCGTTTCCGCCTGCCGGTGCGCCCTGGCGACCTGGCCGGCGATCTCGGCCTCCCCGACCACCATCGCGTCGAGCCCGGCGGCGACGGTGAACAGATGGCTGCCGGCGGCCACCCCGACCGTGACTCGCAGGGCCGACTCCGCGTGGTCGACATCCATTCCGTTGGCTAGCCCGATGGCATCGGTGACGGTGTCGACAGCATCGTGGAACCGGATGGCATCGATGTAGATCTCCAGCCGGTTACAGGTGGCCAACACCACCGCACCGGCGATGGCCGGATCGGCCTCCACCGTCGCTTCGACCAGGGTTTTGCGCAGGCCGTCAGCGCCGTCGGCGAGGTTCTCCAGCTGCGCCAGCCCCACGTCGTGGTGCCCAGCGCCGAGAACCATCAGCATTTGCTCGATTCTACCGGTTGTCGAAGTCGGGATCGGCGACCGCAGCGTGGGATGGCAGCATGGGCCACCGTGAGTATCAACACGCTGCCGGCCGGCCACCCGCTGTTGGACGGCCGGACCGCCGAGTCCGACCTGGTGCTGGCGATGCGTGGTCGGCGCACCGAGCGGCGGCCGATCTGGTTCATGCGGCAGGCTGGCAGGTCGCTGCCGGAGTACCGGGCGCTGCGGGCCGGCACTGCGATGCTCGATGCCTGCCTGGATCCGGAGATGGCCACCGAGATCACCGTGCAGCCGGTACGCAGGCACGGGGTGGACGCCGCCGTCTTCTTTTCCGACATCGTGGTCCCGCTCAAGTTGGCGGGGCTCGGGGTGCAGATCGTGCCGGGGACTGGGCCGGTGGTGGCCGAGCCGATCCGCACCCGGGAACAGGTGCAGACGCTCCCCCAGTTGGATCCGGCCGCGCTGGCACCGATCGAACAAGCCGTCGCCGACTGTGTCGCAGAGCTCGGTGCCGTTCCGCTGATCGGTTTCGCCGGCGCACCCTTCACCCTCGCCTCCTATCTGGTCGAGGGAGGCCCGAGCCGAGACCTGTTGCGTACCAAGGCGTTGATGCTCGGTGATCCGGATACCTGGGCAGCTCTGGCCTGCTGGGTCGCCGGGTTGACCTCGGTGTTCCTGCGGGCCCAGATACTGGCCGGCGCGTCGGCCGTGCAGCTGTTCGACTCCTGGGCCGGAAACCTGTCGCTTGCCCAGTACCTGGCGGGCGCGGCACCGCACTCGGCGCAGGTGCTGAACGCAGTGGCCGAGCTGGGAGTGCCGCGGGTGCACTTCGGCGTCGGCACCGGTGAGCTACTGACGGCCATGCGGGATGCGGGCGCGGACATGATGGGAATCGATCACCGGATCCCACTTGACGAGGCGTCGCGCCGACTCGGCGGCGGCGTACCGCTGCAGGGCAACATCGACCCGGCCATCCTGTTCGCTGGCGACAGCGCCATCCAACGGCACGTGCTCGACGTACTGGCGGCCGGCCAGGCCGCCCCTGGACATGTGGTGAACCTGGGCCATGGGGTGCCGCCCGATACCGATCCGGACGTGTTGACCCGGCTGGTCGCCTTCGTCCACGATCAGCCAGATTCGTTGCGGTGAAACAGCTTCCGGTCGTGGTGATCGGCGGCGGAATGGCCGGACTGGTCGCCGGCTACCAGCTGACCCTTCGGGGTCTACGACCGTTGCTGCTGGAGCAGTCGGCGATGCTGGGTGGCGCCGTTGCTCGGCACACCGTTGCCGGTGTCGAGTTGGATGCCGGTGCCGAGTCGTTCGCGGTCACGCGACCAGCGGTGACCCAGCTTCTCGGCGATCTGAGCATGGCCGGCGCAGTGGTCGCGCCGGCGCCGCTAGGGGCCTGGGTACGGCACGAGGCTGGATCCGCGCCGCTGCCGGCAACCGCCCTGCTGGGTATACCCGGACACGTTCGAGCCGCCGATGTCCGCCGGGTGATCGGTTGGCCCGGCGCAGCAAGGGCGACGTTGGACACCGTCCTTCCGCCGCGATTCGGTGGCCCCACCCTCGGCGGTCTGGTGCGCCGGCGGATGGGATCGAGGGTGCTGCACCGGCTGGTCGAGCCGGTGGTCGGCGGCGTGCATGCATTCGATCCTTCGCTGCTCGAGGTGGACGCGGTGGCGCCGGGACTGACGGCGGCCATCGGCTCCGCCGGTTCGCTGGCCGGCGCAGTCCGGACCCTGCGCGGAGGCACCGCACCGGGCGCGGCGGTCTGCGGGATCCGTGGTGGGATGGCCCTGCTGCCGGCAGCACTGGCGACCGAGATCACCTATGCCGGCGGCGAGGTCCGGTGTGGGGTAACGGTTTCCGGTCTCGAATCGATCACCGACGGCTGGCGGGTGCACGTCCAGGGAGCGACGATCGACACGGCCGCCGTCGTGGTGGCGCTACCGGCCACCGGGATCAGTCAGCTTCTCGGTGTAGTGCTCGGGGACGCCACGATGCCGGCCGACTCCGGGCGCTCGACTCCGGTCGCGCTGGTGACGATGGTGATCGATGACGCCCGGCTGGACGCCGCCCCCCGCGGCACCGGCATCCTGGTGGCGCCGAGAGCCACCGGGGTGCTGGCGAAAGCCTTGACCCATGCCACCGCGAAATGGCCGTGGCTGGCCGCCACGCTGCCGGCCGGTCGGCACGTGCTGCGGTTGTCGTACGGGCGGAGCGGGTTCGGCGATGGAGCCGGCCGTACTACAGCAATTCCAGCTGCAGGCAATCCGGCCGCTGCCAATCAAACAGCAGCCATTCCGGCCGACGGCGATCTCCGGGCGATCGCGGTGGAGGACGCTTCCACCCTGCTCGGGCTGACGCTCCGCGAGTCGGACATTCTGGGCAGCGACGTGGTGCGCTGGCGGTCCGCTCTCCCGCAGGCACGCGAGGGCCATGGCGCGGCGGTGGCCACGCTGAGACGAGCGGCATCGGCACAGTCGGGGTTGGCCATAGTTGGGTCGGCGCTGGCCGGCAACGGGCTCGCCGCTGTCGTCGGCGACGCCCGGGCGCAGATCGACGCGCTGGCAGACCGGATCGCTGCGGGCTGACGTTGCTCTGCACCGGTGGAGCTGCCCGCCGAGATCAGCGCAACTGTCCAAGTTGGACGCGTATGTCGGCAGCAGCGCCCCAGAATCAGCGCAACTGCCCAAGTTGGACGCGTATGTCGGCAGCAGCGCCCAAGAGCCAGCGCAACTGTCCGACTTGGGCAGTTCGGGCGTCAAACAGGGTGCGACGCAGGCGCACAGTGCGGGCAAGGCCACATCCTCAACGGGCCGCGGCGCCCCCGCTATGGGGAAGGATGGGGCCATGGGCAGTAACCAGTCGTCACCAGCAGAATCCAGCGCCGGAGCCACCGAAGAGCAGGCAGGCGTAGCACCTGCGCGGGCCTCGGCGCGGGACATCAACGATCGGATTCGCTACACCCTGTTCTCGGTGTTCAGCCGCATCGGTGAGGCCGATGCCACCGTCGACGACTGCGCCGCCGAGCTGCAAGAACTGGTCGACGAACTGGCAACCCTCGACGTCGGAATCCGTGGGTTCTACGACGTCTCGGCGCTGCGCCCGGACGCCGATCTGATGGTGTGGTGGCACGCTCCCACCGCCGACGCGCTGCAGGACGCCGCCCGCAGGCTGCGACGCACCGCTATCGGCCGGATCCTGCTACCGACCTGGTCCGGAATGGGCCTGCACCGCCCGGCGGAGTTCAACAAGGGCCACATCCCGGCATTCCTGGCCGGTACCGCCGCCAAGAACTGGGCAACGGTCTATCCTTTCGTCCGTTCCTACGAGTGGTATCTGCTGCCGGACGCCGACCGCCGCAGTCTGTTGGCCGAGCACGGGATGATGGGTCGCGAGTACCAGCAGGTGATGTCCAACACGGTGGCCGCCTTCGCCCTCGGCGACTACGAGTGGCTGCTGGCGTTGGAGGCCGACGAACTGCACGACATCGTCGATCTGATGCGTCACCTGCGTGGGTCGGAGACCAGGCGCCATGTGCGCGAGGAGATCCCCTTCTTCACCGGTCGACGGATCGAACCCCAGCAGGTTGCGCAGGCGCTGGCGTGACCGCCGCCGGCAATGCCGACTCCGGCAACAGCAATGCCAAGGTCGCCGACGGTGGCTGTTCCTACGACGCCGTCCTGTTGGCAGGGTTCGGCGGACCGCAGGGTCCGGCCGATGTGATGCCGTTCCTGCGCAATGTCACTGCTGGGCGGGGGGTGCCGGAAGAGCGGCTCGCCGAGGTCGCGAAGCACTATGAGGTGTTCGGCGGTGTCTCGCCGATCAACGAACAGACCGAGGCGCTACAACAGGCACTTCAAGCCGAACTCGTCGACCGTGGTTTTGCCATTCCGGTGCTCTGGGGTAACCGCAACTGGACTCCCTACCTGTCCGAAACCGTTGGCAGCACCAGGGATTCCGGCCGCAACCGGCTACTGGCGATCACCACTTCGGCATATTCGTCGTACTCCTCGTGCCGGCAGTACCGGGAGGACTTCGGGGCAGCGCTGGTCGCCGCCGAAGCCATCGGCACGGTGCGCATTGACAAGATCCGGCCATACTTCGATCAGCCGGGATTCCTCGAACCGTTTATCGACGCCACCATCGGTGCGCTGCGAAAGGCGCTCGCCGGCGGACTGGAACCGGGTGAACTCGAGGTGGTCTTCACCACCCACTCCATCCCGTCAGCCATGGCCGGCAGTTCCGGATCCGCTGCTCTCGGCGACCACGGGACGGGTGGGGCTTACGTCACGCAGCATCTGGCCGCCTGCGTTGCGGTGATGGACGGCGTCCGCACATCAGTGTCGCTGACCGAAGAGGACCTGCATTGGCAGCTGGCCTACCAATCCCGGTCCGGTGCGCCGACTACGCCGTGGCTGGAGCCCGACATCAACGATGTGCTGCCCGACCTCGCCGCCGCCGGGAAACGTGGGGTGGTGCTGGTGCCGATCGGATTCGTCTCCGACCATGTCGAAGTGATCTGGGACCTGGACAACGAGGCCACTGCCACCGCCGCCGATCTAGGCCTGTCGCTCTGGCGGGTATCGACCCCTGGAACGGATCCGCGGTTCGTGGCCGGCCTGGCCGACTTGATCGCCGAGCGCCTTGGCCGCGGCCTGCCGCACCAGGCCATCGTCGAGCTCCCGACGCGGCCCGACTTCTGCGCGACGCAGTGCTGCGTCAACCCACGAGGCGTGAAACCCACTACGGCAGGCCAGGATTCGGCAGACGACTGGTCGGACACCGGTGTCGATCCGACACTGCTCGCCGCATCCGGAATCGTCGGGCGGCCGGCGGCAGCGCCGCAATCGGGCGACCACCACCAGTGACGCCGCCTGTGCTGCGGGTCGGCACCCGCGGCAGCGAGCTGGCGCTGGCCCAATCGGGTCAGGTAGCCACGGCGATCGTCGCTGCCATGGGTTTCGGCACGGTTGAACTCGTCCGGATCCGCACCGAGGGGGACGTGAACGCCGGTGCGTTGGCCACCATTGGCGGCACCGGCGTCTTCGTCACCGCGGTCCGGGAGGCGCTGCGTTCCGGCGACGTCGACCTGGTGGTGCACTCGTTCAAAGATCTGCCGACGGCGACCGCCGACGGACTCGCCCTCAGCGCTGTACCAGTCCGCGCCGACCCGGCGGATGCACTGTGTGCGCGGGGCGGCCTGACGTTGGTCCAGCTGCCGAGGGCGGCGAAGGTCGGCACCGGATCGCCGCGCCGAGTGGCTCAGCTCCTCTCGCTGCGCAGCGATCTGGATGTGGTGCCGGTACGCGGAAACGTGAACACCCGGCTCGCCAGGGTCGGTCCTACCGACCTGGACGCCGTGATGCTGGCAGCCGCCGGACTACATCGCTTGGGGCTGCAGGCCGCCATCACCGAACAGTTCGACCCCACCGACTTCCTGCCGGCACCGGCTCAGGGCGCGCTGGCTGTCGAATGCCGGGCGGGCGACAGTCCTTGGTTCGCCGAGGGTCTGGCCGCGATCGACGACCCCGCGAGTCGTTGGGCAGCGATCGCCGAGCGCGCTGTACTGGCCGGGCTCGAGGCCGGCTGCTCCGCGCCGGTATCGGCGTTGGCGACGATCAATGACGGTGCAGCGAAGCTGGCCGCGCAGGTGACCTCCGCCGACGGCTCTTCGATGCTGCGACAGACCGTCACCGCCCGGGTTGCCGACGACGCCAGCGCAACTGGTGCCGGCCGGGCGCTGACCGCCGAACTGCTGGCCGCCGGCGCCGCCGGCCTGATGGGGTCTTCGTGACGCCCATGGCGTTGTCCGGCTGGCGGGTGCTGATCGGCCGGACCGCCGGTCGCAGCGCGGCCCTGATCCGACTACTGGCCGCCGAAGGCGCGCAGGCGCAAGCGATTTCGTTGATCGACATCGTGACGCCCACCGACTCTGCCGAGCTGGATGCCGCGCTGATGACGATGGCCGCCGGCGACTGCGAGTGGGTCGCTTTCACCTCGGTGAACGCTGTCGGCGCCGTCATCGAACGGGCGGCCCAGCTGGATCTGTACCCGGTGGTGTCGGCTCAGACTCGGGTGGCTGCCGTCGGGCCGGCCACCGCACGGGCACTGCAGGACGCCGGCATCGCGGTCGACCTGGTGCCGGCCGCCGGTGGTTCAACCGCCGACCTCGCCGCCGCCTTTCCGACAGGTCGCACCGGCGAGACGGTGGTGCTGCCACGCGCTGACATCAGCGCGAACATCCTGCCCGACGCGCTGCGGCACAAGGGTTATCAGGTACACACCGCGGTTGCCTACCGAACAGTCAGCCGACCGTTGCCGCCGAGCATCGCCGAAGATCTGGCCGGCGCCGGCTACCAAGCGGTCGTCGTCACCTCGCCGAGCGGCGTGCCGGCGCTGCTGGCCGCCAGCCCCGCCGACAGTATTGCGATCATCGCCATCGGCCTGCCGACGGCGCGAGCGCTGTCCGCGGCCGGTCTGCCGCCGACCGAGATCGCCGCCGAGCCGACCGATCACCACATCGTGGCCGCTGTCATCCGCTGCCCCGGCGCCAGCTCCGCAACAGATCGTCAGCAGGGAGAATCAACACCATGACGGCCAATCCTCTCGCACCCGTCATCCGGCCCCGCCGGCTACGGCGCACCCCGGCGCTGCGCCGGCTGGTCGCGCAGACCCGTCTGAATGCTGCCGATCTGGTGTTGCCGATGTTCGTCAAGGAGGGCATCGACGCCCCGGTACCACTGACGTCCATGCCCGGCGTTGTCCAGCACACGCGCGATTCACTGAAGGCAGCCGCCCAGCAAGCGGTCAAGGCCGGGGTGGGTGGCCTGATGCTGTTCGGCATCCCGGCAGAGCGGGACGGAATCGGTTCGCAGGCAACGGATCCGGCCGGAATCCTCAACGTGGCGCTGGCCGACCTGAAGGCGGAGGTGGGTGACGCCACCGTCCTGATGGCCGACCTGTGCCTTGACGAGTTCACCGACCACGGCCATTGCGGCGTGCTGACCGCAGCCGGTGCCGTCGACAACGACGCCACTCTGCTCCGGTACGCGGACATGGCGCTGGCCCAGGCGAACGCGGGCGCCGACCTGCTCGGCACCTCGGGGATGATGGACGGTCAGGTGGCTGCCGTGCGGGCTGCGCTCGACGCTGCCGGTGCCGTCGACACCGGCATCTTCGCCTACGCCGCGAAGTACGCCAGCGCGTTCTACGGACCGTTCCGGGAAGCGGTCGACTCCGCGCTGGTCGGTGACCGGCGCAGCTACCAGCAGGACCCCGCCAACCGGACAGAGGCGCTGCGGGAGGTGGCCCTTGATGTCGCGGAGGGCGCCGACCTGGTGATGGTCAAGCCGGCGATGAGCTACCTGGACATCCTCGCCGATGTGGCCGCAAGTGTTGCCGTTCCCGTTGCGGCCTACCAGGTTTCCGGCGAGTATGCGATGGTAGAGGCGGCCGCGGCGAACGGCTGGATCGATCGTGACCGGGCCATTGTCGAGACCGTCACCGCGATCAGGCGGGCCGGTGCGCAAATTGTGCTCACCTACTGGGCAACAGAGCTGGCGCAGCAACTGGCCGCCGGCCGCATCGGATGAGGAGTCGCACGTGAAGACGCCGATCACCGCCAGCGAGACGCTGTTCGCACGGGCCGGCCAGGTGACCCCCGGCGGGGTGAACTCCCCTGTTCGGGCGTTCCGGTCGGTGGGCGGCACCCCGCGATTCATGCGGTCCGGCAACGGATCTCGGATTACCGATGCCGACGGCAACTCATACGTCGATCTGGTCGGGTCGTGGGGGCCGATGATCCTTGGCCACTCGCACCCTGCGGTGATCGACGCCGTCCAGCAAGCGGTCTCCCGCGGATTGTCCTTTGGCACCCCGAGCGAGGGTGAGGTCGCGCTGGCCGAGGAGATCGTCAGCAGGGTGGCGCCGGTCGATCGGGTGCGGCTGGTGTCGTCCGGCACCGAGGCCACCATGTCGGCGATCCGGTTGGCCCGTGGCTTCACCGGCCGGGCCAAGATCGTCAAGTTCGCCGGCTGCTACCACGGCCATGTCGATGCGCTGCTGGCCGCAGCCGGATCGGGGATGGCCACCTTCGCGCTGCCCGACTCCGCCGGGGTGACGGCAGCGACCACCGCCGAGGTGATCGTGCTGCCCTACAACGACATCGAAGCCGTACGGGCCGCCTTCACCGACCATCCCGGCGAGATCGCGGCCATCATCACCGAGGCGGCTGCCGCCAACATGGGGGTGGTGCCGCCCGGCCCAGGATTCAACGCCGGGCTCGCCGCCATTGCCCACGCCGACGGCGCACTGCTGATCAGCGATGAGGTGATGACAGGGTTCCGGGTGTCGCGGGCCGGCATGTTCGGCCTTGACGGTGCCGTCGAGGGCTGGACTCCCGATCTGATGACCTTCGGCAAGGTGATCGGCGGCGGCCTGCCGGTCGGCGCCTTCGGTGGCCGCGCCGAGGTGATGGCGATGCTGGCACCCGAGGGGCCCGTCTACCAGGCGGGCACGCTGTCCGGGAATCCGATCGCCACCGCCGCCGGCCTGGCGACGCTCAGCGGCTGCGACGACCAGGTCTACGCGCGGCTGAACAAGACCGCGCTGGCAGTCGGCGAGCTGGCCTCCAGCGCCCTGACAACGGCGGGTGTGCCGCATCGCCTGCAGCGGGCCGGCAACCTGTTCTCGATCTTCTTCGCCGCCGGTGAGGTGACGAACTATGACGCCGCACGGCAGCAACACACCGCGGGCTTCGCGGCGTTCTTCCACGCCATGCTGGATGCCGGGGTCTACCTACCTCCATCTGCCTTCGAGGCCTGGTTCGTCGCTGCCGCCCACGGCGACGCTGACCTGGCCGCGATCGAGGCGGCGCTGCCATCAGCCGCCACCGCCGCCGCACAAGCACTCTCGGCCTGACGAGCAGCGGGGTACACACGTCGTCTGGTCACGGTCCACGCAGCGTCGCACCGAGCTGGACGTCTCGCAGGTGACCGTTGATCAGGCAGGTAGCGATATCGCCGTCCAGGTCGGTGCGCAGCACATCGGACACCCCCACGTCCCTCAGTCGCTGCAACAGCTGCGGGCTCGGGTGCCCGTAGTCGTTCTTCAGACCGACGCCGATCAACGCCACGGTCGGTGCAACGGCCTGCAGGAACGCCGGAAGGTCCTTGGCCGAGCCGTGATGGGGCACCTTGAGGATGTCGGCGCGCAGATCGACGCCCGAGTTCAGCAGCGCCTGCTGCGCCTCCGTTTCGATGTCCCCCGCCATCAGGATCTTGACCCCAGCATGTTCGGCGCGCATCACCACCGAATCGTTGTTCGGATCGGAGTCGGTGCCGTGGTACCCGGTGGCCGGCGCCAGCACATCGAGCGACAGCCCCGCTGCGGCCCAATGACTTCCAGGAGTGAGCTCGACCATCGGGATCCCTTTGGACCTGGCCACGTTGACCACCGTCTTCCAGCCAGCCGCCGGTTCGCGGTCCGGGCCCACCCCGATCATCCCCACCGAGCGTCCGTCGATGGCACCGGCCAGGCCGTCGATGTGATCGGCGTGCAGGTGTGTCAGCACCAGCAGCGGGATGGTGCCGATCTTCATGCTGTCCAGACAGTGGTCCATCAGCTGCGGATCCGGTCCGGTATCGACCACCACCGCGGTCCCCTGCTGATCGGTGGACAGCACGAAGCCGTCGCCCTGGCCGACCTCGCAGCCGGCCAACAGCCAGCCCGGCGGCGGCCAGCCAACGGGCGGAAGCACCTGTGCCGGAACAAGAACGACGGCAACGCCGGCCAGCACCGCACCGGCCAGCGCCCGCGGCCGACGGCGACTCAACAATCCGAGCAGCGCAATCAGCGCACCGGCCAGCCCGAGCACACCGGCCACCGTCGCCGGCCACGGAAAGGACGCCTGCGGCATCCTGGCCAGGCTGTGTGCCACCCAGGCGATCCAGCGCAAGAACGGACCATCGGCGCGGGCCAGCGCGTTCGCGACCGGTGTCGAGACCGGGCCGGCAAGTCCGCAGAGCAGACCGATGATCAACGCCGGCGGCACCACCGGCGCGACCAGGATATTCGCCGGGATGGCGGCGATCGACACGGCGCCGGACAGCAACGCGATCACCGGCAAGGTCATCACCGACGCCGCCAGTGGGATCGACACCAGATCTGCCCAACCCGATGGCCATCCCCTGCCGCGCAACGCCTTCGACCACACCGGCGCCAGCAGCACCAGCCCGGCGGTGGCCAGCACCGACAAGGCGAAACCGGCACCGAGCGCCAGCGCCGGGTCGAGCAGCAGCAACGCGATGACGGCGGTCGCCAACGCCGGCAACGCCGTTCTGGCCCGTCCGGTGAGCAGCGCGAAGATCCCGATGCCGCCCATCACCGCGGCGCGCAGCACCGACGGTTGCGGGCCGACCAGGACTACCAGACCCAGCAGCACGACCGCGCCGCCGAACGCCGCGATCCGCGGTCCGAATCGCCGCAGCAGCAGGATGACGCCGCCGCAGACCAGCGCGAAGTGCGAGCCGGATACCGCCAGCAGATGCGTGAGCCCAGTAGTTTTGGCATCCGCTGTCAACCGATCGTCGATGCCGCTGGTGTCGCCGACCACCAGGCCGGGCAGCAGACCGGCCGCGTCGCCGCCGAGGAGTGCCGACCGCTGCGTCAGCCCGGACCGGATAGTTGCGGCGGCCGCGGACCACCAGTGCGCGCCGCGCGTCACCACCGGGGCCGCGGTGCTGCGCACCTGGACTGCCGGAATCACCGGAAAGTCGTCGGGTCCAAGGACCCCGGAGACGGTGAGCTGCTGCCCTGGAATGACATCGCGCCAGCGGCTGCCGGTCGCCAGTATAGAGATCGGCGAGTCGGCGTCCCAACGCTGCCCTGCCACCTGGGCCTGCCGGACGGTGCCCGCGATCCGGTACTGACCGGCGGGAACGGCCTCCGGCACATCGTCGGCGATGCCGAAGGCGGATTGCACCGGCACCGGTGCGGCGTCGACCTCGACCGTCATGGTGGCGACGTGGCCGTGGGCGGCGGCGGCGGTCAACGGGTCGTCCGCGGCTCGGACCAACGCCAGACCCGCGATCAACAGCCCGACGGCCGAGCCGATCAGCGCTACCGCCCAGGTGGCCAGCCACGGCTTCGCCGACCGCCCGGATCGGCTGCTCGCCAGCAGCGTCAGCCCGATAGCCGCCAGCGTGCCGGCGCACCAGCACCCGACGGCGGTGAACCAACCGGCTCCAGCGAGCAGCGCGACGATGCTGCCTGCCCACACCGCCAGTGCCATCGGTACCAGCCGCAGATCGATCGGCGGTTCGACATTTTCCTCGGTCCATCGCCTGTGTTGATCGGGCCGGTCGATATGTTGCCGCGCAGGCACTTTCCGGATTGCTGGGGACGCGCCAGCTGTCATCCCAGGGTGACCAGCAGCGCCAGCTGCGCATAGCGCGACGGCCCGATACCGGTGACTTCCTGCAGTTGGTCGATCGAGGTGAACGATCCGTTCTGCTGACGCCATGCCAGGATGTTGCCGGCCATCACCGGCCCGACACCCGGCAACGATTCGAGGGTGGTCTGGTCTGCGGTGTTGAGATTGATCGGGCTCTGCGTCGCGGTGCCCGACGTGCTGGCCCGACTGGTCATGGTGCCGCCGGCCGGGCCAGATCCGGATGCCGGGGTGGCGGCGCGGGCACCGACCACCACGGAGTCGCCGTCGGACAGCACGGCCGCCAGATTCAGCCCGGTGACGTCTCCTTGGTCGGTGATGCCGCCGGCGGCAGCGATGGCATCTGCCACCCTGGATCGTGTCGGCAATCGCACCAGGCCAGGGTGGTGCACCAGGCCGGTGACGGAGACCGCGATGACGGCGGGACCGGCGCTGCTCCCAGCGGCAGTCGGCTGGCCGCCGACGGTTCCGAACCCGGAGCCGGCGGTGCCCGACCGCGACCGCACGACGAGTGAACCGGTGGTCGCAGGGGTGCGCGCGGAAGAGCCGGCGGCGGTATCGGTGACCGGCGCCATGGCGACCGGCTGCACCGGCCTCGGTGCCGGCCGGTCGCGCCAGACGCCGATGGCAGCAGCGATCGCGGCCAGCGCCGCCACCAGCGTGAGGATCAGCGCGCCGCGCCGACCAGGGTCGACTCGGGCGTCCCGAAAGGGCTCCGGCACCCAGTTCTCGGACAGTCGCCCCCACCGCCGACCGCGGATCCGGCGGGCGCTGAACCGCTGCGGCTGCGCGTCGCTCTGGCCTGCCGCCGACGGTTCCGGATCGACAGTTGGTTCCGGATCGCCTGTCGGTCCCGGATCGTCCACTGCTGGCTCGGCGGCATCGACGACCGTGTTCTTCGCAGCAGGATGGCCGATGCGAGCGGCGGTCGGCTCACCGATCGCCGCTCGATCTGCCTCAACATCGCCGAGATCCACCTGGGCGTCATGCAGTTCGCCGGAGTCCCGATCAGCATCGTCGAGCTCGCCGTCGGTCGGGACGTCGGGAATGCCCAGCATCAGCAGGTCGTCGTCCGACCAGCGGGCGCTGTCCCAGTCGTCGTCCCAGTCAGCATTCCAGTCCAGCGCATCGACATCAGTGCCGGTTGACTCGGCGACCAGCACTGATGTCGATTCCGGCACCCAGCCGGCCCGCCGTTGCCCAGCGGATCGGAGCATTGACAGCCGTTGCAGCGGTTCCTTAGCCGGCGTTCGATCTCCGGGCGTCACACGGTGTCGAGCCATGCCGACGACGGTAGGAAGTTCGCTGGTCTGCTGGCGACGACACCGTCACCGGGTGTGGACAACCAGTGGTCGGTGGATAACTCGGGCGACTCCCGGCTAGGCCGACAAGGCGCGGAGCGCGTCGATCCGCGGCCGCCGGGCCTTCCCCGAGTCCAGCGAGAACGACCGGAAATCGCCGAGATCGTCGGCGACCCAGCGGGCCGTCCTGTCGATCTCCGCCCGCAGCGCCTCGTCCGGCTGCCCGGCGAACACCCAGGCGGCAATGTCGCCGGCATCAGGGTCGAACTGCCACAATCCGACGATCCGACCCCTGTCGACGATCGGGTGGTCGGGCAGGTCTTGCGCACCGATCCCAGCCTGGTCGCTGGGAACCACGCGCTGCGCGTCCTGCGGCTCCAACAGCTCAGAACTGTTGCGGCGCAACAGCACCAGCGCGTCGATGCCTGCCAGGAGTCGGTACTGCGGCTCGGCCGCCAACTCGAAACTCTGGAAGTCGGGCAGCTTCTCGGCCGGCACGAGCAAGCCGTCACCCACGTCGGTGAGCTCCAGCTCGGCGATGGCCGCTGTCGTCTGGGCGACCGTGAACGCGCTGAACCATCTCGACTGTGCCACCGTTGCGCCGCCGGTCCAGTCGAAATAGCGGCGCAGCAACTCGACCCTGGCTGCGCCGTCGGTGATCCCGGTGGGCGCCGATTCCCATACGCAGTAGGCGTACCTCTGTTGATCGAGCCTGCCATCCAGCGGAACCCGGCGGATCTGGCCGAACGCCTGCAGCTGCGTCAGCGCGGTCGGCAAGGTGGTCGAGACGCCCTTCTTCTTGCCCTCTTCGCCGAGGTTGCGCACTCGATTGCCGAGCAGCACCTTCAGCTGATGTGGATCGAGCGGCTCGGCGGCCTCGGACAGCGCTTCCACCACCGCATGTCCGAGTTGTTCGATCTCTGCCTGGCCGACGCCGAGCTTTTCCACCACTGCCAAGTTCGCCTGGGCGGCCGGCCTTGTCAACTGCAGCCCGAGGGGGAAGTCGGCAGCCGGCAGGACATAGGTGCAGCCGCGCACCGACGGCAATTCGTGGATCTCCAGTGCGGTGACGGCGGCATCGGCGCCTGCCCGATCGATGTCGGCCCGCGACCACAGTGTCAGGTACGGGCTGGCACCGCCGACGCTGCGTGCCCAGCCCGCCTGGGTGAGCACCATCGCCGGCTCGCACCCGTCGAGCGTTCCGTCCAGACCTTGGCAGTGCCAGGCCCACTCCCGCAACTTCGCAGCATCCATGGTGGCGAGCCTAGAGGGATCAAGCGACCCCGACCGAGCGCTGCTCAGATCAAGACCAGAATGTCGGCCGCCATCACGACTCGCGGCCAGCTGTCGAGCCCACGGTCGCGCTCAGCGGCCCGCAGCGTTCGCATCTCGTCGCCCCAGTCGGGTTCGTCGATCCGCTCGAACCCGAGCCGACGGTAGTACGGCGCGTTCCACGGGACATCTCGGAACGTGGTCAAGGTGACGATTCCAGGAGCATCACCCACGACGCCATTAACGCGCCGATCCAACGCCCGGCCGGCCGCGTTCCGGATCAGTCGGGCGCCGATACCCCGTCGGGCGAATGCCGGGTCGACGGACACCTGCTCGATATGCAGGCATCCATCGACGACATCGTTGAGCAGATAACCGGCGATGAGTGGTGAATCCAGGACTACTACCCAGGCGTCACCGCGCCGTAGGTACCCGCTGAGGGTCACCGCCGCCGGCGGTGCATCGTCCGCGATCGCCGCCATCCCGATATCCCGGAACGACTGCCCGGCAACGGTTTCGATCTGCTGCAGCCGCGGAATGTCCGCCGGCTGCGGCTGAACAATCTTCCAACTCGTCATACCCCGGCGACCTCGTCCTCCCCGCCGGGAAGGACGACGCTGCCGAGGCCGGCGTTGTAGGAGTGCAGCCGCCAGCCGGTGTCGCCCTGATGCAACATCACCCAGTGGCAATTGCTGACGCCGGTCAGCACCCGCCAATGATCGCTGGGCAGCTCCAGCAGTCTGCCGGTGAGTCCGACGATCAGGCCCCCGTGGGCGACCAGCAGCGCCCGCCGATGTTCACCGGCGTCCAGCTCGGTGACGACGCGATGAGACCGCTGCGCCACCTGCGCCCTCGACTCGCCGCCGGGTGGGGCGAAATCGGCACTGCTGGCCCGCCACTGCTCCCACATTCCCGGCCAGCCATCCACCACCTCGTCCCTGGTCAGGCCCTCCCACTCGCCCAACAGCGTCTCGCGCAGCCGCACGTCGATGCCGACATCCAGTCCGGTGAGCGCGGACACCTGCGCCGCGGTCTGTTGGGCTCGCTGCAGGTCGGAGGAAATGATGACGTCCGGTTCCAGCGCCGCCACCGATGGCGCAGCCTCCTCGGCCTGCTGGAGTCCCAGCTCGTTCAGCGGGACGTCACGGTGCCCCTGCAGCCGCAGGCTGGCGTTCCAGTCGGTCTCGCCGTGGCGCAACAGGATCAGATGTTCGAGCGCCATTACTGCTCGGTGCTGCTGGAGTGCTCGGTGCTGCCCGTATCGGCGAACGGGATGGCAGGACAGTCCTTCCACAACCGATCCAACGAGTAGTAGACGCGTTCCTCGGCGTGCTGAACGTGCACCACGATGTCGATGTAGTCGAGCAGCACCCAGCGCCCGTCACGCTCACCCTCCCG
Organism: Actinomycetota bacterium; assembly: GCA_030853385.1. Lineage (GTDB taxonomy): Bacteria > Actinomycetota > Actinomycetes > Mycobacteriales > Nakamurellaceae > Nakamurella. Next base: position 9,821 of record JALYVF010000188.1, on the reverse strand, counting down.
GCGAACCGGCTTGTGTCCCGCCTCCCGCATCTTCTCCTCGATGCCGTCGACGATGGCGCCGATCTGCCGTTCGTTGGAGCCGGTTACCACCACGAAGCAGTCGGTGATGGCCAGCCGATCGGACACATCGATGATGGTGACGTCGGTGGCCAGCTTGTCGGCGGCTGCCTGAGCGGCAACCGTGGCCATGGTGCGGGCGATATCTGTAGCAGTCACTGGTCTCCCTGAGAAATGGTGGGATCGATTGCGGTAGAAAAATTCTCGGCGCCCGGCGGATCCTGATAGAGGCGGTATTTCGCGATGTACTGGACCACTCCGTCCGGTACCAGGTACCAGACCGGCTCGCCGCGCCGAACCCGATCCCGGCAGGCGGTGGACGAGATCGCCATCGCCGGCACCTCCACCAGGGTGATGGCGCCGTCGGGCAGATCACCGTCGTCGAGCGGATATCCGGGACGGGTGACGCCGATCATGTGGGCCAGCGACAGGATCTCCTCGACGTCCCGCCAGCTCATGATCTTGGCCAGGGCGTCGGCGCCGGTGATGAAGTACAGCTGCGCGTTTTGCTCGGCTGCGTGCAGATCGGCCAGGGTGTCCCTGGTGTAGGTAAGTCCCGGCCTGTCGATGTCCACCCTGGAAACGGTGAACCGCGGGTTGGCGGCGGTCGCGATCACCGTCATCAGGTAGCGATGCTCGGCCGACAACACATGCTCGTCGCCCTTCTGCCACGGCCGGCCAGTCGGGACGAAGATCACTTCATCGAGCTCGAACCGGTCCGCCACCTCGGAGGCGGCGACCAGGTGGCCGTGGTGGATCGGGTCGAAAGTGCCGCCCATGACGCCGATCCGGCGGCCGGTAGGCTGCTCGGCCGCGGTCATGAGGCGTCCCTGGTCTGGCCATTGCCGGTAACGATGTATTTGCTCGAGGTGAGCTCGAGCAGACCCATAGGTCCGCGGGCATGCAGCTTCTGGGTGGAGATGCCGATCTCTGCCCCGAAGCCGAACTCGCCGCCGTCGGTGAAGGCCGTCGAGGCGTTCACCATCACCACCGCGGCATCCACCCGCTCGGCAAAGGTGTTGGCAGCACTGAGGTCCTCGGTGACGATGGCCTCGGTGTGTCCCGTTCCGTGCACCGCAATGTGCTCGATCGCCGCGTCCAGGTCGTCGACAACGGCTAGCGCAATGTCCAACGACAGGAACTCCCCGTCGAAGTCGCTCGGCGTGGCCGGAACGGTGCGCGGGTCGGAGTCCAGCAGCTCGAGCGCGGACTCGGCGGCATGCACGGTGACGCCGGCAGCATGTAGCGCTTCAACCAGTTTCGGAAGCAGCCCTGACGGGCAATCCCGATGCACCAGAACGGTTTCGGCCGCATTGCACACCGACGGCCGCCGGGCTTTGGAGTTCACCACAATGTCGATCGCCATCCCGGCATCGGCCGCGGCATCGACGTACACATGACAGTTGCCGACTCCCGTCTCGATCACCGGAACGGTCGACCCGGTTACCACCGACTGGATCAACCCGGCGCCCCCGCGCGGGATGATGACGTCGACCAGGCCGCGGGCCGTCATCAGGTGGTTGACGGAGCTGCGATCCGTTCCGGGGACCAGCTGCACGAAGTGTGGCGGCAGCCCAGCTTCGACACCGGCGACATGCAGCAGCCGCACCAGGGCCAGGTTGGAGCGGTAGGCGGACGCCGATCCGCGTAGCAGCGCCACATTCCCCGACTTCACCGCGATCCCGGTGGCGTCGACGGTGACGTTGGGCCTGGCCTCGTAGATCATCGCCAGCACCCCGATCGGCACTCTTACCTGACTAAGCCGCAGCCCGTTCGGTCTCACCGAACCGCGAATCAGCGTACCGACCGGGTCGGGCAGCGACGCCACCAGCTCCAGCGCGCCGGCAATACCGTCGATGCGCGCGCTGCTGAGCCGAAGCCGGTCCACCAACGACGACGTCATCCCGCTTGCTTCGGCGGCAGCTACGTCCTCGCCGTTCGACGCCAGTACCTCGTCGGCGCCCCGACGGAGCCCCGATGCCATAGCCTGCAACGCTTCTTGTTTGGCGGCAGCCGTCATGCTCGCCAACACTGGCGCGGCCGGGCGGGCTCGACGCGCGCAGTCCAGCACCTCGTCCCTGCTGGCCTCGGCGGCAGCGGACACACCGGCAGCGGTTGTCACGACGACTCCGACTCGAATGCGGCGAAGGATCTGGAGAGAAACGCAGTGCCAGCATCCATCTTCACCACGTCGTCGGCGTGTACCACCGGCCGGCGTCGGGCGGCCGGCAGGTCGGCGAGCTGGTGGCCGATGATGTCCGGCAGCTCGGTGGCGTCGTAGGAGACGAACCCACGAGCGACGATGGTCCCGTCCGCATCGGTCAGATCGACAACATCGCCCGACTCGAAATCACCGTGAGCAGCAACGATTCCGGCCGGCAGCAACGACTTGCGACGGTTGACGACGGCGGCCACCGCGCCGCCGTCCAAAACCAACGAACCGACCGCATTGGCGGCATAGCGCAGCCACAACAGCCTGGTACCGGTCCGCCGGCCGGACGCGGCGAACGCGGTGCCGAGGCGCGGCCCGTCATCCGACATCGCCAGCACCTCGGACGCCGACTCGGCGCTGGCCAGCAGCACGGGGATGCCGGCGTTGGTGGCGGTCCCGGCCGCGGTCAGCTTCGACGCCATCCCGCCAGTTCCGACATCGCTGGACGACCGGGCCACCGCAATCTTGTCCAGCTGTTCCGGGCTGGAAACCTCATGCACTGGAACGGATCCGGCAGCAGTCGGCGCTCCGGTATACAACGCGTCGACATCGGAGAGCAGCACCAGCGCATCGGCTCGCACCAGATGCGCCACCAGCGCGGCAAGCCGGTCGTTGTCACCGAACTTGATCTCCGCGGTGGCCACCGTGTCGTTCTCGTTCACCACCGGAACCACGCCGAAGGACAGCAACCGATCGAAGGTGCGCTGCGCGTTGCGGTAGTGCGAGCGTCGGACGACATCGTCGCTGGTGAGCAGCACCTGGCCGACGATCAGCGAGTGCCGGCCGAACGACATCGCATACCTGGCTGCCAATAGTTGCTGGCCGACCGACGCCGCTGCCTGCTGAGTGGCCAGATCTCGCGGCCGGCGGGCCAACTTGAGCGGCGACAGGCCGGCGGCGATGGCACCCGACGAGACCAGCACTACCTGGGTACCGGCCGCGGTTCTGGTTGATACGGCGTCCACCAAAGCATCAAGCCTGGCCGGGTCAAGGCCGCCGGCGGCGGTGGTCAGCGATGACGAGCCGACCTTGACCACCAGTCGCCTGGCGGTGCCGACCGCCACCCGAGCGGAAGCGACCGGAAGGGCCGCGGGCGGCTGGTCAGCCGTTGTCATGGCCAGCGTCTTGACCGGCGGCTGGGCCGGCGCTATCGCGCTTGAACTCGTCGGCGAGGTCGTCCCAATCGTGGCCCTCGACCGGCAACCCACGGCGCAACCGGTGCATCACCTTGCGTTCGGCGGCCCCGACCCGGTGCGCTGCGGCCAACCGCTCGTCGGTACCGCGTTCGCCTTGTGGCACGCCGGCAGCCAGCGCCGACATCGGCTCGAAGTCGAACGACACCTCGCCGATGGTGACGGTGGCGCCGGGAACTGCGCCGAGTCCAGCCAGCGCGTCCTCAACGCCGAGCCTGGCTAGCCGGTCGGCAAGATAGCCGACGGCCTCGTCGTTGATGAAGTCCGTCTGCCTGATCCAGCGCTCGGGTCGTTCTCCGTGCACGAGGAAGCCACCGGGAATCTCCGGGTCCAACTCGACGCTGAACTGCTCGGAGTCGACGGGCTGTGGCCGGACGATGATCCGCTCGGCCACGGCCGCCGGCCGGGCGATCCGGTCGGCTGCGACAATCTCGGCCAGCGCGTACCGAAGCTCCTTGAGGCCATCGTGTGTCGCCGTGGAGACCTCGAACACCCGATAGCCCAACGCTTCCAGGTCCGGCCGGACGAAGCCGGCCAGTTCCCGCGCCTCCGGCACGTCGATCTTGTTCAGCACCACCAGCCGCGGCTTCTCGGCGAGATCGTTGGCCAGCGAAGGGGTGTACTCGGACAGCTCATTCTCGAGCGCGGCGATGTCGGAGGCCGGATCGCGGCCGGACTCGAACGTCGCGCAGTCCACCACATGCGCCAGCACCGCACACCGTTCGATGTGCCGTAGGAACTCCAGACCGAGGCCCTTGCCCTGGCTGGCGCCAGGAATCAGCCCTGGCACATCCGCGATGGTGAACGTCTCGGACCCGGCCTCCACCACCCCGAGGTTCGGCTCCAAGGTGGTGAAAGGATAGTCGGCGATCTTCGGCCGGGCCGCGGACAGCACCGAGACCAGCGACGACTTGCCGGCACTGGGAAAGCCGACAAGACCGACATCGGCCACCGATTTGAGTTCGAGGGTGATCTCGGCGGTGTCGCCGGGCTCACCGAGCAGGGCGAAACCGGGCGCCTTGCGGGACTTCGAGGCCAGCGCGGCATTGCCGAGACCGCCGCGGCCGCCCTTGGCGGCGATGTACTGGGTGCCAGGACCGATCAGATCGGCGATCAGCCGTCCATGGTGGTCCAGTACTACCGTGCCGTCCGGGACGCGCATCTCCAGCCGGCCGCCGTTGGCACCGTCCTTGTGGTCGCCCTGGCCCTGCTTGCCGCTGCCTGCCTTCGCATGCGGCCGGAAATGGAAGTCCAACAGGGTGTGCACGTTGGGGTCGACGATCAGGATCACATCGCCGCCGTTGCCGCCGTTGCCGCCGTCCGGTCCGCCGAGCGGCTTGAACTTCTCCCGGTGAACCGATGCGCACCCACGACCGCCGTCACCGGCCTGCAGATGCAGTACCGCGTGATCGACAAAGCGGGCCATGGTGACCTTTCTGCTGGAGTGGAGCTTAAAGTTGATCCTCGCCGGAGCGGGGAACCGAACGAGGGGCGGCCCGGTGGTCCGGTCCGCCCCTCGTGTCGGTTGCTGCGCGCAGGTCGTGCGATCAGGCCACCGGCTGGGCTTCGGCCGGAGCCGGCTCGACCACGATGTTGACGGTCTTGCGACCACGCTTGGATCCGAACTCGACCGCGCCAGGGACGAGCGCGAACAGCGTGTCGTCCTTGCCGCGACCGACACCGTTACCCGGGTGGAACTTGGTGCCGCGCTGCCGAACCAGGATCTCGCCGGCCAGCACTACCTGTCCGCCGAAGCGCTTGACACCCAGGTACTGAGCGTTGGAATCGCGACCGTTGCGGGAGCTGGATGCGCCCTTCTTATGTGCCATGACAGATGCCCTCTCAGTGTTTTCTCAGCCGGCCAGAGTCACTTGCCGGCAGCGCCGACAGCAATCGCAGTGACCTTCACCTTGGTCAGCGGCTGACGGTGCCCCTGCCGCTTGTGGTACCCGGTCTTGTTCTTGAACTTGTGAATGACGATCTTCGGGCCCTTGGTGTGCTCGACAACCTCACCGGAGACGGTGACCTTCGCCAATTCGGAGGCAGTCGCAGTCACATCGGTGCCGTCGACCAGCATTACAGCCGCCAACGAGACAACCGTGCCGGCTATCCCGTCGAGCTTCTCGACCTCGATGACGTCACCCTCGGCGACCTTGTACTGCTTGCCGCCCGTTGAGATGATCGCGTACATCGCTGGTCTGCCTTCCGTTCTGCTGCAGCGCATGGCGCGCTGACTCGAATTCATGCCTTGTTCGGTGCTATTGGGTGCTGCTGGTAGGTCGGGCGCCGCACGCCGGCCGGCTAGTTGGCCGCTGGGCACAGCAAAGCCCGCCGACCGGCGGCGGAACGACCTCCAACGATACGCGGCGGCCCAGCCCTAAGACAAACCGGCCGATCCCACGCTCGTGCGTCCTGCTGGGAATTCAGAGAGAGGCCTCCGGCCGAGCGTCCTCCTTGGTCTGCACCAGTACCGGCTGGGCGTCCCCCGCCGGACCTGCCGGCCGACTGGCCGCGCGCCGACGCCGGCGCGCTGTCTTCGCCACCGGTTCCTCGACTGCCGGTGCCGGCTCGGCCACCACGGTTGGCTCGGCGGCAGACGGAGCCGGAGGCTCGGCAGACTCCGCCGATACCGTTTCGTCCACGGACACCGCTGGTGAACTCGACTCCCCGCCCGTGGTCACCACGCCGTTGGAGGTGGCTCGGCGGCGGCGGGGCGGCCGTTTGGCTGCCCGTGCCGGCTGTTCGGCCGGTGCCACAGCGCCGGCCGGATCGCCGTTGGTCGCGGTGTCGTCCGCTGTGCTGCCGGCATCCGGAGTGCGCACTGCAGCTGTTGCCGCGTCTACTGCCGGCTGGCTGACCGCGCTGACGGCCGCTGCCACCACCTCGTCATCAGTCGTCAGCTGACCGTCACCGTGCGCGAGAGCGCTGGCGACAGCGCCGTCCGCAGCGTCGACTGCGTCGACAGCGCGAACCGGGGCGCCGGACCGCAGCGGCGGCTTCGGCCCACGCGGATCGGCCTTGAGGGTGGTGATCCTGGCGATCGGCTCGCTCGGCATTGCGTCTGTCGAGTCGCCGCGCTTGCGTTCCCGGCGCTTCTTGCCGGTCGGCCGGTCGGAGTCGTCCTCATGGCTGTGGTCCAGCGGTACGTCACGCAGCACGATGCCGCGCCCGTGGCAGTGCTCACAGGTTTCGGAGAATGCCTCGACAAGGCCGGTGCCCATCCGCTTGCGCGTCATCTGGACAAGGCCGAGCGAGGTGACCTCGGCCACCTGATGCCTGGTCCGGTCGCGACCCAACGATTCGGTGAGCCTGCGCAGCACCAACTCGCGGTTGGACTCCAGCACCATGTCGATGAAGTCGACAACGATGATGCCGCCGATATCCCGCAGTCGCAGCTGCCGGACGATCTCCTCGGCCGCTTCCAGATTGTTCTTGGTGACGGTCTCCTCGAGGTTGCCGCCGGACCCGGTGTACTTGCCGGTGTTGACGTCGACCACCGTCATCGCTTCGGTGCGGTCGATCACCAGCGAGCCGCCGGACGGCAGATGCACCTTGCGTTCCAACGCCTTGGCGATCTGCTCGTCGATCCGGTACTCGGTGAAGATGTCCCGGCCGTCGCCGTTCGACTCGTACCGCGAGACCCTGTCGGCGAGTTCCGGCGCCACCTGGTTGACGTAGCCAGACACCGATTCGAAGGTCTCGTCCCCGTCGATCACCAGCTTGTTGATATCGGAGTTGAACAGATCGCGAACGACCTTGATCAGCGTGTCCGGTTCGGCCGAAAGCTGTTGCGGCGCTGTTGCTTTCGAAACAGCGCTCTTCTTCTTCCTGCCCTTGGCCGCGCCACCCGCGGTATCGGCAGCATCGGCAGTGTCGGCGGTCGAGTCCGTGCCCTCGGCGACGGCCTTGATCTCGTCCCACTGCGACTTGAGGCGCTCGACGTCGCGGGCCAGCTCTTCTTCCGGCACGCCCTCGGCGGCCGTCCTGATGATGACGCCGGCGTCGTCCGGGACGATCCGGTCCAGGATGGCCTTGAGCCGCTTGCGCTCGGTGTCCGGCAGTTTCCGGGAGATGCCGGTGGCGCCGCCGGCCGGAACGTAGACCAGGAATCGGCCCGGCAAGGCGATCTGGGTGGTGAGCCTGGCGCCCTTGTGTCCGACCGGATCCTTGGATACCTGCACCAGGACGGTGTCGCCACTGGACAGTGCGGTCTCGATGCGCCGCGCCTTGCCCTGCAGTCCGGCGGAGTCCCAGTTGACCTCGCCGGCGTAGAGCACGGCGTTGCGGCCACGCCCGATGTCGACGAAGGCAGCCTCCATCGAGGGCAGCACGTTCTGTACCTTGCCGAGGTAGATGTTGCCGATCATCGAGTCGGCCCCGGCCTGCGAGACGAAATGCTCGACCAGGATGTTGTCCTCAAGCAGCGCGACCTGGGCGAGATCGCCCCGCTGACGCACGGCCATCACCCTGTCGACGGACTCGCGGCGGGCCAGGAACTCGGCCTCGGTGAGGATCTGCGGGCGCCGGCGATTGTCGCGCGAGTCCTTGCGCCGCTGCCGCTTCGCCTCCAGCCGGGTCGAGCCCTTGATGCCCTGGACTTCGTTGGTCTCTCCGCTGCGCGGATCGCGCACGTGGACGACGGTGTTGTCGGGGTCGTCCTCGCGAGGAGCATCCTCACCGCCGGAACCGCTGCGGCGACGACGACGCCGGCGCCGCCTGGTCCCGCCGGCCGACTCCGCGTCGTCCGACTCGGAGTCGTCGGCGTCGTCCGAATCGGTCTGGTCGTCGTCGGATAAGGATTCGCTCGACTGCGACGACGAACCGGCAGGTGAGTCGGTGGCCCCGCCGTCATTCCCGGTACCCGAGTCGTTGGCTTCGTCCTGCGCGTCGTCATCCGGCCTGCCGCGCCCACGGCGGCCGCGACGGCGACGACGACGGCCGCTGGATTCCGCATCGTCCTCGGATTCGGTGTCGGCCGAACCGGACTGCTCGGCCGCTGCCTCGTCGGCCGATCCCTGCTGCTCCTCGAGGTCGGACTCGACGACAACAGCATTCGTCTCGGTGTCGGCACCGTCGGTGTCGGCCTGCTTGCCGCGACCTCGGCGCCGGCGCGACCTTCCGGCCGGCCTTGCGTCCGCGCCGTCGGCGGCCGGCTCGCTGTCGGTATCTGCTGCCGCAGTGGCAGCAGCTTCGGTGTCGGCTGCGGTATCGAGGTTGTCGGCGGCCGGCTGGCGCCGCGAGCGCGAACGCTTCGGCGGTTCCGCCGTCTCGGCATCGACGGTAGGTGCTGCAGCCTCCGACGGTTCGTCATTGGGCCGGCCGGCCGGCCGGCGCGACCGCGACTGTTTCGGTGCGGGCGCCTGTTCCGGTTCCAGGAACAGTGGACGGACGCCGGATGGCGCCGGGTTGTCGAGCACGGCCGCGGGCACCGCTGCGGTCGGCGCCTCGACGGCGTCGCCGCCGAGTAGCGCGGTGAGCAGCGCGACCGCCGCGTCGTGGTCGACGGACGAGGAGGCTGCACGCGCCTGGATGCCGCGCTCGGCGAGCACCGCTATCAGTTCCTTGCTGGACAGTCCCGAGCGCTTGGCAAGCTCGTGCACACGTGGTTTTGCGGGGAGATCGGCCAGCGCCTCGGTGAGTGCGCTCGACAGGTTCTCAGTCATTCAGTTGTTCCTCTCACGGGCCCCCGGGCGCGTAAAGACGCGTCCGCGCGGGGGTCGTTATGTATAGGGTTCTGCTGCCTGGCCACTGCGATGGACTGCAGTGAACTGGCCGCAGGAAGTTTGCTGGCAGTCGGCGCGCCGTTCCGCGTTCCGGACGCTCGCCCCGCTCGGCGACTGTCACTCGTCGGGGGCGGCACCGGCACGTGGCCTGGCGGTTGCCTGCACTCCAGTATCCCACAGGGATGGTTGCCGGCGCCCCACCAGCCGCTGCTGCGGCGCGCTGCTGGTGCTGTCGACGGCTCAGCGACCTGCGGTGACGGGTCCGTCCGAGACTGCCGGATCCGCTGCCCGAGCTGCGCTGTTCCGGGAGCGTTGGCCCAGCAAGGCGGCCGCGGCGACGCCACCGAGCAGCAACACCCCATCCGCGATTTCCAGCGTTGTCGGCACTTGTGCGCCGACGACATCCCGCAGCCCGCGGCACTGCATTGACCGCCTCAGCTGGTAGGCAGGGGGTATGACGCCCGTACCGGCCACCGGCCCGCTGTTGATCTTCGACGGCGACTGCAGCTTCTGCTCGAGCTCGGCGCGGTTCGCCAGGCGCTGGGTGGATCGGCGCGCTCGGTTTGCCATCGAGCCGTTCCAGCAGCTCGACCTGCCCGCTCTGGGGCTGACGGTGGATGACTGCGAAGCGGCCGC
>JALYVF010000175.1 GCA_030853385.1 Actinomycetota bacterium | reverse complement strand
ACCTATTCCAGTTCGTAGCGGGGACAGGATTCGAACCTGCGACCTCTGGGTTATGAGCCCAGCGAGCTACCGAGCTGCTCCACCCCGCGTTGGTATCTACAACAATACCAAACGGCGGGACAACAGCCAAATCGTGTTTCGAGAACCGTCGGAGTCAGCCTCCGGCAGGTGCCGTCCGGGTGGTGGTGCTGGCACCCGAGGCGGGCGGCGGCGCAGACGGCGTACCGGTGCCGCCGGACGGTGTGGCGACCGAGAGGTAGGCCTGCACCGCATCTTCGAGCTTCTGGTTGGCCTCGCCGATCTGCCCCTGGTCACCAGTTTTCTTCGCCGTGTTCAGCTTATCCAGCGCGACGTTCATGGCCGCGAGAGCCTGGGCCTCGTTCGGCGGCACGACACTGACCGATGACGAAGACGTCGTCGACGATTGCGGCGCTCCGCTGGACGTCACGATCGACGCCGAACCGGTGCCGGTAGCCCCGTTACCGCCAGTTACCGCGGCCGCACTCACCGGCGTCTTGCTGGAGGCGTTCTCCAACGCCAGGCTGAGGGTGTTGCCCTGGCCAACCCGGTTGGAGAACCAGACCAGCACCTGGGCCAGCTGCGGATAAGAGCTGGCCGATACGCCCTGCAGATACAAGGGTTCCACATACAGCAGTCCGCCGTGTATTGGCAATGTCAGCAAATTGCCATAGATCACCACCGCGCTTCCACCGTTAATCCTGGTCGATATCCAGTTGGCTATGCCGGAGTCAGCGCGAAACAACTGTTGGACGAGCTTAGGTCCCGGGGTTTGGGTTGCAGTTGGGAATCGCAATACGGTGAGCTTTCCGTAATTCTTTGGATCACCATTGGCACTGACATAGCCGGCCATAAAGTCTCGCGCCAGGCCGGTGAGCGGGCTCGTCAGTTCGAAGGTCGGTTCTGTTGCTCCCGGCAGGGTGAGCTGTTGGTAGTACGGCGGCTGGGCAGCGGTGATGCTCTGGCCCTCCGTGGGATCGTCGGGGATCTTCCAGAAGTTCGACGCTTGGAAGAAGGTGGTGCCGTTCTGCACGTTGTACTTGGCCAGCAACGATCGCTGCACCTCGAACATGTCCTGCGGATAGCGGAAGTGCGCCCGCAGCTCCGGTGAGACATCTCTCTGCGGCAGAATCAGCCCAGGGAACACCGCAGACCAGGCCTTCAGCATCGGGTCGTTGTCGTCGACCTGGTACAGCTTCACGGTGCCGTCATAGGCATCCACAGTCGCCTTCACCGAATTGCGCATGTAGCCGACCTCGGTGGACGCCTGCGCGGCGGTGCTGCCGGCGACCGACTGCGAGTTGGTAGTGGGATCGGACAGCGAGATGCGCTGCGAGTACGGATAGTTGTCGGCGGTCGTATAGGCATCGACAATCCAGACGATCCGGCCGCCCACCACCGCCGGATACGGGTTGGTGTCGACCGTCAGGAACGGCGCGGCCTTCTGCACCCTGTCCCGCACCTCGCGGTGATACATGATCTTGGAGTTGCCGCCGATCTGCGACGAGAACAGGAAATTCGCCTCGCCGTAGTAGGTGCCGAACACCAGACGCTTGAACAGGTTTCCGACGGGAACTCCGCCCTGACCGTTGTAGGTGAACTGCGGCTTGCCGGGTGCGTCGTACTCGTGAGCAGCGCCGCCGCTCTGCGCACCGACGATGGCGTAGTTGCTGTCCAGTTCGCCGTAGTAGATCCGCGGCTGGGTGACCGGGATCGTCCCCTCGTTGTTCAAGTCGGACACGGTGAACTGCGGATATCCCTCTTGGACGGTGTTGGCCGGGGCGGCCACAAAACCGTCGCCATGGGTGTACACCAGATGCTGGTTGATCCAGTCGGTCTGGTTGTCCGCCAGCTTCGCGGAGTCGATCTCCCTGGCCGCCACCACGTAGGACTGGGTCTTGCCGCTGATCGTGTAGCGGTCGACCGACAACTGGTTGGGGAAGCCGTAGAAGTTTTCGGTCTGTTCCTTCTGGGTGAAGGTGTCCGACAACAAGTTCGGATCGAGCAACCGGACGTTGGGCACCGTCTGGGTGTCCTTTTCCAGGACCTTAGGATCTTCCGCGGTGTTGTCCTGATAATTCGAGTAGCTCACCTTGTCGCCGCCGATGCCGTAGGCAACCTGGGTGGCGTTGATATTCCGCTGGATGTACGGCGGTTCCTTCTGCAACGCGTTCGGCTTCACCACCACCTGCTGCAACACCAATGGCCATGCCCCACCGATCAGCACGCTGGACAGCACCATCAGGGCCAGCGCGATCGCCGGCAGTTTCACCGACTTGAGGAACGCCCCGACGAAGAACCCGACGGCGCAGAGCACCGCGATCACCATCAAGATGATCTTCGCCGGCAGCAGGGCGTTGACGTCGGTGTAGGACGCTCCGGTAATGCCGTTGCGGTCGGAGAACATCAGGTCGTAGCGGTCGAACCAGTACTGAATCGCCTTGATCAGCACGAAGGCGCCAATCAGCAGCGACAGCTGCAGGGTGGCCGCCGACGTCACCCGCCGGCCTGCACCCTGCAACCTGATACCGCCGAAGACGTACTGGATGGCCAGCGCGACGAAGAAGCAGATCGCGGTGATCACGAACAGCCAGCCGAGCAGCATCTGGATCATCGGCAGCTTGAACACGTAGAAACCGACGTCGTGGCCGAACTGCGGATCCGTCTGCCCGAAGGATCCGCCGTGCAGGAACAGCTGCACGGTTTCCCACTGACCCTGCGCCGAAAGCCCGCAGATGATGCCGATGAGCGTCGAGATGCCGATCCCGAACAACTTCGGGCGGGAGGAAACCACGGTCCGGTAGGGCGCCAGCGGGTCGTTCGTCACCGCCGTCGGTACGAACACCGGGCGCGAGCGGTAGGCCAGCAGCATCGTCAGCAGCACCAGGCCGCCCGAGCCGAGCCCGGCCACCAGGAACAGCACCAGCCGGCTGACCACCTGAGTGGTGAACACCTGGCGGAAGCCGACCTCGCCGTACCACAGGTAGTCCACGTACAACCCGACGAATTGGAACCACAGAATCGCCAGCACCACCAGCGAGACGATGACGATCAACACCCGTTTGGCTCGCTTGGAGATAGTCGGGATCCCCATCCCGGGCCTCATGCCCACGCCAAGCTCCTCGCGTCGATTGACCTCCCGCGGTTCCGGGAATGCCGGTGGGACGAACGGCGCAGCCGAAGTCCTCCAAGCGTCAACTGTAGAGCCCGAAGATAGGTTCCCCCGACCGTGCGACGATCAACGGGTGACACCTATTCGTGACCAGGACCCGCAGCAACCGCAGCAACCACAGCCGCCGGCCGTGCCGGCAGTGCCGCAGTGGTGGGAAGACCCCGACCTGGCGACCGCGGTCGCCGAGGTCGAGCAATTCGCCGCCGATGCCGGCTGGGATGCCTCACCTCGACTGTTCGCCCTGGTGCCGACGGTGGAGTTACGGGCGGCGCAGCCGGAGCTGGCCGGTCATCTGGCCGAGAACGGCGTTCTCACCCCAATCGCGCAGGACGAGCTGCCGCCCGGGAACATGGAAAAGGCGCTGGCCAGCATCGTCTGGCCAGATTCGGTGGCCGGCTGCGCCCTGGTCCAGGAGATCCTGGTGCTGCCGCCGGACGTCGCCGCCGAACTGGCTGAGGCGGCAGACGGCACAGCAGCAGCAAGCGCAGCGGCCGGCCACCCGCGGCGGACCGAGGCCAGATTGGTGGCCGGTGTGCTGCGCGGGGCAATCGGCGGTGCCTGCTTGCTGCGGGTCCGGCCGAGCGGCAGCCCCGACAGCGGAAACGACCAGCAACCGCTGCGCGGCGGCGAGCTGGCACCGGGGCTGATCGCTGCCTTGCAGGCGACCTTCAGCTGACTCAGCAGCCGGGCGGCGTTTTCCCGGCGGCGATGTCGTGCAGGGCGTTCATCGCGTCATCGAGGGTGGCGACCTTCACCAGCTGCAGACCGGCGGGCACCCTGGTGACGGCCTCCTGACAGTTGGCGGCCGGCACCAGGAAGATGGTGGCGCCCTTGTCCCTGGCGCCGATCTCCTTGAGCAGGATGCCGCCGATCGGGCCGACCGTTGGTGATTTGGTGAGATCCTGCTGCAGGTTGATCTCGCCGGTGCCGGCGATGAACTTGCCGCTGCTCAGATCTCCCTTGGTCAACTTGTCGATCACCCCGAGGGTGAACATCAGGCCGGCAGACGGACCGCCGATCCTGTCCAACGAAATGTGCACGGTGAACGGGGCCAGCGGGCGTTCCTGCGGCTCGATGCCGAGGAATCCGCGGCTGGCATCGTCCGGGTTCGTGCCGAGAACGATGGTCAACGATTTGCGTACGCCACTGCGGTCCACCACCACCTGAATCACCTGCCGTGGCTTGGTGCCGGCCATCGCCTTCTGCAGACTCGCGGTGTCGGTCACCTTGCCGCCGTTGATCTCGGTGATGCGGTCCTGCGGCCGCAGTTTCCCGGTACTCGGCGACTTGTCCAGCACGTTGCCCGCGTAGACGACGTTCGGGTACTTGAGATATTCCAGAGCAGCGATCTCGGCCGACGACTGCGACTCGGAGAACATCTCGGCGTTCTGCTGGTTCACCTGCTCGACGGTCTGGTTCGGCGGGAAGACGTCCTCCCGCGGCACCAGTGAGTAGTCCGACCGTGCCCACAACCCCAGCGCGGCGAACAGCGGCAGCCCATCGGTCACCGAGACCGTCGTCATGTTCAGATGCCCCTGATTGGCAAACTTCTCGTTCACCGACGCCGGGATGCCCGAGCCGGTGAAGGTGATCACCTCGGCGCCCTGCTCGTTGCCGAGGGTGTTGTAGGTAACGCCAGGGCCCTCCGCTACATAGGGGATGGGAACGCTGGCGCCGATGGCGATCAGGGCGGCCGTCAGGATGGCGCCGACCGTCAGCACTCGCCCGCGCAGGGACAGCCGGGAGAACCATTGCATGGCCGAGACTGTATGCGGTCTCGATGTGCCGGCCCGCTCTCCGATTCGGTGCGGGTGTCCAGCCGGGACTCGAATCGGCTCTCGATCCCGGGTCTAGCCCGGGGTTTCGCTGCTTGTTCGCCTGCAGTTGTTCGCCCAGCGCGATCGCGGCCCTCCAACCGCCGCCAGACGGCAGGGGGCTGCGTACCGTAGACGGCATGACGAATCTCCCCTTCGGCTTCGGCGCCAGCTCGGGTGACGACGACCCAGACAAGGAGCCGGGTTCCCCCGGCGACCCCACCGGCGGCGCCCTCGGCCCGTTCGGAGCAGGCCTCGGTGGGGACGCCGGCGGATTTGATCTGAGCCAGCTCGGCAACATGCTCGCCCAGCTCGGCAACATGATGTCCGAGGCCGGCAGCTCCGACTCGGGTCCGATCAACTACGACATGGCGCAGAAGCTTGCGCTACAAGGCATTCCGGCCGCGCATCCGGCCAGCTCGGTCGACGTGGACGAGGTGCGGGACGCGGTCAAGCTCGCCGAAGTGTGGCTGGACGGCGCCACCGGTTTCCCGGCCGCGACCAGAACCGTCACCGCGTGGAACGCCAGACAGTGGGTCGAGGCCACCATGCCGACCTGGAAGTTGTTGTGCACGCCGATCGCCGAGCGCGTCACCTCGGCCTGGACCGACGCGCTGCCGGACGAGGTGCGCGGCCAGGTCGGCCCGCTGCTCGGCATGCTCTCTTCGATGGGCGGGATGACGTTCGGCTCGCAACTCGGTCAAGGCCTTGCCCAGCTGTCCGGCGAGGTGCTCACCTCCACCGATATCGGCTTGCCGCTCGGCCCGGACGGCACCGCTGCGTTGATGCCGCTGGCCATCGCCGAGTTCTCCCACGGCCTGAGCGTCGACGAAGACCAGGTGCGGCTGTACCTGGCCGCGCGGGAAGCGGCCCACCACCGGCTGTACGCGGCAGCGCCGTGGTTGCGCGACCGGCTGGTCTCGCTGATCAAGGCCTACGCCGCCGCCATCACCGTTGACTTCTCCGAGATGGAGAACCTGGCGCAGCAGATCGATCCCTCCGATCCGGCGAGCATGCAGGAGCTGATGAGCGGGCAGGGCGTCCCCGGCGGAATGTTCGAACCGAAGATCACCCCTGGCCAGGAGTCGGCGCTGGCCGACCTCGACACCCTGCTGGCGCTGGTCGAGGGCTGGGTCGACACCGTGGTGACCGAAGCGGTCGGCGAGCGGCTGCCCGGTGCGGTCGCCCTCCAAGAGACCATGCGCCGGCGCCGCGCATCCGGCGGCCCGAGTGAGCAGACCTTCCAGAACCTGGTCGGGTTGCAGCTGCGCCCGCGGCGACTGCGGTCAGCCGCCGAGCTGTGGCAGTCCGTCGGCGAGAGCCGCGGCAACGACGGCAGGGATGCGCTGTGGGCGCACCCAGACCTGTTGCCCAGCAACGCTGACCTGGACGATCCGGCCGGATTCGTCCAGCGGGACAAGGAATTCACCGAGCTGCTGGCCGGCTTGGACGACGTCGAGAGCCTGGCCGACCTTGACGGTTTCGACGAGACGAAGCCGCCCGACGCGCCTGCTAACGTCGCCGAGCCGGCCGGTGGCGCCGACCGGGTCGATGCCGCGGCGCAGGCTGAGAAGCCAGCCGGGGCAACAGATTCCGCCAACGACGAGCCGGCCGCCGATCCTAGCGGCAGTGATCATCCCCAGGATGATTACGCCGGCGACAAGCAGGACGACGACAAGTCCGACGACCGCGATGACGGCGAAAGCCCTGCTGGGACAAGAGAAGTCTGACCGCGTTCGGCTGCAGCGGCCGCCGGTCGACGTGCCAGCGGCAGCCTGACTACACGGTGCTGGATGGCCGCCACAGGTTGATACCGGTGTCGACCGCGTGCTGCTCGATGGTCGTCAATTCGTCCGCCGAGAAGCTCAGATTGCCGAGCGCTCCCAGGTTATCCTCGAGCTGCCGCACCGAGCTGGCGCCGACCAACACGCTCGTCACCCGCTCGTCCCGCAGCGCCCAGGCCAACGCGAGCTGGGCCAGCGATTGACCGCGTCCCTTCGCGATGTCGTTGAGTGCCTTGATGTGCGTGATCGCCTCGTCGGTGAGCAGATCCGTGCTCAGCGAACCGGTCCGCGATGCTCGCGACCCCTCCGGAACGCCCTTGAGGTAGCGATCTGTGAGCATTCCCTGGGCCAGGGGTGAGAATGCGATGCAGCCGATGCCGCTCTCCCCCAACGTGTCCAGCAGCCCCTCCTCGATCCAGCGGTTGAGCATCGAGTAGGACGGCTGATGAATCAGCAGCGGCGTTCCCATCTCGGCGAGCAATTGTGCCGCCTGCTCGGTCCGCTCGGGCGAGTACGACGAGATCCCCGCATACAGCGCCCGGCCCGACTGGACGGCGGTGTGCAGCGCGCCCATCGTTTCTTCCAGTGGCGTCTCAGGGTCGGCGCGGTGTGAATAGAAAATGTCCACATAGTCGAGCCGCATCCTGCGCAACGAGTCGTCCAGGCTGTTCAGCAAATACTTCCGAGACGCCCAGTCGCCATACGGTCCCGGCCACATGTCGTAGCCGGCCTTCGTCGAGATCACCAGCTCGTTGCGATACGGCCGGAAGTCCTCGGTGAAGATACGTCCGAAGTTGGTCTCGGCCGTGCCGTAGGGCGGGCCGTAGTTGTTGGCAAGATCGAAATGGCTGACGCCGAGGTCGAACGCCCGGCGCAGGATCGCTCGCTGAGTGTCCAGTGGGTTGACGTCCCCGAAGTTCTGCCACAGCCCGAGCGAGACAGCGGGCAGCATCAGCCCGCTGCGTCCGGCGCGGCGGTACTGCATGGAGTCGTACCGATCGTCAGCGGCGAGATGGCTCATCGGTCAATCCTTGCACCGGCCGCAGCCACGCTGCCGGGCGGCACCGCGCAGCACCCCGCGGCGCTCCGTCACACCCGTCCCACTGGTCTCGTCCGTCACAGGATCGGCAGTCCGCTTGGCGGTGATAGTGAGATTTATCCGAAACCGACCGCGGCCACGGTGGCTGGTTGCGCCGCTGCACGCGCGCGGGCAGGTAGCGTGAGCGGCGATTCCGGGCACCGTCGGCCCGATCATTCCCCGCTGAGAGGTCAGCAGGGAAAGAGAGCAGAAAGGGAGTGCCATGGCCGAGACTTACAACGGTTACTGCGTGAAGTGCAAGGAGAAGCGCGACTTCGAGGGCGAGGTGCACGAGACCAACGGCCGCAGGATGGCCAAGGGCACCTGCCCGGTCTGCGGCACCAAGATGAACCGCATCCTCGGTAAGGCCTGAGAGCACGGCCCTCGCGGCCGAGTAATCGACGCCGGATCGCAGTGTGCGGTCCGGCGTCGAGTCGTTTCCCTGGAAGCAGCACGATCTATTCGGCCGAGTTGTCCACAGCACCCTCGCCTGCGGTGTGGACAACTCGGTGGCGTCCGCCGATCGTCTGGCACGCTCCGTCACAAGGTTCGTTTCGGGGCAGGGGGCAACATGACGACGACGCCGAGTGCTGAGCGTCCCACCGCAGCCAGGGCCGCCGCGCCGGCGCGTTCTACGCGTTCGGCGACTCCGTCCGCACCATCTGAGGGCGATGCCTCGACCAGGTATCGGCTCGGGACTGGTCTGCGGTTGGTCGAACGCGGCACGAACAGGCTGCAGATCGGCACCGATCCGCCCCGCAGAGTGATCCTGGCCAACGCCCCGAGCCACGCGGCCGGGGTGCTGACAGCTCTCGACGGCCGGGTGCCGCTTGGCCAGGTACTCCACCGCCAGCTGGCAGAACCCGAACTCTGGACCGAGATCGTCCGTCGACTGCTGCACGCGGGGCTGCTCGGCCGGATCTCGGACTCCGACGAGCACGTGCTCGGCCTCGGCGAAGAGCGCGCTCACCTCACTCATCGCTATGGCACTGATGTGGCGGAGGTGCT
This sequence comes from Actinomycetota bacterium, assembly GCA_030853385.1. Lineage (GTDB taxonomy): Bacteria > Actinomycetota > Actinomycetes > Mycobacteriales > Nakamurellaceae > Nakamurella. The sequence continues at coordinate 2,343 of JALYVF010000175.1, read as the reverse complement.
GCTGATGCGACGTGCTGACGCCATTGTCGAGATCCGCGGCGCCGGCAGGGTGGCGTCGACCATGGCCCTGCAGCTGGCGGCCAGCGGCATCGGGCATCTGTATCACGCCCCGGACCGACCGTTGCGCCGGTCCGATCTGCTCCCACCCGACAGCGGCGACCTCGACGATCGGGCCCGCACCGCGGCCAGGTTGAAGGCGGTCTCCGCGCGGATCCAGGTGCAGCCGGTGGCCGGTCATCAGCGTCCCAGCGTGGTGGTGGTCGCCGGTGACGGACCGGCCGACGCCGGGCTGGCCAAGATGCTGGTGCAGGATGAGATTCCGCACTTGGCGGTCTGGGCCGGGGCGGCCAGGGCCGTGGTAGGGCCGCTGGTGCTGCCGCGGATGTCCAGCTGCCTGTGGTGCGCCGAATTGTCGCGCACCGATGCCGACGCCGGTTGGCCGCTGGTCCGGCAGGCGATCCTGCGCGAACCTGTTGCGCCACCGGCAGTTCTGGCCGCCGGAGCAGCAACACTGGCCGCTGCCGAGGTACTGGAACTGGTGGAGGGGGTGCACCGCCCTGCGACGGTGAACGGGACTGTCGAATGGGATGCAACCGGTCTGCCGCGACGTCGATCGTGGACACGTCACCCACGCTGCTCGTGCCAGCAGCCGAACTCCGATTGACCAAAAATCGGGGTGACCGTCGGGGGCAGCTGCCACAATGGCCTGGTGGCACACATTCCGCGGGGGGCCATTGGTCGGTCTGCCCGACTCGCCAGCCTGCCGTTGTCCGCGGCCGGACGGTTGACACTCGGCTGGGGCCAACGGATGTTCGGCGCCGACCGCGGCGAGGTGACCGCCGAGTTGCAACGCAGAACGGCCGAGCAGCTGTTCGAGGTACTCGGCACCCTCAAGGGTGGCGCGATGAAATTCGGCCAGGCGTTGTCGGTGTACGAGGCCGCCATCCCCGACGAATTCGCCGAGCCGTACCGGGAGGCACTGACGAAGCTGCAGAACGCCGCTCCCCCCATGCCCACCGAAGGCGTCCACCGGGTCCTCGCGGAGCAGCTGGGTCGCGGCTGGCGCAGCCACTTCGCGGAGTTCTCCGATACAGCTGCCGCCGCGGCCAGCATCGGTCAGGTTCACCAGGCCGTCTGGAAGGACGGCAGGGACGTCGCCGTCAAGATCCAATATCCGCGGGCGGGGGCGGCGCTGCGGGCCGACATCGCTCAACTCAGCAGGGTGGGTCCGATCTTCGGGATGCTGGTGCCGGGAATTGCCGTCAAGCCGTTGCTCGAGGAGATGCGCGAGCGGCTGATGGAGGAGCTCGACTACTCAGCGGAGGCGGACAACCAGCGCGCGTTCGCCAGCGAGTTCGCCGGTGACGAGCACATCTTCGTCCCGCGGGTGGTGGCCAGTGCGCCGCATGTTCTGGTGTCCGAATGGGTGGACGGCATCGGCCTGGCCACGATCATTCGCTCCGGCACCCGCGAGCAACGCGACCTGGCCGGCAGCCTGCTCACCGAGCTGCACTTCAGCGCGCCGACCCGGGTCGGTCTGCTGCACGCAGATCCACATCCCGGCAACTATCTGCTGACCCCGGACAACCGGCTCGGCGTCCTCGATTTCGGTTCGGTGGCCAGACTCAAGCAGGGCTCACCGCCGGTGATCGGCGAAGTGTCGCGACTGGCGCTGAACAGTCGGGCGCAGGACGTACTCGACCTGCTGCGCCGGGAAGGGTTCATCCCCAACGGGTTCGACCCGGATCCGGTGGAGCTGATGGAGTACGTGGCTCCCTTCGTAGAACCGTTGCGGCACGCGACGTTTCACTTCACCAGGGCGTGGATGCAGCAGCAGGCCGCCAGGATGTCGGACCTGTCCAGCGCCGAATCCAAGCTGGCGCGCAACCTGAACCTGCCGCCGCAGTTCCTGATGATCCATCGGGTGACGTTCGGCTCGATCGGGGTGTTGTGCCAGCTCGATGCCACCGCACCGTTCCGGGAGATCGCGCTGCGCTGGCAGCCGGGCTTCGCTGCCAGCTGATCCATATTCACCTACGACGGGCCGAACCAGGGGGATCCCCACCGCACACACCCCCGGGGGAACCACGGTCAGGTCATCCAGAGCGTCGCGACTACCACCACTCCTGCGGCAGCCGGGACTCGATGGCCCGCAGGTGCTCCCGTGCACAGCGATCGCAGTAGTACAACTGCCCGCGCCGCTGGTCGGTGTCGGTTTCCAGCATCCAGCTCAGCGGCGGGCCGGCCGCCGAAGCGCCACAGCTGGCGCAGCTGACGATCCGTTCCGCCGTGGGGTCCATGCCAACGACGATACGGCCGGCGGACCGGCGAGCAACATCGGTC
>JALYVF010000156.1 GCA_030853385.1 Actinomycetota bacterium | reverse complement strand
GAGCCGACCCGCCCGCTCGATCAGGTCGTCGTCCAGGTTCAGCGTGGTGCGCATGATGACCTCCTCATCAACATCAAGATTAGCATCATTTGATGCGTCCTAGCGTGCATAGCAGACCGTCAGCCACTGATTGCCTGCACCAGCGCCACCGTCCCGGTGGCAGTCAACATCGCCAACACAATCCAGCGGAACGTCTCTTGCTTCATCCGGCCGAACGCCAGATCACCCAAGAGCCAGCCGGCGACCAGCCCGGGGATACCGGCGGCGACGGCCGTCAACGCCTGGCCCGTCACCCGGCCGACCAGCGCGAAGCCGACGATGGCGATGGCGTCCTGCAGCACGAAGGCGGCCTGTAGCGACGCGCGAAATGGTCGTGGCGCCAGCCCCATTCCGTGCAGCGCCGCCACCAGCGGCGGCCCATTCATGCCGGTGGAAGTCAACAGCGCACCACTGAGCGCACCGGCCGCCGCCACCGACCGATCCCGCACCGGCCGATCTCGCACAGGTCCATGAGTACGGCGGGCCAGCACTATCACCATCACGATCACCGTGCAGCCGATCACCAGCGACAACCATCTGGCAGCGAGTAGTTGCAGCGCGAGCAGTCCGAATGGCATGCCGGCGACGGCAGTCGCCGACACCACCGCCACCGTCCGCCACTGCACGTGAGCACGCTGCTGGACCGACGAGCCGAGGGTCAGCAGGAAACTCAGCATCGTCGCCGCCGCCACCGCAGCGGGTGCGCCGATAAGCGGGATCAGCAACGGCACCGAGATCAGCGCGAAGCCGAAGCCGGACACCGCCTGGCCGACCGCAGCCAACAGTGCGATGCCGAACGCGGCGCCGATCAGCACGACCACGTCATCCGATCTACCGGCCCTTCCCGCACTGGGAGACGACCGGACGGCCCCGATCGGGCTCAGCGCACCACCACGTCCAACTTACGGGTCGTCCGCCGACGATTGCCGCGCCTAAACTCAAGCGGTGAAGCGGCTACATATCACCCACTGGGGAGCCTTCGAGGCCGACACCGACGGCACCACGCTCAGTGCTGTGCGACCGTACGCCGCCGACCCCGATCCGCATCGGATCATCGAGAACATCACTACGGCGCAACAGCATCCGGCCCGGATCGACCGGCCCTATGCGCGGGCCGGCTGGCTGGACGAGGGGCCAGGCCCCACCGACCGCCGGGGCCGGGCCGAGTTCGTGCCGCTGGAGTGGGATGTCGCGTTGGATCTGCTGGCGGCCGAACTGGGCAGAGTGCGGGACAGCCATGGACCGTCCGCGATCTACGGCGGTTCGTACGGCTGGGCCAGTGCCGGCCGCTTCCACCATGCGCAGAGCCAGCTCAAACGATTCCTGTCGCTGGCCGGCGGCTTCACCTCATCGGTCAACAACTACTCCTACGGCGCCAGCCAACCGTTCCTGCCGCGAGTGTTCGCCGGCGAGCACGTCTGGGAGTCGCTGGCCACCAGCTGGCCGGTGATCGCCGAGCACACCGAACTGTTCGTCGCCTTCGGTGGTCTGCCGCGGAAGAACACCGCGGTCGCCAGCGGCGGAAACGTGCGGCACGACCTGGTCGGCTGGCTGCGCACCATCCGCGGCAACGGCTGCCGGTTCGTCGGCGTCAGCCCGCTGCGCGACGACATGCCGCCGGAGGCCGAGGCAGACTGGCTGGCAGTCCGGCCTGGTTCCGATGGCGCACTGTTGCAGGCGCTGGCGCACACGTTGATCGCCGAGAAGCGTTATGACGCAGAGTTTGTCGCCTCACACTGCGTCGGGTTCGACGCGTTCGCCGCGTCGGTCGCGGACCGGACGCCGGAGTGGGCGGCCGAGCGGTGCGGGATCGCGGCCGCGGGCATCGTCGAATTGGCCAGACAAATGGCCAGCCACCGCACCATGATCTCGATGAGCTGGTCGATGCAACGTCAGCCGCACGGCGAGCACGTGGTGTGGTTGGGGTTGGCGGTGGCCGCCCTGTTGGGCCAGATCGGTTCCCCGGGAGGAGGTTTCGGCCACGGCTACGCCTCGACCAACTTCATCGGCCACCCGCCGATGCTGCTGAACCTGCCGAAGTTCTCGGCGGCCCACAACCCGGTGAAGACGTTCATCCCGGTGGCCAGGGTCGCCGACATGCTGCTGGATCCAGGCGGTGAATACGACTACGACGGACAACGACTGCGGTACCCGGACATCCGGTTGGTGTACTGGGCCGGCGGCAATCCGTTCCATCACCACCAGGACCTCAAGCGGCTGCGCACGGCGTTCGGCCGGCCGGACACCGTGGTGGTGCACGAGTCGATGTGGACCTCGACGGCCAGGCACGCCGATCTGGTGCTGCCGGCAACACTGTCGGTGGAGCGGGACGACCTCGGGGCCGGCAAGGCCGAGACGGAGCTGTTCCCGATGCCCGCCATGGTCGCGCCGTACGCGCAGGCCAGGGACGACTACGCGATCTTGCATGGCCTGGCCGAGCGGATGGGCTTTGCGGAGCAGTTCGGCGCCGGCCGCACCCCGCTGGAATGGTTGGCGCACCTGTATTCCGGCTGGGTTGAGACCGGAGCTCGGCGCGGCGTGCAGCTACCGTCGTTCGAGGAGTTCTGGGCGGCCGGCGAGCCGCTGCCGGTGCCGGCAAGTGCGGACAACCAGGTGCTGCTGGCCGGCTTCCGGGCCGACCCGTCCGGCGAGCCGCTGCGCACCCCGAGCGGCCGCATCCACCTGCAGTCCGGCGAGATCGAGGCGTTCGGCTACCAGGACTGCCCCGGTACCCCGACCTGGTTCGAACCCGCCGACTGGGCGGCGGCCGACATGTATCCCTTGCAGCTGATCGCGAACCAGCCCAAGACCAGGCTGCACAGCCAACTCGATGTCGGCGGGTACTCACAGTCGTCTAAGGTCGCCGGTCGGGAGCCGGTCCGGATCAACCCGAAAGATGCTGCGGCGCGCGATATTTCGGATGGCGATGTGGTGCGGCTACGCAATGCGAAGGGCTGGTGTTTGGCCGGCGCGGTGCTATCCGAGGAACTGGTTAGCGGCGTCGTCCAGCTGTCGACGGGAGCCTGGTACGACCCGGACGAAGACGGAAACTGCCTGCACGGCAACCCGAATGTGCTGACCACCGATGTCGGGACATCCTCGCTCGGGCAAGGCACCACCGGTCAGCACGCCATGGTCGAGCTGGAAAAGTTCGTCGGCGAACTGCCACCCCTGACGGTGCTCGGACCGCCGCGGATCCGCGCCTGACGGTCTCCATTCGTCGGCCGTACCGGATCACCGGTGACCCGGTTCTCCGTGGGCCGAGTTCATCCAGGGACGACGGTGACGGCGCAGTTGACTCCAGGCGCGCGGGACAGCCGCGCGTCGGCCGTCAGCAACGGGCAGCCCAAGACTTCGGCCAGGGCGACGTAGCTGGCGTCGTACGCCGTCACGGTGTCGCGCAATCTCCAGATCCGGGGCAGCAGCCCGACGACCGGCGATCGCCTGATGCCAATCCGGCGCCAGGTGTCGAGTGCCGACCAACCCTGCGCGGCCGACATGGTCCCGCCTGCGACCAGCCGGCGCATCGCCTGGGCGATCTCCGCATCGATGAGGTGCGGTGCGTGCAGCTGCTCACTCCGAAGCTGAGAGCGGGCCTGACCGTCGTTGAGCAGCGCAGCTACGGCCGCGGACGCATCGACGACAATCACCTGGCCGCGCGGTCTGCCGTCAGACCAGTGACGACGTCACGGATCGGTACGCCCAAGTCGGGCAGTTCGTCCAGCAGGGCCGGGTTGTCTGCCCGCATCGCCGCTGCGGCGAGTTCGCGAACTGCAAACATGGACACCGACATTCCCGCTCGGCCGGCCAGCACGTCCAATCGAGCGACCACGTCGTCCGGAACGTTCCGCAGGTACAGCGTGCTCATATCCACCACGCTAGCACTCTGCGACAATGGTGTCGCGGAAGTATCGCGCAGCTCGAGCCACGCTTGCTGCCACTCACGATGCCCGGCCGCCCACGGATCGCGCCTGACGATCGGCAGGTTCGGCGGTCGCGGTCGTCGCGACTCTGTGCAGCGGAAGGCTGAATCTCTACGCTGGACCGACGGCCCGCCTCGACGACGTGGAGATTCCCATGGCTCATCGCACCGCACATCTGGTCGGCAGTCTGCCCGGCGACTCGGCGAGGGACGCGATGACGACCGCGCTGGACATCCTCGGGCCGTACCTGAAGTCGCTACCGGACGGTGAGACCGGTGCACGCCGCGATTGGGTGATTCCGGTGATCGAGGGGTTGCGCGGCCACCCCGCCCTCGAGCTGAGCCAACAGGGCGACTGGTCCGACTACGACAAGATCCCGCGGATGCGAGTGAAGAAGGGCAGCACGCTCTACGGCGCATCGTTGGACTTCGGGCACGTCGCGGCGGTGCGGGACAGCTTCCCGGATTTCCAGCAGGCGATCGCGGCGGCCGGCCGGCCGGACCTGGCGTTCCAGGAGGGGGTGCCCGGCGCGTTCGACGTCGCCATGTTCACCCTCGGGCCGATTGCCGCGCTGCGGAACCGGCGGGCGTTCACCGAGGCGACGCTGGCGGAGATCCGGTCCGTCGCCGAGATCACCGGCGCCAACACCATGTTTCAGATCGAGGTGCCGGCCGAGTTGGTGTTGCTCGCCAAGGCCCCGGGAGCTGCCCGCAAGCCGCTGGCAAAGTTGCTGGCGCGCAACATCACCGGCATCGCGGCGGCAGCGGCCCGGGGCACCAGGTTCGCCGTCCACCTGTGCCTCGGCGATATGAACAACCGGGCGCTCGGCACCATGTCCGACGTCGACCCGCTGGTGGTGCTCACCAACGAGATCGTCCGCGGCTGGCCGGCAGGGCGATCGCTGGATCTGGTGCATGCACCATTCGCGGCAGCCAATGTTCCGGCTACCACCGATCGGGCCTTCTACACTCCGCTGGCCAAGCTCAAGCTGCCCGACAAGGTGCGGTTCGCGGCCGGCTTCGCCCACGAGGCGCAGCCGCTGGCCGATCAGAAGTCGATCCGGTCGATCATCGACGGCCACCTCGGCCGGGAGGTGGAGATCGCCGCCGCCTGCGGGCTCGGCCGTCGCACACCCGAGGGTGGACGAGCTGTGCTGGAGCGGATTGCGGCGCTGTGTGTTTGACGTTGCTCGCGGTCAGTAGACTAAGTCCATGACTAAGTCGACAGCACTGCAGGTTGGCGTTCACGAAGCCAAGACCCGGCTGTCCCAGTTGCTGCGACTGGTGGATGCCGGGCAGGAGATCGAAATTCTCCGTGGAGGTGAACCGGTCGCCAAGATCGTGCCCATCCGGGAAAAAGCGAAGCGCAGCCTCGGCATCGACATTGGCGTGTTCACGGTCCCGGAGGACTTCGATGCCCCGCTACCGGACGAGATTGTGGAGAGCTACTACCGGTGAGTCGCCTCCTGGTCGATACTCACGTGTGGTTGTGGTTGCAGGCAGACCCTGAACGGCTGCCGGACACCGTCCGAGATCTCGTCGAGGATCGGAGGGTCGAACTTCTGCTCTCTGCAGCCAGTGCCTGGGAGATCGCCATCAAGTACCGGATCGGCAAGCTGCCGTTGCCTCAGGACCCGGTGACCTATGTGCCCGACAGGATGCGACGGTCGGGCACCACGACGCTGTCGGTCCAGCACGCGCACGTTCTGCGTGTGTCTGAGCTGCCCGATCACCACCGTGACCCGTTCGACCGACTTCTGGTCGCCCAGGCTCAGATTCTCGATGTGCCCATCGTGACCGCCGACAGCCAGTTCCAACGATACGAGGTCACTATCATTCAAGCGTGAGATTCCTTGGCGTTCAATGGGTCTGCACCGGTCGGGCCGGAACGCGTCAGAAGTCGTGGCTGGGTGGTGTTCGCCGGTAGATTCGAATGATGCGCGCGCTGGTGTTGACGGGTCCCGAACATGCCGATACTGCTGGGGCGATCGTCGAACCTGGCGCGAACGCGACTCGCGCGGTGATCAGCGCCGGAGTTGTTGCGGGGCAACGGGTCGCGGTGATCGGTCCGGGCACCATCGGCCCGCTGGCCATCGCCTTTGCCGCCCAGCGCGCCGCCCAGGTACATGCCATCGGCCGCTCGGAGCGCGGACGGGCGCTGGCAAGCTCGATGGGCGCTGCCGAGTATTCGCTGCTCGCGGACACTCCGGCGGGCGACTTCCAGGTGATAATTGATACCTCCGACGGCGTCGAGAGTCCGCAGCTGGCAATGGATCTCGTCGAGCCGGGGGGCACCATCGTCTGCATCGGGTTGGCGGCGCAGCCCAGTATCGTCGACACTCGGCAGGCGGTGACGAAAGATGTCACCGTGATCGGCAATCTCTCCGGCTCTCCCGCCATGGCCGCCACCATCGCCGCCTTCGCCGCCTTCGCCGACGGCAGGGTCAACCCCGTGCCGCTGATCGCCGGGACCCTGCCGCTGGAGCGGGCGGGAGATGTGCTCGCCGGCTGGCGGCCTGCCGACGTCGGTCCTGGGCCGAAGATCCACTTCGACCCAACCCCATAGCGCAATAATCCTTGACCTAGCTCAAGTATTGTAGAGCTACAAGCAAAATAATCGGTGGCGGTGAGCCGTGCCACCGTAAGGCCAGGCCGCAGGCGCCCTGGCGATGGTTGCGCCGATCTGACAACTGTCGGTCGCTGCGGACCCACGGACCAGACCTGGCGGCACGTCTCGGGGTTAGCGTGACGAGGTGAGCTCAGTCGACCTGACCTACCAGCGTGCACTTGTTGATGGCACCGTTGGTGCCGAGCCGGTGCGGTTCACCATGCAGACTCGCCATCGATCCGGCTCTCGCGGAACATCTGTCGGCTTGGCGCTGGACGTGAGTTGGAACATCGGCGACAACCATCGCAACCTTGACCCGGTCACCGAGCTGCACCGGACCTTCGCTGGCGATCCGGTTCGGCTCACCGGCGACTTCCACTTGACCGACTACTACGCATTTCGCTACGCCGACATCACCGGGTCCGTCGGCGACGACGAGCTCACTGCACGCATCGCATCCGTCGAGGCGCCAGCAATAGCCCCGGCCACGATCAGCATCGACGGAACGTTCGGTAGCAACTCCGTCACGCTGTATGCATCGATCGAGGGTGACCGCAGTAGGGGACGCATCGAAGGATTGGTCGGTGGCAGACCGATGAAACTCAACGCCATCGTTGACAGATCTGACCGCCAGAGTGTCGAGGTCGTCGGCGAGTACGACGGCCCAGCAGCGCTGCTGACTCTGCTGGTGGGCGCGCTGATCTATTCCTATGACTGAGCTTCAGTGGTCGGCAGGCCATCGCCAGCATCGTCGGAATCCGCGAGAACCACTGTTCGTACCCGGTCCAGTTTTCGGCCGGTCGCACGTGTCGGCGGTTGACCGAAGAAGCTCGGCTGCAGGATCGAGAACACGAACAGTCCGTCGTCGGTCAGCGACGCAGCAACGTCGGCGAGAAGCTTGTCCAGCTCAGGGATGTCCATCAGCACCATGTGCGAGACGATTTGGTCTTATCGGCGCCGCGGCCAAGATCGAGGACGTCCGAGTCGTGAACGTCACCCAGCTGCTGCCAACGGAACGCAGCCCATCATCGATAGAAGGTGCGCCGTCGGCGCCGACCGCCGACGTTTGACTGCGCAAGGAACGGGCACCTGAAGAAGATGATCATGCACAATCTGCTGGCTATCGCGTCCACCAACGGCGCCGGTAAGACACACGGCCCGGTGTGGTTGTTCTATGTCTTCGCGGTCATCTTCCTGATCTTTGGTATCGCGTTGATCATCAACCCGAAGCTGCAATGGAAAATGTCGCGCTGGCAGTTCAAGAATCCTGCGGCCAGCGAGCCCAGCGCCAAGGGCCTCGTCATGATCCGCGTCGGCGCCTCCGTCTTCGTGGTGATCGCGGTGGTCATCCTGATTGTCGGCATCAACCACTCCTGAGGGGGCCGACAAGTAGCCAGCCCACTCCTCCCGCGGTCACATCAAAGCGGCGGCGCGCAGGGTGACGCGGAAAGGCGCGTCAAGGTGAGCGAAGTGCCAGCAAGCCAGACCTCGCCAGCGCAGCCCGCGTTACCCGGAGGGCCGCAAGCCGCCGGCACGCAACTCGCGGCCGTCGCGAGCTACTTCTTGGCCTTCTTCTTGCGGCCGATGCTCGGGAAGCGCTTCTGGACCGCAGCCTTCACCTTCTCCTGCTCGGCCTTCGTGCCCTTCTGCGCCACCCGGGCCAGCGCATTGCGCGCGTGCGACTTGTCCGGGATCGGGTACTTGCGTTTGCCGGGCAGCGCGAACGACTTTTTGCTCAGCTTCTTGCGTTCCTTGGTACTGAGTTCCTTGGCCATCCGGCAAGTGTCATCGCACATCGCCCCGGCGGCAACCCGCAATTCCGCCGCGGGCTACCGAGGCGGACTAGCGACCGCCGGAGACGGCGCGGTTCCGTTGCGCCACCCCGGCTGTGCCGTAGGGATAGTCGTCGACCTGGGGTGCGCTCACGTCAGTCAGCTGTTGCAGCTCAGCGTCGGTCAGCGTGAGATCGGCCGCGCCGAGGTTGTCCCGCAGCTGCTTCACCGTGCGCGCGCCGAGGATCACCGACGTCACCGCCGGCCGACCCAATACCCACGCCAACGCCACCTGCGACGCACTCGCCGAATGTGCGGCGGCGATCGACGTCACCGCGTCCAACACGGTCCAGGTGCGCGGGTTCGCGTTGCGCGCCTCCCACGCTTCCATGCCGCGCTTCGGGTCTTCGCCGAGACGAGTCGCACCGGTCGGCGGCTGGTCGCGCAGGTACTTTCCGCTGAGCCAACCGCCGGCCAGCGGCGACCACGGCAGCAGGCCGACGGTGGCGTCCAGCGACGCCGGCACGATCTCGTGTTCGATGTCGCGCACCAGCAGGCTGTACTGCGGCTGCAACGTCACCGGCGGGGTGAGGCCGAGCGCGGTCGCCCGCGCCACGGCCTTCGTCAGCTGCCAACCCAGATAGTTCGAGAAGCCGTAGTAGGAGATCTTGCCGGCGCGCACCGCGTCGTCCAGGAAGCGCAGCGTCTCGTCCGGCGGGGTCACCGCGTCCCACGCATGCATCTGATACAGATCAATATGGTCGATGCCGAGCCGCCTCAGCGATGCCTCGAGCGCGGTCGACAGGTGTCGGCGCGAGGTGCCCAGATCGTTGGGCCCGTCGCCCATCGGGAACCGGCCCTTGGTCGCGATCACCACCTGGGTGGCCTCCGTCGGGTGCGCGGCCAACCAGCGACCGATGATCGCTTCCGATTCGCCACTGCTATATACGTCGGCGGTGTCGATGAAGGTGCCGCCGGCCGCCAGGTAGCTGTCGAGGATCGTGTGCGAGTCCTGCTCGTCGGCTTCGGCGCCGAAGGTCATGGTGCCGAGCGCCAGCTCGGACACGACGGCCCCGCTGTTTCCCAGGGTTCTGTAGTCCATGATTTCGACGCTACCCGGGCCATGGATGTGTCCTCGTGGTGGGAACCGCCGTCGACTGACGGTCGGGCAGTTGACTGCGCGCAGGCGAGTCGACCGGCGAACCACGGCGGTGACGATCGCCCTCAGCAGGCAGATCTAGTGGTGGTCGGGTTGTCGTACACCTTCCGAACGGGCCGGACGAACGCCCACTGGTAGGCGGCCTGCATGAACGCGCCGTCGAGGGTGTCCGACAGGCTCATTCCCGAGGCGAACAACAACGGCAGCGCCAGCACGGCGTACCAGAAGGCGGGAGACAGCGCCCGCCTCTGCGCAGGTAAACCCCTTTCGGGTTTCGACAGACGGTGACTCTTCGACACATTCGTCGAATTTCCGCGGCATTTGGGTGAACTGTCGAAAGTCCTGCCGCCGGACTCATCCATTCCCCGGCTGGCACCGAATGCGAACCATGCCCCCAGGCCACCCGACCCTCTCCGGTGGCCACAACTGCCCTCTACCTGATCGATCGCCGGGTGCGTAACGGCCCTGCCTTCGCCGGTAGCCAGTCCACACAGAAGCGGGAAATTGCGTGAAGCTCAAGACACTGATCAGCGGTGGCACCGCGATGGCGTTAGCCGCCACCATCTCCCTGGTGAGCGTGCCGCTCGCGCACGCCGACCAAACGACCCCGGGCTCGTACAACACTGTGCAGTCGCACCGGCTGTTGGACACTCGCAGAGGCTTTGGTGCTCCGATGGCGGCGGTGGCAGCGCATGCCACCCTCACCTTCGCGGCCACTGACAACACGGAAGGCCACCCCGTCGCGCTCGCGCTGAACGTGACGGCGGTGAGCCCGACGGCCGCTGGCTCGCTGACCGTCTTTGCGGCGGGCACACCCCGCCCCTACGCCTCGAACCTGAACTTCCAGGCCGGCCAGAACGTCCCGAACTTGGTCGTCACCGCGGTGCCACAGACCGGGGTGAACGCCGGCAAGGTGTCGATCTACAACGGGTCCGCGGGTACCGTCCAGCTGCTGGCCGACATCCACGGCTATTTCACCGGTGGCACGAACACCGGTGTCCCAGGCACCTTCGTCCCGCTGCCATCGTCGCAACGGGTACTGGACACCCGCAAGGGCATCGGTGCTCCGAGGGCCAGGGTCGCCGCACGCTCCGGGCTCACCCTCCAGGTCACCGGAATGGACGGGGTTCCTGCTGATGCCAGTGCAGTGGTAGCGAACATCACCGCCGTCCAGGGCAACAACAGGGGCTACGTCACCGCTTACGAGGGCGAGCCGAGGCCGTTGGCCTCGAACCTCAACTATGAGATGAGGCAAGACCGAGCCAACCTCGCACTGGTCACGGTCGCAACCGGCGGCACGATCTCACTGTTCAATGGGGGAACCTTCAGCACTGTCGACCTGGTCGTCGATGTGACCGGTTACTTCGTCGGTGGAACGCCAGCGGCTGATGGTGCGTTCATCCCCTCGACCGCGTTCCGCGTCTTCGACAGCAGAAGCCCGGGTGGCGCGCCGGCCGGCGCCCTCACCACCTCGAAGATCCAGATCTTCCCGCCCAACGACCCGACGTTCGCCTTCTTCAAAGCCGTGGTCGTCAACGTCACCGCGGTCCAGCCCGAATCCGCCGGTTACCTCACTACCTATGACGGAGTCGGCCCTCTACCGTCGGTCTCCAGCTCCAACTTCGTGCCCAAGCACGACGTGGCCGGCGCCGTCATCTTGCCGGTCGCGACGGACGGCACCATCTCCATCTACAACGGGTCCTATGGCAACGTCGACCTGGTGGTCGACGTCAGCGGATTCTTCTACGCGCTGCCTGGGTCCCAGCCCGCTGGCGTGACAAGGACGGCAGCAGTACCCGCCAAGCAGCGGATCGATGCCGCGCTCGGCGCGATGAAGAAGTTCAGCGCCACTCCGCACTCGACCCCGGTTTCCATCACCCACACCAAGTGACGACACCCAGTTCTGTTCCCATCAGCACTCACGGAGGAATCATGACCAGCTCCAATCGACGAGCATTCTTCAAGACCGCAGGCGTCGGCGCTGCCGCGGTCGGCGCCGCGGCCCTCGTCAAACCGGCGGTATCGATCGCCAGTTCCGCTGCCCCGGCAGCAGCTCCTGCGGTAGCCGCACCGGCGGTCGCATTGCCGGCCGCCGCAAAGGGTTCGATGGTGGCCTACATCCAGGATGTGTCCAACGGACAGGTCTCGGTGATGGTCGAAGGCCGTGAAGTCACCGTCACCGATCACCAGCTGGTTGCCAAGCTGGCGCACGCGCTGCATTCCTCTTCGACCGTCTGATCGTCGACCCGTCCGAAACTCGTTTCTCCTGACCTGAAAGGCCAAGAATGTCTTCACACCGCGAAGCGCCGGAAATTTCCAAGGATCCGACGGCCGACAACACCGATGTCTACGCGTTCGTAGATTCGACCGATCCCAGCAAGGTCAACCTGATCGCCAACTTCAACCCGTTCGAGATCCCCTACGGCGGCCCGAACTTCAGTGAGTTCGCCGACGACGTGGTTTACACGATCAACATCGCGAATGGCGGAACGGCGCAGGCCGATATCAGCTTCCAGTTCCGCTTCACCACCATCATCCGCAACCCCGGTACTTTCCTGTACAACACCGGCCCGATCGCCAGCATCACCGACCCCCATTGGAATCGACCCCAGACCTTCTCCGTTACCAAGGTGACCAGGGATACGACCGGCAAGTTGACCTCGACGGTGCTCGGCAGAAATCTGCTGGTGCCGCCCTGCAACGTGGGCGAGCGCAGCACACCGAACTACCAGGCCAAGTACGGCGCGGCCGCAGTTCAGGCGTTGGGTACCGGGCGCAAGGTCTTCGCCGGCCAGCGATCCGATGCATTCTTCGTGGACCTGGGCAGTGTCTTCGATCTGGCCGGGCTGCGTCCGCTGAATCAGGCGCACGAGATCAAGCTGCCGGTGATGCAGGGAATGAACGGGCTGCAGGGCCTCAACGTGCACACCATCGCGCTGCAGGTGCCCAAGACCGACCTGACAACGGGCGGCTACGCACCCACGGACCCCATGCTCAGCAGTTCGGTGATCGGTGTCTGGTCGTCGACCTACCGCACCCGTGGGCGGCTGTTCGATTCGACAACGGGAACGTACAAGCCGTTCGGTGACGCGGTACAGGTATCTCGTCTTGGCAACCCGCTGTTCAACGAGGTCGTCAACCCGATGTCCGTCAAGGACAAGTGGAACTCGCTGCCGCCGTCGGCGGATTCCGGGTTCGCGCAGTACGTCAACAAATCCGAGCTCGCCGGGCTGCTGCCCGTGCTCTACCCCGGCGCCTTCCCGATGCTCGACAATTTCAACAAGTCAAACCGGCCGCGTACCGATCTGCATGCCATCCTGTTGACTGGAATCCCCGGTGCGGTGCTGAAGACATTCACCACCTACACCGGTCCGGTGGAGGCCGATCTGCTGCGATTGAACCTCGCGGTAGCACCGACGCCCTACGCGAAGGAGAATCCATTGGGGGTGCTCTACGGAGACAACGCCGGCTTCCCCAACGGCCGCCGGGTTCGCGATGATGTCACCACCATCGAGCTGCGGGCCATCGCCGGCCTGACGATCCCGCTGACCTATCCGGGGATGTACACACCGGACGCGATCCTCAAAACCGACCTCGTTCGGGACGGTTCGACGAACACCAACCTTCCGGTGACCCAGGCGTTCCCGTTCCTCGGAGTTCCGGCCAACGGTTACCTGACCAAGCCGCCGGTGCCCGCCACCTCCTGACGCCCAGACGGTTATCTGCAATCTGAGCAAATGACGGACAGGCCCCGGTGTTCCATTGCTGGGGCCTTGTCCGCTATCCATCCCAACGAGGAGCGCAATGGCCACCGAAGAGAACCCGCATGCCGGCAAGGGAGCCGCGGTGGTACTGGACATCGGCGGCGATATTGGTGCGCTGATCGTCGAGATGCCGCCCCAGATGGAAGATCTCGAGGTAGAGATCATCCCGAGCGGCACCGATGCCCGCACCACAATCGCCCACGACCATCAAAGCGCCCACGACCATGACCCCGATCACGGGACGCCGACCACTCACTCCCACGGCGAAGCGGGGGAGCACACGCATGAGCACGGCGCTCCGCCACACGTCGCTGTCGTCGCCCGACCGGCGCCGGACGGATCGACCATCCATTCGCTGGTCTACGACGACGTGACGGAGGGGACCTACGACCTTTACGTGCGGCCGGACGGTCCCGTTCGACTCACCGCGAGCGTTGTCGGCGGTCAGGTGACCGAGCTGCGGTGGCCGGACTGGCCCGTCTGATCAGGTCTGCCGGGCCTGGTCTCTGGCCAGCTGCGCTGCGGCCAGGTGGTGCCTCAGCCGTATCAGACCTTCACGGATCCGAGACTTCAGGGTAGGCAGCGGGATCTGCAGCAGGCTGGCCGTCTCGGCATAGCTGTGCCCGCCGAAGAATGCCAGCATGATCGCCTGTCGCTGAATAGGTGTCAGCACGGACAACGCCAGGTGGACACGATCGCGCTCAAGGCCGGCAACCACCTCGTCGTCCGGATCCGAGACCGGCAAAGGTCGAGCAGCGAATCGATGGTCGCGCTCTCGGGAGGCCTGGCTCGACCGGATCTGGTCGATGGCTCTCGACCGGGCGATCGCCATGATCCAGGCACCCGCCCGGCCACGGGAGGCGTCGAACCTGCTGGCATTCAACCACACGGTCAGAAACACATCCTGGGTAACTTCTTCCGCCAGCGCGACATCGCGCATCAGCAACCGAACCAGGCCCATCACCGGGTCCACGGTCTGGTCGTACAACCTACCGAAGGCGACCCGGTCGCCAGCCGCAATAGCAGCCAACAGCTCATCCAGCCGCACGCGCGCGGGCGCGCTCACGGCAGGTTCGCTCTGCTCCGGTACCGACCCGCCGCTCACGCAGTGGGGTTCGTCGGCCCGAGCCACTGGGATTGGCCGCGGACCTGCCAACGCCGCAACTGGCCGGCTGCAGGTGCCGTTCCAGCGGCCACTGACTCGCTGGTCGGGGCACCCATGGGTCGGCTGCGTAGCTACGCTCGCATTGGGTACCGACCACGAGGATCACTACTCACTGCAGGGAAGGCGCCATGGCGAAGAGCCCGAAGTTCACAGTTCCAGGAATGTCGCTCACAGATGGCGCGAACGTCGCCGCCATCCTGCAACTGCGACTGCATGCGCTGAACGACCTGGCGCTCACCCTCAAGCACGTGCACTGGAATGTGGTGGGGCCGCACTTCATTGGTGTCCACGAGATGCTCGACCCGCAGATCGAAGAGGTGCGCGGGTTCGCCGACGAAACAGCGGAGCGCATCGCCACTCTTGGGGTCGACGTGCAAGGAACGCCGGGTGAGCTGGTCGCCGCCCGCACCTGGGACGACTACTCGATCGGCCGGGCAGACACCATTGCGCACCTCGGCGCGCTCGACCAGGTCTACCAAGGGGTGATTGCCGCTCACCGCAAGGCCGTCGACGACACCGAGGAATCCGACCCGGTGTCCAACGACATGCTGATCGGGCATCTGCGGTCGCTGGAGCTGTTCCATTGGTTCGTCCGGGCGCACCTGGAGTCTTCGGGCGGAACGCTGTCCGATGCGGGCGCCACCTCCGAGAAACAGGCAGCGGAGAAGTCGGCGAAGGCCGGCGCCCCATCGCGCCGCCGCAAGGCCTGACAACCGCACATCGCGCCACGCAAGGCCTGACAACCGCATCTGACCTGGGCACCAGCCGGATCGGCAGCGCTCCGGCTCCCTCATGCTGCCTGCGCTACGGGGTCTGCCGCACCCATCCGGACATCCGTTAGCGACGAACCATGGGTAGCACGCGTCTTAAAGCGAATTCTGTGCGCGGTAACGCTTATCGGATCGCGGACTTCGCTTCCAGACACCCGAAGGACCGAACCTGCCCACTGCCGACAAGCACTGAGGAACACCGCGAAGAGGACTTGTGAGACTTCTGATCTGCGACGAGCGGCGCACCGTTCGCGATCGCATGGCCACC
>JALYVF010000149.1 GCA_030853385.1 Actinomycetota bacterium | reverse complement strand
GTAGTCATCCACCAACGCCACGGTGATCGGGGCAGATTTCGTAGCAGCGCTCACCAGGCAATGCTAACCACCGAGATGACGGAAATTAACCTCCCTAGGGGTGTACCGGGGTAGCCCAAGGGGTGGTGTTCTAGGAGCGATCAACAGCGGGTTGGTCGACAGCTCCGAACCCGTCGGGCGGCCCCGAGGTCGTCGCCGACGGTCATCTTCAAGGAGGAACACTCATGCTCGGTCTCATCATCAGCATCATCATCGTCGGCCTCATCGCCGGCGCTCTGGCCCGACTGGTCGTACCCGGCCGTCAGCACATGTCCGTCCTGATGACCATCGTTCTGGGAGTCGTCGGATCCTTCGTCGGCGGGTTTCTGGGCTACCTGATCTTCCACAACGACGCTCAGGACGGGTTCCTCCAGCCGGCAGGCATCCTCGGGTCCTTTATCGGCGCGGTCATCGTCCTGCTGCTCTGGCTCCGGCTGGGCAACCGCCGGACCGTCCGCCGCTGAGAACGTGGGGTCGACTGCCCAACGCCCCAAGGTGTGTCTGCGGTCCAACGTGAACACCTGCTCGTGCCCTCGACCTTTTGATCAGGCGATACCCGGACAGAGCTTGGTAATGGAAAAGCGACTGACCCGGCTTCGTCGCGTTTGATCTCATTGAAAGGGACTCCAATGAAAACGCAGACTCCAGCAGCAGCCGGCGCCGGCGGTGGCAGCGTGGCCGTCGATCTGGCCGAGCAGGGACACAACGACCTGGTGGGCCAACCCCACGAGCAGGTCGAGGAGGGGCCAGTCGCCGAAGCCGAGGCGGTGGCCGCCGCGATCAGCACCGAAGAACAACCCATGGGCACACCGGGTCGCCGGTTCAACCGCAAGTCGCCGTTCTTCATCGGGATGACCGCCACCGCCGGCGTCGCCCTCACCTACGGCGTCATTCAATTGCTCGCATTGGCCGGCAACGTGCTGATCCTCGTCGGGTTGGCGTTGTTCCTGGCCGTCGGGATGGAGCCCGCCGTGTCGTTCCTCGTCAAACACCGCTGGCCGCGGCCGCTGGGCGTAGCAGCAATCCTGCTGCTGATCGTGGGCATCATCGGCGGATTCATCGCCGCCGCAATTCCCGCGCTGATCACCCAGGGCCAACAGCTGATCGACAATGCCCCCCACTACCTACAGCGAGCCCAAGACCACAGCAATCTCATCGGCAAACTCAACGACCACCTCCACCTGACCCAGAACTTGCAGTCGCTGATCAGCTCACCCGGCTCGATCAGCTTCAACGGAGTGCTATCCGCCGGAGCAGCGGTGTTCTCCGCCATCACCAACACCTTCATCGTGCTGATCCTGACCGCCTACTTCCTCGCCGACATGCCCCGCATCCGGGCGCTGATCTACCGGCTGGTCCCGCACACCCGACGCCCCCGGACCATTTTGATGGGCGATGAGATCCTGGCCAAAGTCGGCGCCTACGTCCTGGGCAACCTCCTGATCTCCCTGATCGCCGGCGGCCTGACCTTCGGCTGGCTGATGATCTTTTCCATCCCCTACGCCGCGCTGCTGTCCATCATGGTGGCCCTGTTCGACCTCATCCCGGTCGTCGGCTCCACTATCGCCGGCATCATCGTCGCCGCCGCCGCCCTCACGATCTCGCTCCCCCTGTGCCTTTCAACCATCGCGTTTTTCATCATTTACCGCACCGCCGAGGATTACTTCCTGGTCCCCCGCATCATCGGCCGCGCCGTCAAAGTGCCCGCCCTGGTCACCGTCGTCGCAGTCCTGATCGGCGGAGCCCTCCTCGGCATCATCGGAGCACTCGTCGCCATCCCCGCCGCCGCCGCCGTCCTGCTCATCACCCGAGAGATCCTGATCCCCCGCCTCGACAAGGCGTGAGCAGGGCAAATTGACCCTGTGGGAGTCCCGGTGGTACGCCTCGCGGCGCCTGCGGCGTGGCCCGGGAAATCCGCGTTAGAGAGACCTACGGCTGATTAGGCTCTGCCAGTCGTGGTGCGGGACCAGCAGATCAGCTGCTGCCCGCTTCAACAGAAAGGATCACCATGATCATTCTCGGGATCATCCTGCTGGTCGTCGGGTTCGTCGCCAAGATTCCTATCTTGTGGACCATTGGCATCATCATCCTGGTGATCGGCGCGATTCTGCTGCTGCTGGGAGCGACCGGCCGGCCCGTCGGCGGACGCAAACACTGGTATTAAATCGCTGCCGTCGGTGACCTGAATCCGGTGGCCGCTCGGACTGATCGCCGAACTCCCAGCCCGGCTGCTGCGCAATCTGATGCGGCGGCGCAGCGAAGTCGAACGAGCAGCGGACCTCGAGCCGCTCACCGTGGCCCGGCAGCTCGCGAAGGCACGGGCATCCCAGCTGCCAAGCTCCACCTTCAACGCGGGGATTGCCGAGGTGGCTCAGCCGGACGCGCTGATCCATGACGACGAACGACTCTATCGGGCGAAGGACGCCGGGAAGAGCCGGATCGGTCTGGCCGACGAGTTGGTCTCCTCGGTAGAGCTCGACCAGTCGGAGGACCGCGTCTGGGTGTCCAGCAGCAGCCTCATGTCGGTTCGTCGAGGCACTCATCGAGCTCGTCGTCGGTGAACTCGAAGTCGTCGGCGATCGAGATCCGACCTGCAAGAGGACCCCGCGCCGACAGGAACTGTGAAGCGGGGGTAACTGGGCCGACCCGGATGAGCCGCGCTATCGGAACGCCGTCGCGGGATGAAAATGCGCCGCACCACGACCGACAATCGCCGAGAAGACGTTATCCGGCAACAATTCTGCCCGCAGCGCGCGACCAGCGTCGACTTGCCGGCGCCGTTCTCGCCGACAATCACCGTCAGCGCGCCGAGGTCCATGCCTTCGTCAACCAGCCGCCGTTGATCCACCGTAGTGGCCGGCCCGTCATCTGTTACCCGTTGTCCGCATCCGTCCATCGTCGCCGCGGGTTCGGACAGCCTGGCATTTGGGAGAAGTGCATCGGGTCGCCGACAATTGCCTATGGCGCCGCTGTCGATCCGCGGGTTGCCCGAGCATCGTAGATGGTGAGGCGCCACTGCCTCGACAATCGTTCAAGGGAGCAGACGATGGCCAACTACCTGGTGTTGATCTACGAAAACGAAGCGGACTGGATCGGTTCGCCGGCCTCCACCACCGGCGAGGTGACCCGCGAGCACGAGGAGTTCGCCAAGAACAACCGAGCTGCGCTGCGCGGTGGGGCCCAGTTGCGCGGCAGCGACACCGCCACCTCGATCCGGCACGGCGCCGACGGCAACGCCGTCGTCACCGACGGCACCTTCGCCGAGACGAAGGAAGTGCTCGGCGGCTACTACGTGATCGAGGCAGCCGATCTCGACGAGGCGCTGGCCGTCGCCAAGCAGGTCCCGGCCCGATTCGGCGGGGTCGAGGTCCGACCGCTCGTCGCCATGTAGCAGTGAGCACCGACCGGCATCCCGAGGTGACCAGGGCCGTGACCAAGGCGCACGACGAGTGGGCCTACGTGCTGGCCGCAACGGCACGCGTCGCGCGCGACCTCGACCTGGCCGAGGACTGCGTGCAGGACGCCTACGCGCAGGCTCTGGTGCATTGGCCGGTCAGCGGGATCCCGCAGCGGCCCGGCGGTTGGCTGACCACGGTCTCCACCCGCCGGGCGCTGCAGCTCAAGCGCCGGGCGACGACGCTGGCCAGCAAGCTGCCGCTGCTGGTGCCGGACGCAACGTCCGACGCTTCTGCTGGCGGCGCCATCGATGACGACGGGCCATTCCCCGACGACCGGCTCCGGCTGGTGTTCACCTGCTGCCACCCCGCGCTGTCGACCGACGCGCAGTTGGCGCTGACGTTGCGGTTGGTCTGTGGTCTGTCGTCCGCCGAGGTGGCGAAGGCATTCCTGGTGAAGGAAGCCACCATGCAGGCCCGCATTACCAGGGCCAAGAAGAAGATCTCCGAAGCGCGGATCCCGTACCGGGTTCCGGGTCGGGCGGAGCTGCCCGAGCGCCTGGACAGCGTGCTC
>JALYVF010000144.1 GCA_030853385.1 Actinomycetota bacterium | reverse complement strand
ATCTCCAGGCTGCAGGATGCGAAGCTGGTCAGGATCACCTCGGCGGGGCTGAAGGAATCGCATCCGCACGACATCACCATCACCGCCGAAGCCCCGAACTATTTCGATCGCTAGGAGACAGTGCCGGATGAACGAGGCCGCATCATGAACGACGGTGGATCATGAACGACAGCGTAGAGATCGGTATCGGCAGGACGGCCCGGCGCAGCTTCACCCTCGACGAGATCAGCATCGTTCCCTCGCGGCGAACCAGGTCGACCTCCGAGGTGTCAACCGCCTGGCAGATCGACGCGTATCGGTTCGAAATCCCTTGCCTCACCCAGCCTTCGGATGCTGTGGTCGATCCGGCGACGGCCGTAGCGGTCGGTCGGCTCGGCGGTCTCGGCGTGTTGGACGGCGAAGGTCTGTGGGCCCGTCATGCGCAGCCGCAGACGGTGATCGACGAGTTGGTCGCCGCCGCCGAGGATGCCGAATCGCCCGAACAGGTGGTGGCGTCGATTCAGCGCGCCTATTCGTGCCCGGTGTCGGTGGATCTGCTCACCGAGGCGATCGGCACGCTGCGGGACGGCGGCAGTACGGTCGCCGTCCGGTTGTCGCCGCAGAACGCCGGAACCCTTGCGCCGCAGCTGATCTCGGCAGGCGTCGAGGTGCTGGTGATCCAGGGAACGATCGTGTCGGCCGAGCACGTGCAGTCGGGCGGTGAGGCGCTCAACCTCAAGAGCTTCATTGCCGACCTTGAGGTGCCGGTGATCGTCGGCGGTTGTACGAACTTCCAGACCGCCACTCACCTGATGCGCACCGGCGCGGCAGGAGTGATCGTCGGTACCGGAGCCGGAGTTGCCTCTACCACCGATCTGGTGCTGGGGATCGAGGTTCCGATGGCGACCGCGATCGCCGACGCCGCGGCGGCCAGAAGGGCCTACCTCGACGAAACGGGCGGTCGGTACGTCCACGTGATCGCCGCTGGTGATCTGAACTCAAGTGCCGACATCGCCAAAGCCATCGCTTGCGGTGCCGATGCAGTGATGCTGGGAGAGTTGTTGGCGGAAGCGGATACTGCGCCGGCCGGCGGCTGGTACTGGCCGGCGTCGACGGCGCATCCGGCGCTGCCGCGCGGGCTGCCGCTGCCGACAGGATCTGCCGACGTGCCGTTGGATCAGCTGTTGACCGGGCCGGCGGTCGGCGCCGACGGACGCACCAACCTGTTCGGTGCGCTGCGCAGGGCGATGGCCAAGACCGGCTACTCCGATCTCAAGGAATTCCAGAAGGTCGGACTGTCGGTTGCCGACTGACCAGCAGCTGCCGCCGGCAGACCAGCCGTCGCCGGTGCCCATCGTGCCGGGCGAGACCCGGACTCGGCAGGACGTCGTCGCCGCACTCGACGTCGGCGGGACGTCGATCAAGGCTGGGCTGGTCGCGGCCGATGGCACGATGCTGCGCGAGGCGCGCCGGCCGACGGGCGCCGAGGGCGGTCCCGCTGCGGTGATCGATCGGATCCTGACCTTCGCCGGCGATCTGGTGGCCGGCGGCACCGTGCGGGCCATCGGCATCGGAGTCCCCGGCGTGGTGGACGGCGCCGCTGGGATCGCTCGCTACGCAGCCAATCTCGGCTGGCGGGACGTGCCGTTGGTGCAGCTGCTGTCCGATCGCCTAGGGCTACCGGTCGTCCTTGGCCACGACGTGCGGCTCGGTGCGCTCGCCGAAGCGCGGACCGGCGCCGGAACAGGTTCCAACTCCGTCTACTTCATCGCTATCGGGACCGGGATCGCTGCCGGTCTGGTGACGGCCGGGCAGGTGGACAACGGAGCAACCGGCCAGGCAGGCGAGGTCGGGCACCTGGTGGTGCGACCGGGTGGTCCGCTGTGTGGCTGTGGCAACCACGGCTGCCTGGAGGCGATCGCGTCGGCGGCCAGGATCGGCCGCGCCTACGTGGACGCGACAGGAACCGAGGCGTCGGCCCGCGACGTCGTCGACCTGATGCGCGCCGGAGATGCTATGGCGCAGCAGGTATGGGACAACGCGGTGGACGCCCTTGCCGATGCACTGGTGGCCGTCACCGTGCTGCACGATCCGGGAATGATCGTCATCGGTGGCGGGCTGTCGTTGGCCGGGGAGTTGTTGACCGGTCCGCTGGTGACGGCCATGACGGCCCGGCTGACGTTTCGTGGACCGCCGCCGATCACGGTGACAACGCTGGGGGATCGGGCCGGACTCGCTGGCGCAGCGCTGTTGGCCTGGGACCTGTTGCAGCAAGCGGACAAGGAGAGCTGATGACTACCCAACGGATCCTGCTGACCGGTGCCGAGGTGATCACCCCCGATACCGTGTTGCCGGACGGCTGGGTGCTGGTGGAGGCCGGCAGGATCGCGGCGCTCGGCGTCGTCAGCCCGGGGACAGGGCGACCTCCTGTCGAGATCGCCTCCGGGGCAACCGTTGTCGAGCTGTCGGGGCAGCGGCTGCTGCCGGGGTTCATCGACCTGCATGTGCACGGTGCGGCCGGCGCCACCTTCGACTTGGGACCGGACCACATCGCCACCGGGCTGGCGGCGCATCGCCGGCACGGCACCACCCGCTCGATGGTGTCGCTGATTACGGCGCCGCTCGACGTGATGGCAGACGTCATCTCGGCGGCAGCGTCCTATGTGGCTACCGATCCACACGTACTCGGCCTGCATCTGGAGGGTCCCTTCCTGTCTGAGTTGCGGCGCGGTGCTCACGACCCGTCGGCGCTACGTGCGCCGGACCCTGCTGCGCTGCAACGACTACTGGACGTGGGTGATGGTGAGGTGCGGGTGGTGACCCTGGCACCTGAGCTGGCCGGAGGGCTCGACGCGGTCCGATTCTGTGTCGAATCGGGTGTGCATGCGGCGGTGGGTCATTCGGATGCCGACTACGCCACCGCGGCCGCTGCGTTCGAAGCCGGCGCCGATCTGGTGACCCATGCGTTCAACGGGATGCGCCCACTGCACCATCGAGATCCGGCGGTCATCGGCGCGGCGATGGACGCCGGCGTCACCATGGAGGCGATCAACGACGGTATCCATCTGCACCCGGCGACGGTGCGGTTGCTGCGATCGATCGCGCCCGGCCGGCTGGCGCTGGTGACCGACGCGATGGCCGCGGCCAGCAGCAGCGATGGGCGATACTCGTTGGCGGGCTTCGATGTTCAGGTGACCGACGGGGTGGCCAGGCTGCTGTCCGACGATCCGAACGTCCCAGGTTCACTGGCCGGTTCGACGCTGACGATGGACGCCGCGGTGCGCCGGGCCGTGTTGGATGTCGGGATGCCGGTACTGGATGCCGTCGGTGCCGCCAGTGTGGTTCCCGCTCGCTTCCTGCAGGTGGACGGTGAATACGGTTCGATCACCAGGGGGCGAGCGGCCGATCTGGTGGTGCTGGATTCGGACTGGACCGTGCAAGCCGTGATGGTCGGCGGCGAGTGGGCGGACGAACGGAGACCGGCATGAGTGCTAACCCGGCGTCGCTGATCCTCGCGCTGGGCCGGGCAGAGTGACGGCGGTACGTCGTCAGTCGCCGCGCTGCTTTCGCCGGCGCAATCCGGCAGCTGTCAAGCGTGCCAACAGTTCTCGTGACTCGACGGGTTCGGCGCCGGCGTCGACAAGGGCGGCGTAGCGATCTGCCGGCACGTCGTAGTGGTCACGGTCGAAGCCGCGTTCACCGATGCCGGCGGCGCCCGCGAAGGCGTGCAGTTCGTCCAGGCTGGCATCGCTCACCAGGTGCGACCAGATCCGGCCGTGTGCCGGCCAGCGCGGTGGATCGATCAGCACGGACATCTGTTCACCCTGCACCAAGCGGCCACAGGTAGCGCAAAGTTCGCACGACACGCCGAGGGCCACCGGCGTGCCGCGACAGCGTTCCGCTACCTCGGGGGTGGTCCGGCCTATTGGCGCACCCGTCAGTTCCGTACCGCGCTGATCACCACCCGATCCACTAGTGCTGCGTCCGGACCGTCAGCTGCTTGGGCAGCTACCCACCAGCCGGCGACGGTGGATGCACTCGCCAACCCGAGGGCGACGGCACGATCCATTGCCCGCGTCGCACTGAACGCGGTTAGGTCGGCGAGGGGTGTGTGCATGGTGTCCGTGACCGTCACAAGCTGGTGAAAGCCGTTGGCGCGCAAAGCGGCCGGTAAGTCGGCGAGAATGTTCGGCTGCCGGAATCCGAGCGGCACGCAGGAGGCCACTATTCCCGCCACCTCGGGATCGCCGGTCGTCAACTGGGCCGACGACCATTGTGTCTCCAGCGCCACCAGCCGGGCGCCCGGTCGCAGCACCCGACCGATCTCGGCGACCGCCGAGTCGAGATCGACCAGATGCTGCAGCACCCGCTCGGTGCAGCAGCCATCGAAGCTGCCGGCTCCGATCGGCAGCGCAGCCGCATCCCCACGGACGACGGCAGCCGAAGGGCCGCATCGGTTGCCGGCCCCCCGCGTCATCACCGCGCTGGCATCCAGCCCGACCGGGTGCGCGCCCAACGCAGCCAGCTTCAGCAGGTGGTGTCCGGCACCGCAGCCGATGTCCAGGATCCGTTGCCCAGTAACACTATCCATCGCTGCCAGCGCCACCTGTTTGAGTTCGCGCAGGCCAGCGGCCGCCCGGTCGAGGTAGCTCACCAGCGCAGCCGGATCCGCACTTCCGTCCACATCGACAAACTGGGACACGTCACCCTCCGAGGGTCAGGACGGGACAGCGCCGATGAGATGGCCAATACCGAAGGTCACCGCGACCGCGACGGCACCGAGTAGTAGCTGCCGGGCGCCGGACCAGGCGATCGGCCGGCCGGTGAGTTTGCCGACGACCATCCCGCCACCGACCAGGGCGACAGCGGTAATGATCATTGCCGCCAGCAAACCGGGAAAGCCGAACAGGTAAGGGATCAACGGCAGCAACGCCCCGATGGAGAACGCGACCAGGGATGCGCAGCCGGCCAGCAACGCCGACGGCAATTCTTCCGCATCCAGACCCAGCTCGTCCTTGGTGTGGAACCGCAACGCCACGTCCGGATCCTTCGAGACCGCCGCAGCCATCTTCACCGCCGTCTCGATGTCTGCTCCATACCCGCGGAACGTCTCGGCCAGCTCTGCCTGCTCAGCGTCGGGGAATTCCTCGTGCATCCGGCGCTCGACGGCCACCTCTGCATGCACCAATTCGTTCTGGTTCGTCACCGAGACGAATTCGCCGGTGCCCATCGAGAACGCGCCGGCGACCAGTCCGGCCAGACCGGTCAACACGATGGCGTGGGCGGTTCCGCCCCCACCACCGACACCGGCGATCAGCGAGGCGTTCGTCACCAGACCGTCCACCGCGCCGAAGACGGTCGGCCGGAGCCAGCCACCCGAGACGTCCCGATGCCGGTGCGACCAGCCCGACTGCAGGGCCTCTTCCTTGATGGCGGCATGGGCCGCCGGGTCGGTCGGGTCGGACTTGCGCTCTGCCACGTCCAGAAGTCTGCCTGCCCGCCGCGTCAGGCGTTAATCCGGAGGCCTTGGCGGCCGGTTAGACTCATCGTGAGCTGACCGACGACGGTGGCTAGGGTTCCGCCATTCCGCGGGGAATGGGCTGGTCCGAGCGCCACAGCTGGCTGCCACTCCGATGCGGCAGGCAGTCACCTCCGGGAGAAAAGCCCAGGGAGGGACCGGTCGGTGCCGAGCGTGCCTTGTGCATCGTCGGTGCCGAACGGATTGATCGGGTTCGGCACGACGGGCATGCGGCACCCGACCCGAAAGGGATGGATGTGTCAGCACCTGACAGCACCCACCACCGACCCGTCCTGGTGGTGGATTTCGGCGCGCAGTACGCCCAGCTCATTGCCCGTCGCGTGCGAGAGGCCGGCGTCTTCTCCGAGATCGTCCCGTCGACCATGTCCGCCTCCGACCTGCTGGCCAAGAATCCGGCAGCAGTGATCCTGTCCGGCGGCCCGTCGTCGGTGTACGCCGACAACGCTCCGCAGGTCGACGTCTCGCTGTTCGACACCGACGTGCCAGTATTTGGCATCTGCTACGGCTTCCAGGCGATGACCACTGCGCTCGGTGGTCGGGTCGACCGCACCGGGCGACGCGAATACGGTTCGACCACCCTTGACGCCGCGTCCGACCACGGGGTGCTGCTGCAGGACCTGCCGTCGACGATCAACGTGTGGATGAGCCACGGCGATGCTGTTGCCCAAGCGCCGCAAGGGTTCTCGGTAACAGCGGCCACCGCCGACACTCCGATCGCCGCCTTCGAGAATGTGCAGCGAAAGCTGGCCGGTGTTCAGTTCCACCCAGAGGTAGTCCATACCCAATTCGGCCAGGACGTGTTGCGGCGCTTCCTGTTCGACATTGCCGGGCTGGCAGCCGACTGGACGCCGGACGAGATCCTCACCGAGCAGGTGGCGGCGATCAGGGCCACCGTGGGACGGGACAAGGTGCTCTGCGGATTGTCCGGTGGCGTCGACTCCGCGGTGGCCGCCGCCCTGGTGCACAAGGCCGTCGGCGATCAGCTCACCTGCGTCTTCGTCGATCACGGACTGTTGCGAACGGGCGAGCGGGAGCAGGTGGAGCGCGACTACGTGGCGGCCACCGGAATCAGGTTGGTCACTGTCGATGCCGGCCAGCAGTTTCTCACCGCGTTGGCGGGTGTTAGCGACCCGGAGACCAAGCGCAAGATCATCGGCCGCGAGTTCATCAGGGTATTCGAGAAGGCTGCTGCCGACATCGACCACGCTCTGCAGTCTGCGGGCGGCATCAAATACCTGGTGCAGGGCACCCTGTATCCCGATGTCGTCGAATCCGGCGGCGGAACGGGCACCGCAACCATCAAGTCGCACCACAACGTCGGCGGTCTGCCTGATGACCTCAACTTCACCCTCGTCGAACCGCTGCGCACCCTGTTCAAGGACGAGGTACGGGCACTCGGCAGGGAGCTCGAGCTGCCGCCGGCGATGATCGCCAGGCACCCGTTCCCCGGCCCGGGTCTTGGTATCAGGATCATCGGCGAGGTGACAAGCGATCGGCTGGAGATCCTGCGGGCGGCCGACGCCATCGTCCGCGAAGAGATGACGAAAGCCGGTGTGGACGCAGAGATCTGGCAGTGCCCCGTGGTGCTGCTGGCCGGCGTTCGCTCGGTTGGGGTGCAGGGTGACGGCCGAACCTATGGCCACCCGATCGTGCTGCGACCGGTGTCCAGTGAGGACGCCATGACCGCCGATTGGACCAGGCTGCCCTACGAGCTGCTGGCCAAGATCTCCAACCGGATCACCGGCGAGGTGGACGAGGTGAACAGGGTGGTGCTCGACATCACCAGCAAACCGCCTGGCACCATCGAATGGGAGTGACGGGACCACGGCAGTGACGACAGCCCAGCCTTCGACGGGACGCGGCAGCGTCGCCCTGGTGGTGGCGCTCGGCGCGCTGTCGGCGTTCGGTCCGTTGTGCCTGGACATGTATTTGCCGGCGCTGCCCGATCTACCGGTGTCGCTGCATTCGACGGCCGGCGCCGCCCAACTGTCGCTGACGGCGTGCATCGTCGGGCTGGCGGTGGGCCAGTTGATCGCCGGTCCGCTGTCGGATCGGGTGGGGCGCCGGCCGCCGCTACTTCTCGGGGTGGCGCTGTTCACGGTGGCGTCCGCTGCCTGCGCCGTTGTCACCAGCATGCCGGCGCTGATCGTGATGCGACTGCTGCAGGGCGCGGCCGGAGCTGCCGGCATCGTCGTCGGACGGGCGGTGGTCGCCGATCTGTTCGCCGGCCGGGCCGCTGCGGCGTATTTCTCCTCGATGGCGGCGATCAACGGCCTGGCCCCGATCCTGGCGCCGGTGATCGGCGGCCAGATCGTCCGGGTCGGCAGCTGGCGAACGGTGTTCTGGGTACTCGCCGGTGTCGGTATCGCCCTGTGGCTGTTGACGTTCGCCGTCGTCCGCGAGTCACTGCCGCCGCAGCGCAGAGTTCGACGCGGTATCGGCGGGGTGTTTCGATCGTTCGCCGTGGTGACCAGGGACGGCCCGGCGGTCGGCTACATCCTGGCCGGAACGCTGGTGGCAGCCGCGATGTTCGGCTACATCTCCGGCTCCCCGTTCCTGCTCCAGGATGGCTTTCACCTGTCGCCGCAACAGTTTTCGTTCTGTTTCGCCGCGAATGCCGCCGGCATCGTGCTGGCCGGCCAGACCAGCAGGGTGCTGCTGCGTCGCGGTGCCCAGTCGGTTCGGTTGCTGGCGTACGGGGTCGGTCAGGCCTGTGTCGGGGCGGTGCTGCTGTTGATTGCGGTGTCGGCCGGTCTCGCCCTGCCGTTCGTCCTGGTGGGCCTGTGGGTGATGGTGTCGTCGGTGGGCATCGCGCTGCCCAACGCTTCGGCTTTGGTGATGGACAGGCATCGGAGCATTGCCGGTGCCGCCTCCGCCGTCTTCGGTCTTGCCCAGTACGCGACGGCCACCATCACCACACCGCTGGTCGGAATCGGTGACAGGGAGCGAGGTGTCGCCCTCGGGGTGACGGCGGTCTGCTGCGTAGGGTTTGCCGCCGCCGCGTTCTGGTTCGCCCGGCGAGGGTGGGCGCGGCGGGAGGGTGGGCGCGGCGGGGAGAGGGCCGCCGAGCTCAGTAGCTGACGCGGTCGGCCCTGCTGTAGATGTTCACCGATTCGCCGCGGGAGAAGCCGGCAAGGGTGAGTCCGACCTCGGCAGCGAGTTCGACAGCGAGCGACGACGGCGCGCTGACAGCGGACAGCATCGGGACGCCGGCCATCGACGCCTTCTGGACCAGCTCGAACGACGCCCGTCCGGACACCTGTAACACGCTGCCGCGCAACGGAATCCGACCTGCCAGCAGTGCTTGGCCGATCACCTTGTCCACTGCGTTGTGGCGTCCGACGTCCTCCCGCAGGCACTGCAGCGCCGGCAGTCCGTCGTCCCCGACGGTGAACAGCCCGGCCGCGTGCACGCCGCCGGTGCGCCGGAACAACTCCTGGCCGCTCCGCAGCAGGTCCGGCAGCGCCAGCAGCGACTCGAGCGGCACCGTCAGCGGGTCGTCGGCGACCGGATGCCGCGACCGCTTCGTCACCGCGTCGATCGACGAGGTGCCGCAGATGCCACAGGACGACGAGGTGTAGACCTGCCTGGCCGCCGCCGGGTCCGGCGCCGCGACACCATCGGCCAGCGTGACGTCCACGATGTTGTAGGTGGCCAGGCCCTGTTCGTCGACGCCAGGGCCGTAGCCGATCTCGGCAATGTCGTCGGCGCCGCCGACCATCCCCTCGCCGAGCAGGAACCCGGCGGCCAGCTCGAAGTCGTTGCCAGGGGTGCGCATGGTGACGGTGAACGGCCGTCCGCCGATCCTGATCTCCAGCGGTTCCTCACCGGCCAGCGTGTCGGCGCGGGTGTCGGCGACGGTTCGCTGAGCGTGACGACGCAGCCGGACAACGGGGCGACGCTGGGTCGCCCTCACTCGTATCGGCGGATCGTCGGTTGCGCCATGGTGCTGCCGACGATACTGGCGCAATGGTGTTCGACGCGATCGTGCTGGCCGGTGGCAGGGCCACTAGGATGGGTGGGATCGTCAAACCCTTGGTGCGGGTGGCGGGGGTCACCCTACTGGACACGGCCATCGGCGCGGCGGCCGACGCCGAAACGCTGGTGGTGGTCGGCCCGGCGGAGCTGCCGGTGCCGCAACGAGTGCAGCTGGTTCGGGAGGATCCGCCGTTCGGCGGTCCAGCGGCGGCGCTGGCCGAAGGACTGAAGCTGTTGCGGCGCAGCAATCCTGCGCCCTGGGTGCTGGTGCTGGCCGCTGACCAGCCGGCCGCGGGGGTGGCGGTTCCGGCGCTGCTGGCTGCCGCGGGCACCGGTGGTTCCGCGGACGCGGTGATCGGCATCGACCGGGCCGGCCGCCGGCAATTGCTGACGGCGCTGTACCGGTCGGCGGCGTTGACAACGGCGGTGCGGGCGGCAGAATGGTCGGCAGCGGGCATCGCCGGGTTATCGATGCATCGGCTGATCGCGGGGCTGTCCACGGTCGAGATTGCGCTGCCCGACGGCACTCTGCCGGACACCCCTCTGCCGGACACCTCAACGGGCGACGCCGCCCCAGCCGACGTCAACTCCATTGACATCGACACCTGGGAAGACGCCGCCCGTTGGGGAGCGGACCTGGGCTAGCTTCTTGACCGGTGCGGCAGCGCGGTGACGAGCAGCATCAGGCCGACAAACGCGACGCCGCCGGCCAGCACCCACTTGGTGGCTCCGGTGAAGATCCAGCCGAAGCTGCCGCTGAATCCGACGATGGCCACCGCGGCGAAGATCACCGCCCAGAGCAGCCCGGCAATGTTCGGGCGATACACATCCGGAGTGGCAGCCGATCCGTTCTCCGGCCTGCTGACATCAGCCATTGGACCGCACCTCCAGGTCGCCGACGCCTACCTGCGCGTCCAGTTTGATGGTGCCGGCCTTCGGCGCGGCAGCGCTGACGCGCGAAGCGCGCTGGTTGTGCCAGCCGTTGGATCGCTCGTCCAGGCACTGCATCGAGCCGAGGTTCGAGGAGCAGGTGGCCTCGACGTTGACGCCGTTGGGGACCAGCACCGTGAGGTGGCCGACCTTCAGGTTCACCGAGGTAGTCACCGTCTCACCCGGTTTCAGTGTGGGGAGCTGAGAGAGGTCGAGGGTGGCATCGCCCGCTTGCAGCGTGTAGTTCTGGTCGGCTTCGGTCGTGCTGGTCGGGGTCCAGTTGCGCTCCCCGATCCCGCCGGTTCCGTTCAGGCCGGTGAGGGTGAGGAACAGGGTGGTGGCCGACAGCAGGATGCCGAGCCCGATCAGGTTCGATCGGCGGCGGCCGGTGGCGGCGGAGAGGAACAGTCCGACAGCGACGACGGCCAACGCCGATGCGCTGATCACCGCCCAACCGATCTGCCACCACTGCAGTGACAGGCCCAGCGCCAGCACGGCGGCCACCATCAGGGCGATTCCGGTGGTGGCGCGGCCGATCGCCTTCCCAGCGCGTGCCCTGCCCTGCTCGGCCGCCGATGCGGGGGCGGGTCCTGGCTCCGGCAGATCCCAGGCGAACGGTGCCGCTCCCAACGGATCCCAGGCGGGCGGGCCGGACGGCTCCGGCGATGGGTTGCTGGCCTGTTGGTCTGACGGTGCCGCCGCTGCTGCGGATGTGGCACTGGCTGACGCGCCGGCATCCTTCGTCAGGTCCACTACCGGTTCGGCCGGAGGGCCGAAACCTGTTGCAGCTCCACGGGGTTCGTCATCCCAGAAGGCGGGGCGCTCGAACGGCGATCCCGAGGGTGCGGTTCCGCGGGTGCCGCTAGAATGATCCGTCCGGCCGGGATCGGCCGCGCCACCGACGCGATGCCCGAAGTCCTTGCCCCACCGTTCGGCGCGCTTGCCGATGTCGTTACCCCAGCGCTCGGCCTTCCGGCCGAAGTCCTCGCCCCAGCTGCCTGCCCGATGGCCGACCTCGTCACCCCACTGTCCTGCCCGGTCGGCGAACTGTTGCATGTGCTGGGTAACCCGGTCGCTGCCGTGATAGCGCCGGTTGCGATCGCGGCGCCTGCCGACGACCGCGAACACCACGATGGCGGCGATGGCGATCGGCAGTAGGTGCAGACCCCAGGTCAGCATCGAGGTCGCCGAGCCCAGCACCACCAGGCCCAACATGATGGCCAGCGGTGCCGGAACGGACGAATGCCCGCGGCCCAGCAGCGCCTCGGCGGGTGAGGCCGAGTCCTTGTCGCTGGGCAGCAGCAGCCAACAGAGCGCATACAACGCGATGCCGGCGCCGCCGAAGATCGTCAACACTGCGAAGGCCACCCGGATCAGGACCGGATCGACCCGCAGCGCCCGGCCGATACCACCGGCGACACCGGCGATCTTGCGGTCGCCGCAGGATCGGCGAAACCGCCCGGACCAGCCGGAACCTGGCTCGCGCCCGGATGAGCACTGGGGGTGGAAATGCTGGGAGGAGGTCATACATCGAGCGTGCCGAAGTCGGCCGGGCGGCACCATCGGGGATACCCCTGGTTCGCGAAACCAGGGTGGACCCCGATCCGCCCGCCGCTGCCGCGTGTGAGGCTAGGGGTGTGAGTAGTCCGATCCCAGCCACCCGACGCGGCGAACCGCAGGTCCCGCGCACCCCCGACGGCATCGAACGGTTGATGCGGGTGCGGCGTGGTGCGGTGCTCGGCGGGGTGGCGGCCGGGGTGGCCGAGCACCTCGGCGTCCCGGTGATCTGGGTACGGGCGGCCTTTGCGCTGCTCGGCGTTCTCGGTGGCGCCGGCCTGGTCGCCTATGCGTTGTTGTGGATCTTCGTGCCGCAGCGGCCGGCGTCCGACGGGCCCATCCAGCCGACATCGGCGCGTGAGCGTCGGCAGGCCCTGGGGATCGCCGCTGTCGGTATTGCGCTGGTGATTGTCGGGGCAGCCCTGGGAATCAGCTCCGCCGTCGGCTGGGTGCTCGGCCCCCTTGGCCTGGCAGCGGTCGGTGCCGCCTTCATCTGGCGCGAGGCCGACGACACCAGAAGGGCCCGTTGGCGCCGGTCGGCCGTCGGGATGGTGACGCCGCGCGCCGGAACCTGGTGGCGGCTGGCCGGCGGCGTGGTGCTGGTGATCGGCGGCCTCACCGTATTCGCGCTCGGCCAGTTCCCGTTCTCGGCGGTGCGTTCGGCGTTGATCGCTGTGCTGTTGACGCTGATCGGCGTCGGGCTGATCACCATTCCGTGGTGGTTGCGGCTGGTGCGAGCGCTGGGCGAAGAGCGACGCGAGCGCATCGTCGAATCCGAGCGGGCCGATATCGCTGCCCACCTGCACGATTCCGTGCTGCAGACCCTCGCACTGATCCAACGCCAGTCGAGTGACCAGCGCGAGGTGGTTCGGCTGGCCAGGGGGCAGGAGCGCGAGTTGCGCAACTGGCTGTACGGCCCGACCGGTTACGCCAGCACGATGGGCGGCGATAAAGGCACCGACACAGGCACCCTGCTCTCCGCCGCGTTGGCGGCGGCCGCCGGTGAGGTCGAGGACACCTACGCGGTGAAGGTGGCGCCAGTCGTGGTGGGCGATGCCGAGATGAATTCAGGACTGGCCGCGCTGGTGGCGGCAGCCAAGGAGGCGATGGTCAACGCGGCCAAGCACTCCGGGGAGACGGAGCTGAGCGTCTACTGCGAGGTCGAGGAGGGAACCGCCCGAGTCTTCGTCCGCGATCGTGGCGCCGGCTTCGATCCGGCCACCGTCGGTGCCGACCGGCGTGGCGTCGCACAGTCCATCAGGGGCAGGATGGACAGACACGGCGGCACAGCGGCGGTCCATTCGACGCCAGGCAAGGGCACTGAGGTGGAGCTGACGATGCCGATCGAGCAGCACTCGTTCGTCAACCTGAAAAAGCCCGACAAATCGCCGCTGACCAGCACAGACGACGAAATGCGAGCCAGCTGATGACCGACGAGAAGACACAGCCTGCCGGCGAAGCAGCCGCCGCTGCGACCACAGCACCCGTCACGGTGTTCCTGGTTGACGACCACGCCATGTTCAGAACAGGCGTGAAGGCCGAGCTCGCCGGCTTGCACGACGACCGGATCGAGATCGTCGGCGAGGCGGGTTCGGTGGGCGAGGCCGTCGTCAGGATCCAAGCCGACCAACCCGACGTGGTGCTGCTGGATGTGCACATGCCGGACGGTGGCGGCCGCGCCGTGCTCGACCAGGTGCACGCGGCACTGCCGGAGGTGGTGTTCCTGGCGCTGTCGGTGTCCGATGCGGCCGAGGACGTGATCAACGTGATCCGCGGCGGTGCTCGCGGCTACGTCACCAAGACGATCTCCGGCCGGGAGCTGGCCGATGCGGTGGTGCGGGTGTCGGCCGGGGATGCGGTGTTCTCGCCGCGGCTGGCCGGCTTCGTGCTGGATGCATTCTCGGATCGTCCCGGGGCCTCGCCGGTCTCCGATCCCGAGCTGGACCTGCTGTCGCCGCGGGAGCGCGAAGTGCTCAAACTGCTGGCCCGTGGCTATGCCTACAAGGAGATCGCGTCCCAACTGTTCATCTCGATCAAGACCGTCGAGACCCATGTGTCCTCGGTGCTGCGCAAGACGCAGAAATCGAACCGCTACGAGCTGTCCAGATGGGCCACCGACCGCCGCCTGGTGTGAATGCCTGGTGTGATTCAGGGATGGAACATCTCCTGCACCTTGCTGACGGTGCCGTCGGCGCCGACCGTTGCCAGCACCTGTGACGGGCGCCCCGAGTTGATCACTGTCGCCGCGGCCGGCTGCGTGCACAACGTGGTTCCCAGCCCCTTGTTGTCGAAGGTGAAGGTCTGCGAGCTGCCGCACAAGCCGAACCCGGAGAAGAACTGAGTGCCCGTCGAGATGGGCGCCGTGTGCGTGCCCGTGTCCTTCGAATCGGCGCCGTAGTACGGCTCGGTCCCGTTCGGGTGGATCAGCACCAGGGTGGTGTAGCTGATGGTGGCTCCGGAGATCTTCCGCAGCTCGACGATGTGGCTGCCCGCCTTCAACGTGGCTGCCGGCGGTGCGGCGACCGCCGTCGGTGCTCCGGTTGACGAGCGGGTGGTGGCGGCCGTCGTCGAGGCTGCGGTTGACGGGGCTGCGGTTGACGATTCGACCGAACTCTCGGTGTCCGCCGGCGGCGACGTTCCTTGACTCGGTGCTGTGGCCGAATCGACGGCTGAGGTGGGGGAGGTGACGGTTTCGCTGGCCGCGGTCTCGCTGCTCGACGAGGCGGCCGTGGACGACGGTGCGGACGACGGGCCGCCGTTCGACGCTGCATTGGGTGACGCTGCATTGGGTGATGCCGCACGCGTTGACGCTGCGCTCGGCTCGGCACTCGTTGGCTCTGCGCTGTTGTTCTGCGCTGATGAGGGTGCCGCTGCCGAACTCGACGTCGACACCGACGCGCTCACTTCACCGCTGGTGAGGGCCTGCGCCGTGCCACCGTCGCTACTGCAACCGGCAAGCGTCATCGTCAGACCCGTCACCGCTGCCAGCAGCCGTGCCGACGTGACTCCACGCCGCTGCCCGGCCATCGCTCGTCGTGCCATCGGGTCTCCCCCCAGGGTGTGGCTTCACCCTGCCATGCTGGGATCAGGTGTGCTTGCCCATCCGCCCGCGTCCGAGTGACAACAGCAGCATGCCGAGGTCGGTGCCGGCCGGCCCGAGGTCGCGGAAACGCTCGAGTACAGCCATCTCTCGCGAGTAGACGATGCGCGGCCCGCCGATGGCCTTGCGGGCAGTGCCGATGGCATTGGAGATGGCGGTGCGTCGTTGGATCAGCCGCACCAACTCGGCGTCGATGGCGTCGATCTCGACCCGCAGTTCATCGATCCCAGCCTGGTCCGCCGGTACCTCGATGTGCGGAAGCGCGTGCGATGCGATGTCGTCCGGCATTCGTGTCCTCATTTCGATCTCCTTCAGTTTGGCAGTGGGTGGCGGCCGGAGAGCGTTGGATCCCGAGAACAGCGAAAAGCCCCGGGATCTCTCGGATCTCGGGGCCGTTGTGGTGGCGGCTAGGGCAGGCCGACAACGGGCACCGGAATCCGGTACCCATAGAAAAATCGGCTGCTTGGTTGCCGCACGTCCCTAGTGAACCACACGGTGGCCGGGCGAACCAGACCGGCAACGCTCACGGATCAGCCGCCTGACCGGTCGATCAGTGGGGTATAGCTGGTCGGCAAGCGCAGGCGGCATCACCACTACCGGGCACTGCCCGGCCGGGTGAAGCTGGGTGTCGTCGGCGAGCGATAGCGTGGGTGTCGTCATGACGAGCCTGTTCGATATCCCCGCCGATCCCGTCGCCGGCGGGCAATCCGCGATGTCCGGTACTGCACAGGGTGTCGGGTCCGGGCGCACCGCCGAGAGTGAGGCGCTGCTGGTCGGGTTGAACCCGCAGCAGCGGGCGGCGGTGCAGCATCGGGGCTCGCCGCTGTTGGTGGTGGCCGGCGCCGGGTCCGGCAAGACCAGGGTGCTCACCAGGCGAATCGCCTACCTGCTGGCCGCCGGCGGTGCTCATCCCGGCGAGATCCTGGCGATCACCTTCACCAACAAGGCGGCCGCCGAGATGAAGGAGCGGGCGGCCGACCTGGTGGGCGGCAGGGCCCGAGCGATGTGGGTATCGACGTTCCATTCGATGTGCGTGCGGATCCTGCGCTCCGAAGCAGCGCACCTGGGAATGAAGTCGACGTTCACCATCTACGACGCCGCCGACTCGATGCGGCTGGTCGGGATGGTGGCCACCGACATGGACCTGGACACCAAGCGGAACACGGCCAGGTCGCTGGCCGCCGCCATCTCCAACCTGAAAAATGAGCTGATCGATCCGGCAACCGCCGCCGAACGCGCGGAGACGGATATCCAGAAGATCACCGCCGAGGTCTACGCCGGCTACCAGGCTCGGCTGAAGGCAGCCACCGCCTTCGACTTTGACGACCTGATCATGGAGACCGTCGGCCTGCTGCAGGCATTTCCCGCGGTCGCCGAGCATTACCACCGGCGGTTCCGGCACGTGCTGGTCGACGAATATCAGGACACCAACCACGCGCAGTACATGCTGGTGCGGGAGCTCGTAGGTGGCGCGGTCGGCGCTGTTGGCGCCGATCCCGACGACTCCGGCACCACCGAATCCATTGCCGCGCAGGCAGTTCCACCCGCCGAGCTGGTGGTAGTCGGCGACGCCGATCAGTCCATTTACGCCTTCCGCGGCGCCACCATCCGCAACATCACCGAATTCGAACGGGACTATCCGCTGGCTCGCACCATCTTGTTGGAACAGAACTACCGGTCCACCCAGAACATCCTGTCGGCGGCGAACTCGGTGATCGTCCGCAATACCGACCGCAAGGCCAAGAGCCTGTGGACCGCCGAGGGCAGCGGCGAGAAGATCGTCGGCTACGTCGGCGACAACGAGTACGACGAGGCCAGGTTCATCGCGCAGGAGATCGATGCGCTGGTCGACGACAGTGCCTGCCGCTACGGCGATGTCGCGGTGTTCTACCGCACCAACGCGGCCTCAAGGGCAATCGAGGACATCTTCGTCCGAACCGGGATGCCGTACCGGATCGTCGGCGGCGTGCGGTTCTACGAGCGCAAAGAAGTCAAGGACATCCTGGCCTACCTGCGGGCGGTGGCAAACCCGGACGACGAGGTATCGCTGCGCCGGGTCCTCAACACCCCGAGGCGTGGCATCGGCGATCGGGCGCAGGCGCAGGTGGCGCTGTTCGCCGAGCAGGAGCGCATCCCGTTCGCGGCTGCGCTGCGGAGACTCGACGAGATCCCTTCACTGGCAACGCGTTCGTCGGCTGCCATCACCGGCTTCAACACATTGATGGACGAGCTGCGGGCGGTGGTAGCCGATGGCGGCGACCCGGCCGACCTGGCGACGGCCGTGCTCGAGCGCACTGGCTACCGGGCCGAACTCGAGGTCAGCGACGACCCGCAGGACGCATCGAGGATGGAGAACCTCGAGCAGTTGGTGACGGTGCTGCGCGAACACGCCGAGAACTTGATCGCGGCCAGGCAGGCGGCAGCTGAAGGGGCAGCGGAAGACAGTGCCACCGATGAGGAGGTCGGTGCTGCGGCCGCCGAAAGTGTGTTGCTGCAAGAGAATCTCGACGGTCCTGGGATGCTCGACGGGGTGCTCGAGCTGCTGTCGTTGGTGGCCGACGCCGATGCCATCCCCGACTCGGAAGAGGGTGTGGTGACGCTGATGACGTTGCACACGGCGAAGGGGCTCGAGTTCCCCGTGGTGTTCCTGACTGGTCTTGAGGACGGGATCTTCCCGCACCGGCGGGCGCTCGGCGACGATCGCGAACTCGCCGAGGAGCGCCGGCTGGCCTACGTCGGCATTACCAGGGCCCGCAAAAGGCTCTATCTGTCCAGGGCGGTCACCAGATCGGCCTGGGGGCAACCCGGGTCGAACCCGCCGTCACGATTCCTCGACGACGTACCTGACCAGCTCGTCGACTGGCGGCGGCTGGTCGAGAACGTGCCGTTCGTCGATCGTGACGACGGGTTTTTCGCCAGCCGTAACTATGCCGATCAAAACCATGCCGATCGAAACCATGCCGATCGGAACCATGCCGGCCGGTCCTCGCCGGTGACGGCCACCACCTTCGGCGAGAGCAGGTTCGGCGAGCGGATGCCAGCGCGCGGGATGCAGAGCAACAAGCCGCGCGGTGCGGGGGTGGGCAGCAAACCCGTGCTCGAGTTGCGCGGCGGCGATCGTGTCTCGCACGACAAGTACGGACTCGGCACGGTGAAAAGTGTTGATGGCGTTGGGGTACGGGCCACCGCGACCATCGACTTCGGCAGCGCAGGAACGATCAGGCTGATGCTGATCGGCGGCGTGCCGATGGTCAAGCTGTAGCGTCAGTCCGCCGGTTGGGGTGGCAGCGACCGACGAATGGCAGCGTCCGATGAATGCAGCGTCCGACGAAATGGCAGCGTCCGACGAATGCAGCGGCCGACGAAATGGCAGCGTCCGACGAATGCAGCGGCCGACGGCGCAGCCCTACAGCAACGGGATCACGTCCTGGGCGAAGTACTCGAGCTGGGCGATGTCATCGAGATCGAGCAACTCAAGGTAGGTCCTGTCCACCCCGACCTCGGCAAATTCGCGCAGTCGCCGCGCAACGTCGGATGCATCGCCGGTCAGCGCGCCGCCGAGTTCGCCGATCGGCGTCCCGATCGTTTCTGCACGTCGCTCGCGGTCGGCCGCCGTCGCACCGATGCGGAGCGTCTGAACGGTGGACATCCGCAGCGTGGTCGGGTCCCTACCGATTGCGGCGCAAGCGATCCGGGCCCTGTCGAACCGCATTGCGGTTGTCGCGGGGTCTTCCCAGCCGCAGTTGCATTCGCGGGCGAACCGGGCCGCCAGCGCCGGCGTGCGTCTCTTCCCGTCACCACCGATGACGATCGGCACACCGTCCTGCAACGGCTTGGGCAGCGCCGGCGAGCGGTCAAGGGTGAAGTACCGCCCGGAGAACGAGAAGGTGCCGGCCGCCGACCAGAGACCGCTGATGATCTCCAGTTGTTCCTCGAATCGATCGAACCGCTCTGCCAGGTCGGGCAGGGCAATGCCGGTGGCCAGGTGCTCCCGTTCCCACCAGCCGGCTCCGAATCCGAAGTCCACTCGGCCGCCGCTCATCCGGTCGACCTGGGCGACGGTGACCGCCAGCACCGATGGATGGCGAAACGTGGCCGACGTCATCAGACTTCCGAGGCGGATCGTCGAGGTCTGGATGGCCAGCCCGGCGAGCGTCACCCAGGTCTCCGTCGGCCCCGGCAGACCGTCGCCCTGGCCGGCGATCAGGTGGTCGGCCCGGAAGAAACCTGCGTAGCCGAGGCGCTCGGCGGCCAGCGCGACCCCGAGTTGGTCGTGGTAGGTGGCGCCGCTGTGCGGCTCCACCAGAATGCAGAACTCCATGGCCGCAGCGTGCCAGACCGCGTTCAGTGCCGGTTTTCCCCAGCCGAAGCCGGAGCGCTGGCGCGCCCTCGATACAGCCACCACAGCCCGAGGATTGGCAGCACCACCGGGATGAAGCCGTAACCGGAGCCGTAGCGCGACCAGACCGTGTCGTGCGGGAAGGCGGCCTTGTCGATCAGCGAGGCGGTGCCGATGGCCAGCACTCCCGCCAGCTCGACACTGCAGGCGAACCAGGTGAGCGGCCGCGACCACGACCGATGGGTGAAAAAGCCGACGGTGGCAGCGATATAGACGACTCCGGAGAGCAGCGACAGCGAGTAGGCCAGCGGTGCGTCGTGGAATTGGGTGCCCAGCTGGACCGCTGCCCGTGAGGTGGCGGCCAGCGCGAAGATCGCGTACAGCGTGCCGAGCAGTCGTCGGTTTCCCCTGGCGTTATGGCCAGCCGGGTCGGGGGGCGCCGGCCTCTCGGTGGGCGATCGACCCTCCGTTGACCCCTCGTCAGCCGCACTCTTGTCAGCCATGCGATCCCCAAATCTCTTGCAGCCGCAGCGTCATCACCGCGACGACGACGGTGGTGAATCCCAAGGCGATGGAGCCCGACTTGGTGCGTTCCAGTCTCGCGATGTAGATCCCCAGTGGTATCGGGGCGAGGATGCCGATCGAGTAGGCGATCAGCGTCACCGGTTCGACGACGGGTGTGTTGGACAACCGGATCCAGAGGATCGCCGACTGCACCAAGGCGGCGACCTCGAGCGCTATCGACGCCACCAACTGCGGTGCATTCGCCGGCCTTCGCAGGTAGGCCTGAACGCCGGCCCAGCAGCCGATGGCGATGCCGAGACCCACGATCGTCAATGCGAATGCGGTGATCACAGCGTCATCGGGTCCTTGCGCGATTCGGTCGGGCCGCCGAGCATGGGCGCGCTCCAGCACTGGTGGCGCAATCGACGGTAGCCGACGCGAGCATTGCTACCGTCGCTGTGTGTCCACCCCTGCTGCCGGCCGGTCTGCGCTCTCCGGATGGCTGCTCGCCGGGCTGCTGCTGGTCGCCGGTTCTGGCATCGCCCTTGCCGCCGCGATGGGCGTCGCGAATCCTGACGTCGCCGGCACCTTGGCCGGCGTCACCGGCGCCGCCTGGGTCGCATTGCTGCCGGGGGTGGTCGCGGCCGGGTTCACGCTGCTGAGCCAGCGGGCCGGTCTTGCCGTCGCGGCCGGGGCCGGCATTGCCGGGGTGGCCCGGGTGATAGCCGACTTCTCGGTGTTGGTGCAACCGGAGTCGGTGGCTCGCCCGGAACTGTTCTACCCGCTGAGCGGGCGGGCTTACCCGATCGGAGCTGGCGGCGGCGCCGTGGTGCTGCTGATTGCCGATCTGCTGATGGTGGCCGTCGGTGTGGCGGCGGCTCGACTGCTGGCCAAGGAAATGCGGGAGTGGGGCGAGCTACTCATCGGACCAGACGACCAACTCGGACCAGATCAGCGACTGGACGACGTGGCGATGCTGGCTCCTGCCCGCAATGTTCGGATGCTGGCTGTCGGCTTCGTCGCGGTGGCGATTCTTGGATTCGCCGCCGCCCAGATTCCCTATGCGGGCGGCTACATCGACGCCAGACTGTCGGTGCCTGGCACCGATGCCGGGTCCTTCATCGCTCCGTTCCTGTTGGCCGTGATCGGCATCGGTGCGTTGATCGTGGCCGGCACGTTGCCGCGCATCCTGGCGATGGCGCTGCTCGGTGGGGTCGCCGCGGTGGCGGCGGTGCCGGCGCTCATCGCACTCGTCGTCGGCTGGAGCGCTGCCCCCGTCGAGCTGACGGCGGCACCGACAGGGGTACTGGTCGGCGCTGTGCTGCTGCTGCTGGCCGGTCTGCTGACCAGGGTCCGCTGGCGCAGTCAAGAAGGCGCTGCTGGCGCTGCCGGCGACGGCTACAGCGCTGCCGATCACCGCGCCGCCGAGCGGGCAGCGACGGCCGCCCGAGACGATGCCCCGGCACGGGTGCGGGCACTGTCGGTGGCGGCGTCGATACTGGGGCTGCTGGCGGCGGTGTTGCTGATCGTCGCCTCGCTGGTTCCGTTGCTACTGCTCAACGGTCGCCGGGAACCGTTGGGCGCCAATGGTTTTCGAACGGAAAGCTCGATGTCGCGGGCATTCCTACTCGCCGGCATCCTGCTGATCGTCGTTGCCGCTGCCGCGCTCGCCGGCCGCTCGCCGATCGGCAAGTTCGGCAGGGGAGCGCTGATCGTCGGTTGGGCCGCAGCGGTCTGGGCTCTCGCTGCGCCGGTGCTGGCCCTTGGTCAGTTTGCCGCCGGCGCTCAACAAGCAAATGCCATTGCCGGTCCCGGTTCGCTGATCAGCTCCGCCGACGTGGCGGACTGGACGGCCGGGCAGGGTCTCTGGCTCGGTGTCGTCGGCGCGGTGCTGGCCATTGCCGCCGCAGTGGTGTCGGGCATCGCATCGTCCGGCGAGCAACACGAGGACGGCACCATCGTCGACGACGACGGTGCCGACTCCAGCAGGCGCAGCCGGTGGGCGATCGGCGGTGTGCTGGTGGTGGCGTCATTGGTCGGGTTGGCGTTCCCGGTCTACCGCACCACGACCGGTCGCTCCGCGGCACTGTTTTCGCTGTCGGGGAACGACGTCTGGGGTGTCTGGGCGGTGTTGCTTGCGGTGGTGATCGCGGTGGTGGTGGCTGCGGTCACCCGCTATGGCGAGGTCGCCTTCGGGGCGTTCCTGGCGGCGGCGGCGGCGGTCGCGTTCCGAACGTTCGTTCCGGCCGCGACCACGGCGTCACCCGGATATCGGGCATCGGCGGGGATGGTGGCCGGCTGGGTACTCGCCGTGCTGCTGGTCGCCGCCGCGGTGGCGGCGTTGCTGCTGGCCAATCGGGTCGCCTCGGCCGAGCCGCAGCGTCCGGTGGCGTCGTTATCCAGCGGGCGTCGTCAGTCGTCGATCAGCGCGAAGGCCAAGCCGGCCGGCGCTCCGGCGGCAGCCCAGCGACCGGTCGGCAAGAAGGCACCAGACAAGGGTGCCGGAAAGAAGCCCCAGGCCCGGCGCCGCTGAACTCGCGGCCAAAGTTGTCCACATGGGCAGGTCTGCCCATGTGGAAAACCCTCCGGAACCAGTTGGATGGAGCTAGCGTCGTAACCGAGTCGGATGGGTGCGAAGGCGCCCCGCCGGCCGGACCGATCTGGCGACCAGGAGGGCAGCGGACATGCTGAGCAGAACAGACGGCGGCGGTGGCACCGGGAATGCGTCGGCGGCCGGCGCGCTCGGATTCGATCACGACATTGCGACCGGCAGTGAGGCCGGCATCGCGACCGTGATCGGCGCCCTGGAGACGTCGCTGGTCGACCTCGACGGGTTCGTCAACTTCGTGCTCAGCCAGTGGCAAGGCACCGAGAGCGACGCCTACAAGATGGTCCATACGGAATGGTCGAAGGGCGCCACCACCGTTCAGGACATCCTCAAGGGCTGCCACACAGCGCTCGGCACGGTCGACAAGGCCATCCAGGACATGCGCGAGAACGCCCGCAAGGCGATGCAGAAGCACTGAGCACGCAGAGGTGGGGATTCTCACCGGCCACCGATTCGTCCCGGTGTACGGCTGCTCGTTAGGGTGACTCGACGGTCAATGGCGCGTCCGGATCCGCGGTCTCATGCGGGACAGTGCGCTCGCGCCGAACCGGCCGATCGCACACC
Source organism: Actinomycetota bacterium (assembly GCA_030853385.1). Taxonomy (GTDB): domain Bacteria; phylum Actinomycetota; class Actinomycetes; order Mycobacteriales; family Nakamurellaceae; genus Nakamurella. Next base: position 29,756 of record JALYVF010000144.1, on the reverse strand, counting down.
CGACTCAGACCCGGGAGATACCCCAACGTGGACCTTTACGAATATCAGGCCAAGGAGCTGTTCACCGCACACGGTGTGCCGGCGCCCGCAGGCATCGTCGTCACTACTACTAACGACGCTGTGGATGCTGCCGAGTCACTCGGATTGCCGGTGATGGTGAAGTCGCAGGTCAAGATCGGCGGCCGCGGCAAGGCCGGTGGAGTCAAGTTTGCCGCCACCATCGACGACGTTCGCACCCACGCCGGCAACATTCTCGGTTTGGACATCAAGGGCCTGATCACCAGGCAGATCCTCATTACCCCGGCCAGCGAGATCGCCGAGGAGTACTACGCCTCGTTCCTGCTCGACAGGTCCAACCGCAGCTATCTGGCGATGGCCACCCGCGACGGCGGCATGGAGATCGAGCAGCTGGCAGTGGAGCGGCCGGACGCCCTCGCCAAGATTCCGGTTGACGCCATCGCCGGCGTCGATGCCGCGAAGGCGGCCGAGATCGCCGATGCCGGCAAGTTCCCGGCAGAGGTCCGCGACCAGGTGATCGAGGTGCTGCAGAGCCTGTGGAAGACCTTCGTCGCCGAGGATGCCACCCTGGTCGAGGTGAACCCGCTGGTCAAGGACGGTGACGGCAAGGTCGTCGCGCTGGACGGCAAGGTATCCCTCGACGACAACGCGTTATTCCGGCACCCCGATCACGAAAAGCTGGTCGACAACTCCGCGGAGAACCCGCTGGAGCTCAAGGCCAAGGAGAAGAACCTCAACTACGTCAAGCTGGACGGCGAGGTCGGCATCATCGGCAACGGCGCCGGCCTGGTGATGTCCACCCTTGATGTCGTCGCCTACGCCGGCGAGAAGCACGGCAACGTCAAGCCGGCCAACTTCCTGGACATCGGCGGCGGCGCCAGCGCCGAGGTAATGGCCAACGGGCTGGACATCATCCTTTCCGACCCGGACGTCAAGAGTGTCTTCGTCAACGTCTTCGGCGGCATCACCGCGTGTGACGCGGTGGCCAACGGGATTGTCAAGGCGCTGGAGATGCTGGGCTCCGAGGCTAATAAGCCTCTCGTCGTCCGGCTGGACGGCAACAACGTCGACGAAGGCCGGCGCATCCTGGCCGCTGCCAACCATCCGCTCGTCACGCTCGCCGACACCATGGACGACGGCGCCGATAAGGCTGCCGCGCTCGCCAACGCGGCCGCGAAGTAAGGGGAGTCCGCACTCATGTCGATCTTTCTGAACAAGGATTCCAAGGTCATCGTGCAGGGCATCACCGGCGGCGAGGGCTCCAAGCACACGCCGCTGATGCTCAAGGCCGGCACCAAGGTCGTCGGTGGCGTCAACGCCCGTAAGGCAGGCCAGACCGTCACCCATGAAGGCGTCGAGCTGCCGGTGTTCGGCACGGTTGCCGAGGCCATCGAGATGACCGGGGCCGATGTCTCGATCATCTTCGTGCCTGCCCAGTTCACCAAGGACGCGGTGGTCGAGGCCATCGACGCCGAAATCCCGCTGCTGGTGATCATCACCGAGGGCGTCCCGGTGCAGGACTCGGCCTGGTTCTGGGACTACGCCCAGCAGAAGGGCAACAAGACCAGGATCATCGGGCCGAACTGTCCTGGGATCATCACCCCTGGCGAGTCGCTGGTCGGCATCACCCCGGCCACCATCACCGGCAAAGGGCCGGTCGGGCTGGTGTCCAAGTCCGGCACGCTCACCTACCAGATGATGTACGAGCTGCGTGATCTCGGCTTCTCCACGGCCATCGGCATCGGCGGCGACCCGGTGATCGGCACCACCCACATCGACGCGCTGGAGGCCTTCGAGGCCGACCCGGAGACCAAGGCGATCGTGATGATCGGCGAGATCGGCGGCGACGCCGAGGAGCGGGCGGCTGCGTATATCAAAGACCACGTGACGAAGCCGGTGGTCGGCTACGTCGCGGGGTTCACCGCCCCCGAGGGCAAGACGATGGGCCACGCCGGCGCCATCGTGTCCGGTTCCGCCGGCACCGCACAGGGCAAGAAGGAAGCGCTGGAGGCAGCGGGTGTCAAGGTCGGCAAGACGCCGTCCGAAACCGCCGGACTGCTGCGCGAGGTTCTCGGCTGAGGGCTACTCAGCCGCAGTGAATCCGATTGCGAAACGGGCCGGTCACCTCGGGTGACCGGCACGTTCGTTTTCGGCCGGGATCGCCGCGGGATGGCCGGTGTTCGCACCCTGGACAGGCCGAGGCGGTAAGTTACCCAAGCGGGTAGCAGCAAGTGACAGAGCAACGATCAAGACACCCCAAGTGAGGTAGGTACGTCATGAGTGCTCCGTACGGCTCCCAACAAGGCGGTGCGCCCCAGGGGGCTCCTGGTCCCTACGGCGGACAGCCTGGCCAGGGACAGCAGCAGTGGGGTCCAGGTCCCGGTGGCCCAGGTGGCCCGGCGGGACCAGGCTTCGGCGGCCCGCAAGGCCCCGGCGGTCCACAGGGATCTGGCGGTCCCCAGGGCCCAGGTGGTCCCGGTGGACACCCTGGTCAGGGCGGGCCGGGCTTCGGCGGACCGCAGGTTCCGTCCGCGCCGCGCAAGCCGATGGACCTCGGGAAGATCCTGCCGCTGGTCGTCGGCGTCCTCGCGATCCTCAACTTCATCTGGGGTTTCCTGCCGTTCTTTTCAGCTGGCGATGGTTCCCCCTCCATCTCCATCTACGGCGGCGGGGCCGGCTACCTGCCGTTGGCGTTCCTGATCGCCGGGCTGCTGGCCCTCGGGCCGTTGCTGCCCAAGGGGCAGAAGGCATCGTTCGCGGTTGCCGTCATCTCGGTGGTGGCGTTCCTCGGCGCGTTGTTCGCGCTGGTGATGGACGTCTTTGGCGGCACTACGAGCAAGGGGATCGGCATCATCCTGTTGCTGATCGTCGGCTTCTTCCAGGCGGTCGCCGCCGTAGTGCTGTGGCTGTTCGATGCTGGCGTGATCAAGGCCTCCGCTGACGGCTCGGTGCAGCTCAGCACGCAGGCCTTCGGCGCGCAGGTCGGCCAGGGCGGCTACGGGCCGGGCGGGCCACAGGGCGGACCTGGCGGACCCGGTCCGTTCGGTCCCGGCGGACAGGGCGGCCCTTCGCAGTTCGGCCAGCCCAGCCAGGGCGGTGGGTTCCAGGCGCCGTCGTTCGGCCAGCAGGGACCGCAGAGCGGTGCTGGTTCCTATGGCCAGCCAGCTGCAGCCGGTGGCTACGGCGCGACCGGCGGCTACGGTTCTGGTTACGGCGATGCGCCTGCCGGTGAGTCGATTGGTTCTGACGCCGACTCGGAGGACGTAGGAGCGACCACGATCGTGCCGGCGTCCTCGATCCCGACCGGTACCGGCAGCTACGCGCCGCCGGCAACCCCGTCCTACGGGGGTAGCAGCACGGCAGATGACGCCGACGCCTCGCCCTCGGCGGACGCAGCTGGTTCGACCCCGGCAGCCGGCAGCGCCCTGCCGAACCTGTCCAAGGCAGGCGATAGCCACCATCCAGACGACAATCCGGACGACAACCCGGACGACAACCCGGATGTCACTCAGCAGGTTCGTTTCTAACGCATCTGCACAGCAGGCGAAGGGCGCGTTTCCCAACGGGGGACGCGCCCTTCGTTGACCAACGGCGTGTGCGGTTCCGGTTGGCCGCCATGACATGTGAGGGTGGCGGATATGGCACCGGCTTCCACCTCCGCATCAGGTTCATCGACCCGATCGGTGCGCCGCGGTGGATCCCAATCCCAGGAGTCGAACGCCCGATCGGCGTCCAGGCATCTGGCCGGCGGTGTGCTGCGGGCGCTCGCCGCCGCTGTCGCCGGGGTGGTGTTGGCCTGCGGCATCGGGGTGCTGGTGTGGGCCGTCACCCCGTCCAGCGGGTCGCCTGGCACGGTGCTGCGCGGCGCGATCGCTGCCCTCGGTGCGGCCAACTTCCTGCCGCCGTCGATCGGCGGCATCACCATCACCGCGCCGCCGCTGTTGCTGACGGCGGTGTGTTTCGGCACCGTGGCATCGGCCGCCAACGCCGGCCGGCGGCCGGGAGTGACGCTGCCGGCTGAGCTGTCCGGCGCGGTCCTGGTGGGGCTGATCTACGGCGCCGTGGTGACGGCAGTGGTGTCGTCACTGGCACCCGCCGGTGCGGAGAACGTGGGCCGCGGCTGGGCGCCGGTGCTGCTCGGCATCGTCGCTGCCATCTCCGGTGTGCTGCTGCGCGGCCGGCTGAGCCGAGATCGCTGGCGTGCGCTGGCGCCGGCCTGGCTGCAGGTCGGGCTGCGCTCCGGCGGGGCCGGCCTGCTGCTGATCCTGGCCGGCGGCGGCATCGGCGTGGTGGCTGGCCTCGCGCTGTCCTTCGGGACCGCCATCGACCTGTCGTCGATTACCGCGCCGTCGGTGGGCGACGGCGTCGGGATGGTGCTGCTCGGTCTGTCGTATCTGCCCAACGCCGTGATAGCGGGGGCGGGCTACTCAACCGGCACCGGGTTCCAGATCGGCGCAGGAACGTATTCGCCGCTCGGCACCACCGGTATCGACCTGCCCGGGTTGCCGCTGCTGGCAGCGGTGCCCGCATCCGGTGGGCTGTCACCGATCGGGCTGCTGCTGGCGGTCTTCCCACTCGCTGCCGCCGCGGTGATCGGCCTGGTCGCCGTCCGTGGATTGCTGGTTCGGCGCGATCGGGTGCTGGCTGCCCTGACGGCGGCCGCTGTTGCCGGAGTCGGCACTACCGTGTTGGCGGCCGTCGCCGGCGGGGGAGTCCAGGGCAGCCCGTGGGCGCATTTTGGAGTGCCGCTCTGGGTCGGGCTGGTGGTGTTCGGCGGATTGGCTGCCATCGGCGGCACGATCGCCGCTGTTGCGGGCTGGAGCAGCGTTCCGCGGACAGTCGCTCCAGCTCCCCAGACCGTGTCGGATTCTGACCCGGCGGTAGATCCTGGCCTGATGGTAGATCCCGACCCAGTGGCAGATCCGGGAGATCCTGAAAAAGGGCCGCCAGCGGCCGAAAATGACCCGACAGAGCCCCGATCACCGCTGCTGGCGTCCCCTTTCCAGGATTCGCATCAACCGGATGCCGCAGACGAGTGGGCGGCCGAACGTCAGCAGGACCATCCGCCGGTGGAGTCCAAGGTCGGCCCTTCGGTGGAAACCTGGGCAGCTCAGCACGTTGAAGCCGAGACCACGGGGCACCCGGACCCGGTTGTCGAACCGTCGGCGGACACCGAGGCGGTCCCCGATCTCGACGCTCAGCCGGGCGTGGCCGCCGACGGGGCAGCGCCCCACCTCGCTCCGGAGCCGGACCCGCCCGCCGACGACGCGACGGCGCCTCACTAGGCTGGCCGCGTCGCGATGCTGCCCATCGCCCGCAGTGCCAGACCGAGACGAGAGACACCGCGTGCCCGAATTTCACCTCAACAGCCCTGGCGCATTCCGCGTCGTAGTGCTGATCTCCGGCGGCGGATCCAATCTTCGGGCGCTGATCGAGGCGCAGCAGGATCCGGCGTTCGGCGCCCAGGTGGTTGCGGTCGGAGCCGACAGGGCGTCCGCCGGTGGCCTGCAGCTGGCTGCCGCTGCCGGCATCCCCACCTTCGTCGAATCGGTCAAGAGCTATCCCGACCGCGCCGGCTGGGACGGGGCGCTCACCGGTCAGGTTGCGGCACAATCCCCGGATCTGGTGGTGTCCGCCGGCTTCCTCAAGTTGGTCGGTCCGACCTTCCTGCGCACGTTCGTCGGCCGCTACCTGAACACCCACAATGCGCTGCTGCCGTCGTTCCCGGGTATCCACGGCCCGGCAGCGGCGCTGGCCTACGGCGTCAAGGTCAGCGGAGCGACGTTGTTCTTCGTTGACGACGGGGTCGATTCGGGGCCGATCCTGGCCCAGGTCGTCGTCCCGGTGCAGGACGGCGACGACGTCGACACGCTCACCGAACGCATCAAGGTCGCCGAGCGTCGGCAACTGGTGGACCAGGTCGGCCGGTTGGCCCGCGAGGGCTGGACGATCACCGGCAGAAAGGTATCGATCCCATGACCGACTCCATTGCAGGACAGCAGTCGTCTGCTGCGGACGACGACGGCAGGCGAGGAATCCGCAGGGCGCTGGTGTCGGTGTACGACAAGGAGGGGCTGCCCGAGCTGGCAGCGGCGCTGCATGCTGCCGGCGTCCAACTCGTGTCGACCGGTTCCACGGCGGCGCAGATCGCGGCGACCGGTGTTCCCGTCACCGGTGTCGATGAGGTGACGGGATTCGCCGAGATCCTCGGCGGCCGGGTGAAGACGCTACACCCGAACATCCATGCCGGGCTGCTGGCCGACTCCCGAGTTCCCGAGCACTTGAGCACCATCGACGAGCTGGGCATCGAGCCTTTCGAGCTGTTGATCTCCAACCTGTATCCGTTCCGGCAGACGGTGGCATCGGGCGCAACGCCCGACGAGTGCGTCGAGCAGATCGACATCGGCGGCCCCGCCATGGTGCGGTCGGCGGCGAAGAACCATCCGAGCGTCGCCGTCGTCGTCGACCCGGCCGACTACACCTCGGTAATCGCCGCCCTTGATGCCGGCGGGTTCACCCTCGGCGCGCGGAAAGAGTTGGCCCGCAAGGCCTTCGCGCACACCGCCTCCTACGATGTCGCCGTCGCGTCGTGGATGGGAACGGTGCTCAGCCCGGACCCAGCGGGATTCCCGGCCTGGACCGGCGCCAGCTGGGAGCGCGAGCAGACGCTGCGATACGGAGAGAACCCGCACCAGCGGGCAGCGCTGTACCAGCACTGGCGCCCCGGTTTGGCGACCGCGGAACAGTTGCACGGCAAGGAAATGAGCTACAACAACTACGTCGATGTGGACGCGGCGTGGCGGGTCGTCACCGATTTCCACGACCCGGCGGTGGCGATCATGAAGCACGCCAACCCGTGCGGGGTGGCGGTGGTGCCGGGTGGTGACGACGCGCAGGTTGCCGACGCGCACGCCAAGGCATTGGCCTGCGACCCGGTGTCGGCGTTCGGCGGGGTGATCGCGGTGAATCGAACGGTGACGGTGAAGCTGGCCGAGCAGATCTCCGATGTGTTCACCGAAGTGGTGCTGGCTCCGGATTTCGACGACAACGCACTCGCGGTGCTCACCAACAGCCCCCCGAAGGGTTGGCGACAGAACCTGCGGTTGCTGCGGATGCCGGCAGCCGCAAAGCCGGATCCGTGGGAGTTCCGGGCGATCTCCGGTGGAATCCTGGTTCAGCTGCGCGACAACATCGACGCGCCGGGCGACGACCCGGCCAGCTGGACGCTGGCGTGCGGTGAGCCGGCGGACGAGAAGACGTTGGCGGACCTGGAATTTGCCTGGAAGGCCTGCCGGTCGGTGAAGTCCAATGCCATCCTTTTGGCCAAGGATGCGGCCAGCGTCGGGATCGGCATGGGCCAGGTGAACAGGGTGGACTCCTGCCGACTGGCGGTGGAGCGGGCCGGTCTCAGGGCGCCCGGATCGGTGGCTGCCTCCGATGCCTACTTCCCATTCGCGGACGGACCACAGGTGCTCTTCGACGCCGGCATTCGCGCGGTGGTGCAGCCGGGCGGTTCGGTGCGCGACTCGTTGACCGTCGAGGCCGCCAAGGCGGCAGGGGTGACGATGTATTTCACCGGCACCAGGCACTTCTTCCACTGAGGGGCCGGCATGGAACTGACCCAGACGTCTTATGACGCAGAGGATTTCGTCGAGGTTGATCTGCGCGACCAGCACATCACCGGGGTCACTTTCAGCCGCTGCGATTTCTCCGGCGCAACACTGGCTGGTGTGCAGACCAAGAAGGCGACGTTTTCCGAATGCGTGTTCACCAGTGCCGAGCTGTACGGATCCGAGCACACCGCGAGTAGCTTCATCGGCTGCACCTTTGATAAAACCTCTTGGCACGGAGCAACTCTCACCGGCTGCCGGCTGACCGGCTCCAGCTTCACAGATTGCCGGATCGTCCCCATCACGCTGCACGACTGCGACCTGACGCTGTCTTCGTTCGCCGGTGAGAAGCTGGCCGGCACCGATCTGTCCGGTCTGCGGCTGCGGGAGGCGAACCTGACCGGTGCTAACCTGGCCGGCTGCCATCTCAGCGGTGCCGACCTCACCGGCGCTCGCACCGGCAACACGGATCTGCGCAAGGCCGACCTGCGCGGCGCGAAGACCGACGCCGGCCTGTGGGTGAGCGGCCGCCTGGCCGAGGCGATCATCGACGTCGACCAGGCGCTGCTGTTCGCCGGCGCGCACGGCCTTGTCCTCGCGCCGCCGGAGCAGCCGGACTGAGACGCCTGCGGCAGTGGGACCGAGTGTCACCACTCCTCAAGGTTACTCTCGGTAGTCGAGTGGACACGAAGTGTAGTCGTTCAGGGGATGCGCGCAGCCCAGGCAAGAGGTTGTCTAAGCAGGCGAGCACCGTCTTGTGTGTCCGCGATCTGCGGACCGACCGTGGGTGGGTAGCGTGGTGGGCGCTGTCGTAGATGGATTGTTGGGACCAAGATGCGACACGTTCATTGGTTGTCTGCGTTGTCTGTGTTGGCAGTGGTGGTAACCGGGTTCGGGAGTTTGACGCCGGTGGTCTGGGCCCAGCCGGCCGGCGGACTGGCGCCCGAAGGCGCCCGGGCGATGGCGTCGGCAGCGGTGCCGGCGGCTGGGACTTTTCGGGCCTTGACGCCGGCGCGGTTGTTGGACACCCGGTCGGGGTGGGGCGCGCCTGCGAGGCCGGTGGCTGGCAATGGATCTTTGGTGCTGCAGGTCACCGGTCGCGGTGGGGTAGCGGAGACGGGTGTGTCGGCGGTGGCGCTGACTGTAACGGTCACCGCCCCGGCCACGGCTGGCTTCACAACGGTGTATCCGCATAGTGGCCCGCGTCCCACTGTGTCAAACCTCAACTTTGCGCCCGGTCAGACGGTGGCGAACTCGGCGGTGGTCCCGGTGGCTGCGGATGGACGAGTTCAGTTGTTCAACGGCAGTCGCGGCACCGTGCAATTGGTGGTCGACGTGGCGGGCTACTACACGGCGGGCGTCCCGTCGGTGGCGGGGACTTTTCGCCCGGTGGCACCGACGCGGTTGTTGGACACCCGATCCGGGCTGGACGCCGTTGCCCGTCCGCTGGCAAGCAGTGGCGTGTTGGCATTGCAGGTTTTCGGTCGTAGCGGTGTACCCGCATCCGGGGTGTCGGCGGTGGTACTGAATGTGACGGCCACCGCGCCGACGGCGGCCGGATATCTGACGATGTATCCGGATGGCAAGGTACGACCTGCCGGATCAAATCTGAATTTTCGGGCCGGCCAAACCGTGCCCAATCTGGTCGTCGTTCCGGTTGCGTCGGACGGCCGAATCCAAGTTTTCAATGGCAGTGGCGGGACCGTTCACGTGGTGGCCGACGTGGCGGGCTACTACCTGGCCGGGGCGCCGACGGTAAAGGGTGCCTTCCAGGAGTTGTCGCCGACCAGGTTGTTGGATACCCGATCGGGGCTGGGCGCGGCGCGTTCGCCGGTGTCGAGAAACGATGCGCTGGCCCTGCAGGTGACCAGCGCCGGTGGCATCCTGGGCAGGGGCATATCGGCGATAGCCCTGAACGTGACGGTCACCAACGCCAGAGGAACCGGTTGGATGGCCGCCTATCCGTCCGGCCAGCGCCAGCCGCAGACATCTAACCTCCAATTTGTGCCCGGTCAGACCGTAGCCAATCTGGTGGTGGTACCGGTCGGCGCAGACGGCAAGGTGGTGTTAGCCAATGGCAGCAGCGGCGCTGTCGATGTTATCGCCGATATCGTCGGCGTGTTCCTCGACGCCAACCGGACGCCGGCCCCTCAATCCTGCGACAATGTCCCATCCGACCCGAACGGAACGGCCGTCACCAGATGGAACCCGATCACGCTGTGCGTGTTGACATCACTGCAGCAAGGCGCCGGTAATCTTGATGACGTCAACATCATCATCCTCAACGAATCCAGTGGCGACCCCAACGCCATCAACTTGTACGACAGCAACGCCCAGGCAGGTCACCCTTCCGAAGGCCTCATCCAAGTCATCCGACCCACCTTCGACCAATACCGCTCCGCCAGTCTGGCCAACAATCTCTACGATCCGGCCGCTAACCTGTACGCCGGCCTGAATTACGCGATCCAAACCTACGGATCCATTCACAACGTGCCCGGTCTCGTTTCGCTACGCAACGGCGGCGGCTATACAGGCTACATCGTCCGCCCGCGCTGACAAACCGGCGATGACAAACGTCGACCCGGCTCGGCTGCCCGCTCAGGGTCAAGAGCTGGGCCGGGGACGTGTCTGCCGATGGGCACGTTAGGCCGAGGGCGAGTTGAACGATGCGGACGATGACCATGACCATCGCTGCGAGCAGGTAGAAGCCGCACCGAACCTCTCGACGAGGCGGTGACCCTGACGCTGGCTCATTTCAGGATGTTCACGGCCCTGGCAATGACCAGCGCGACCGTGACCAGGGACACAGCCGACTGCAGCAGCATGATCATTTTCGCCCAACGGGTGAGCGGCATGGTGTCGGTGGGGCTGAAAGCTGTGGCGTTGGTGAACGACACATATAGGTAGTCGGCGAAGCGGGGTTCCCATCCAGGGTCGGCGATCTGCGGCGTGACCATCTGCGGGAACAGGAAGTCCGGGTCGTTGTTGATCGCCGCGGCCCGCGATGCCGGACCTCCACGGTCCAGCTCCCAGAACCACAACGCGAAGATGAGGATGTTCGTCAGGTACACCGCTGCCCCGGTGGACAGCAGCGGTCCCGCGGTTTTACCTTCGCTACCGTTGACCAATCCGATGATCAGCGATACCGCCGAATAAGCGTTGGCCAGACTGGCGACCGCGATCAACGTCAACCCCAGGAATCGCAGCGGCCGGGAGGCCCGGTCGATCCGACGGGGATTCAACGCGACAAGCGTGATCAGCATGATGGCTTCGATGGCCGGCAGGAGGAACCTGGACGCCAGGTTGAACCGGTCTGGCAATGCCACCTGCAATGCCACCGCCGCGGCGGTGGCCATCGCGACCGGCCACCGTGGTTCCGCGAGGGTAGGGCGCCGCCACGCCGGGTGCAGCAGTTCGCCCGAGGCAGTGGCGAAGCGGTGCTGCGGATCGAGCAGATGCTCCAATCGCCGCAACTGCGTCTGCACCTGCGCGACTGAATCCGGTGCTGGCGCGGCGGGCTCAGCCGCCGACGATTCGGGTTCGGCAGGGTCCGAACCCGCTGCACGTTGTTCGTCGACTGGCCCAGAGTTGGTAGCCGGATGAGGACCCTCGTTGGAACGCACCATCACATTCTGCAACCCCACCGAGGAGATGGCGCACCGCGCAGGCCCTGCGTGTCAAGGTGAGATGCGGGCAGCATCGGTCACACGGTGCCGCGGTTACTGACAGGTGGTTGTCAGTACGCATCGATAGGTTGTCACTGCTTGTCAGTGGTATTCCGACTGATTCAACCTTCTCTGTCTTCCGATCTCTTACCCCAAAGTGCGACTCATCGATGCAGTCTCCGACTTGAGCGAGGGTCTGGCCGTCGACTGGCGGCCCCCAATAGAATGCGTGGTCTACTTCGCCGTAGTTTTCGGTATCTTGTTGGTCCGAATAGTTGGCTCCCTTGAGCATCCCCGTGATCATCGGCTCGACCGCGACGGTCCTGATGATGGCAAGTCGTCGATCCCTCGGTGTTGAAGCCAGCTTGTTGTTCACCGCCCACCAATCGACCCAGCCCTTCTCCACAGCCTTGCGGTCGGCGGCCTCCCGCGCGGAGATCGAAGGATCGGGCGCGGATGTCGGAGCAGGTGTGCCAGTGGAACCCGACGTTGACGAATGCGTCCCTGAGGTCAACTGGTTGGTGGCCGGCAGCGAGGCTGTTGATGCGGGTGAATTGGTCGTGACGGTGTTGCTGGGCAGCGAACGGGGCGACCGTGAGTTCACGGTCGAGCTGACCGTCACTGTCGACGCTGCGACCGAAGGGGAACCCGGCCCAGACGGGTTGGCTCCGGAGCCAGATACCTGACCGGTGCCCGACACTCGCGCGGGAGTTGGCCCCGGCAGCGGTGTCGTCGCGGAGGGCTGCGGCGAAATGGCGGTGCTGGAAATGGCAGTCCCGACAGTGTTGACAGTGGCCAGTTCGTCGGTGGTGGGAGCGGCCTGCTGCTGGCCGCTGCAACCGGCCAGCAGCAGCGCAGTTCCAGTGAGCAGCGCGATGCCGGTCCTTCGGGTTCTGGTCGTCACCCTTGTTGCCCCCAACGGTCGTTACGGCCATTCGAGCCGAACAGTGTCGCCGATGTGGCCGGACCGTGCCATCGGTTGTCCACATTGGGTCAGCCGTCAGCGTTGATCGCTGACCGGCGCGTACCACCCACATGGCAAGATCAGCAGTCGTGAGGGCGACTGTTCTTGACGGCAAGGCCACCCTGCGCACGGTCAAGGACGAACTCAAGACCCGCGTCCGGGCGTTGAAGACCAAGGGCATCGTCCCCGGCCTGGGCACCGTGCTGGTGGGGAACGATCCCGGCAGCCACATCTACGTCGGCCTGAAGCACGCCGACTGCGCCGAGCTCGGCATCAACTCGATCCAGCGCGAGCTACCAGCCTCCAGTACTCAGGACGAAGTACATGCCGTCGTCGACGAGTTGAACGCCGACCCGGATTGCACGGCGTTCCTGGTGCAGCAGCCGACCGGCCTCGACGAGTTCCAGATTCTGACCAGGGTCGCCCCTGCCAAGGACGTCGACGGTCTACACCCGTTCAATCTCGGATCGTTGGTGCTCGGTGAACCCGCACCCGAGCCGTGCACGCCGGCCGGCATCATCGAACTACTGCGCCGCTTCGGAGTACCGATCGCCGGCGCCCACGCGGTGATCATCGGACGGGGCACCACAGTCGGCCGGCCGCTCGGTCTGCTGTTGTCCAGGCGCTCCGAGAACGCGACAGTCACCTTGTGCCACACCGGAACTCGCGACCTGGCCAGCCAGGTTCGGCAGGCCGATATCGTCGTCGCGGCCGCCGGGGTGGCCGGCATCATCACCACGGACATGGTCAAGCCGGGTGCCGCCGTCCTGGACGTCGGGGTGAGCAAAGGGGGCCTGACCAAGTCCGGCAAGACGAAGATCTTTGGCGACGTGGCGGCAGACGTGATCGAAGTCGCCGGCTGGTTCGCGCCGAACCCTGGCGGGGTCGGGCCGATGACCAGGGCGATGTTGCTCAGCAACGTGGTCGCCGCGGCCGAACGCGGGGCAGCGTCAGCCACAACGGGCTCTAGCGCAACACACCCGGCCGCCGGATGACCGATAGCCCGGTTCGGCGGGCCGTCTCGATCGCGGTGGTGCTGGCGGTCGCGGCGGCCGGGCTGCTGCTGGTCGCGGCATCGCACTGGCGCAGTGGGGTGGCGGTGCTGGGGCTCTCGGCGCTGGTCGGCGGCGCTGCGCGACTCGTGCTGCCGGAGGCCGCGCTCGGGGTGCTCGCGGTGCGCAGCCGGGTGTTCGACGCCGCCTTCATGCTGACGCTCGGCGTTGCCTTCGAGGCGCTGACGATCTGGAAGTTCTGATGGACTCTTGGCGCGGGTTGGGTCTGGTACAGAGCCTGGCTTCAGGTCAACGGGCGCGGCGCTGTTGCCAGCCGTTGCTGATCAGAACAGCGGGAATTCCGAGCGAACCGCGGCCGGCAATCGCATCGGTGCTGGCAGCCGCCCGCTGGCCATCTGGATGAACTCGTCGGCAGCCATGGCGGCGACGTCGGTGTCGTCGCCAGGTACCCCGGCCCGCTCCCGGAACGCTTGCCGCAGAACGGCTTCCACCCGATCGACGGCCGCCGGCAGGAGCGGTGGCGACAGTAGATCGGGCAACGACCGGTGCAGATCAGCGGCATGCACCACCAGCTCGACGATGCGGGTTTCCATGAAGTCGGACAGCCGGATGGTCCCACCCTTGGCGCGTACCAGCGGGTCGGAGCGGCCGAGTGCGGCCAGCGTGCGCTGGGCCTGTGCGAACGCCGCGTCCAGTTCGCCGCCGCGATCGGCGGCGGAGGCCGCTGCTGCCCGCTTGGTGGTGTCGGCGGTCTCCTCGGCGCGCTCGGAGAACCCGGCGAGGTACTCGGCGATCGTCAGCGTCGGGTCCTGATCGCCAGTCGCCTCGCCACCGGTCGGTTCTGCGGTTGGGTCGCTGCCGGCCGGCCGCAGCGCGGCGATGGCGTCCACCGACCTCGCCAGGTGCGACAACAGATCGTCCACCGTCCAACCGTCGAGCACGCTGGGCTGCCGGCGAGCAGCCGGCGGGACCGAATCGACCCAGACCCGCAACGCCGCCCACTGAGCGGCGTGAACGATATCGGCAGTCGAATGCGCCATCTGTGGTTCCACTGCCGGCACTGGCACTCCTCTCGTCGGGCATCATTGTCGCGGGCAGTACGCTCGTACTGCAAACATCGCCAAGTCTCGAAGCTGAGAGGGGCCCGACCACCCATGGAGAAGATAAAGGTCACCGGCACCGTCGTCGAACTCGACGGCGACGAGATGACCCGCATCATCTGGCAGTTCATCAAGGGCAAGCTGATCCTGCCGTACCTGGACGTCGACCTGGACTACTACGACCTCGGCATCGAAAACCGGGACGCAACGAACGACCAGATCACCATCGACGCGGCCAACGCCATCGCCAAGCATGGTGTCGGCGTCAAGTGCGCCACCATCACCCCGGACGAGGCCAGGGTGGAGGAGTTCGGCCTCAAAGAAATGTGGAGGTCGCCGAACGGCACCATCCGCAACATCCTCGGCGGCGTCATCTTCCGCGAGCCGATCATCATCTCCAACGTGCCGCGGCTGGTGCCAGGCTGGACCAAGCCGATCATCATCGGCCGGCACGCCCATGCCGACCAGTACAAGGCGCAGAACTTCAAGGTCCCAGGTCCCGGCACCGTCACCATCAGCTACCAGCCCGACGACGACAGCGAGCCGATGCAGTTCGAGGTCGCCAGGTACCCCGAAACGGGCGGCGTGGCGATGGGCATGTTCAACTTCAACGACTCGATCGCCGACTTTGCGCGGGCCTCGTTCAACTACGGCCTGCAGCGCAACTATCCGGTGTACCTGTCGACGAAGAACACCATCCTGAAGGCCTACGACGGCGCGTTCAAGGACATCTTCCAGTCGGTCTTCGACGCCGAATTCAAGGCCGAGTTCGACGCCAACGGGCTGACGTATGAGCACCGGCTGATCGACGACATGGTCGCCTCCGCGATGAAGTGGGCGGGTGGATATGTCTGGGCCTGCAAGAACTACGACGGTGACGTGCAGTCCGACACCGTCGCCCAGGGCTTCGGTTCTCTCGGCCTGATGACGTCGGTGCTGATGACGCCGGACGGCAAGACCGTCGAAGCCGAGGCAGCGCATGGCACGGTGACGCGGCACTTCCGCCAGCACCAGCAGGGCAAACCGACCTCGACCAACCCGATCGCCTCCATCTACGCCTGGACCGGTGGCCTCAAGCACCGCGGCAAGTTGGACGGCACCCCGGAGGTCACCGCGTTCGCCGAGACCCTCGAGGACGTGGTGATCAAGACCGTGGAGAGCGGCAAGATGACCAAGGACCTCGCGCTGCTGGTCTCCCCGGATCAGCAGTGGCAGACAACCGAAGATTTCCTGGGCACCCTTGACGCGAACCTCAAGGCCCGGTTGGGCTCACTTCGCCCCCGATCTGAAATCTGATCCGAAACAGCAGAACCCGACCCTCAGTGCCGCCCGCCGAAACTCTTGGCGAGCGCCGTGAGACCCGGCAGGCCGAGGCCCGATGCCGGGTTCCAGGTGGTGTGCGCCTTGCCAGTCCGAGGATCGCCAGCACCGAGTCGCCGACCCGTTCGGCGTCTTGGGATTGTGCTCGCTGCCGTGGATGGTGCCGCGACGCGATCCGCTGCCGCTGCCGTTCGGGATGGCCACGCTGAAGCTCTGCAGCATCGGCTGACCGGCCACCGACCCGCCTGAATCGACCCGGTCAAAACCAAGGCGACATCGTCGACCACGGGTGTTGCGGTTGCCGGTCGGCAGCTCGTGCACACTTACTATCAGGCCCTGAGGTGTCTTGAGAGCAGTCGACCGGTGTGAACCGACATGGCCCGCGCCGTCCACGGCTGGCGGTTCCCTTCAGCAGCGAGGAGCGCACCACCGTGCTTGAGCAGTCTGAGGGCGGCTCTGCGTTGTTACCGACCCTGGGCGACCGTTCAGCCCAGCTGGCTCCGCCGGGGGCGAGGGTCGCTCGCTGGTTGGCGCTGGCTGGTGTCTGGTCGGTGGCAATTGCCGTTGGGGCTATCGGCGTCATGCACGTCATTCCACCCAGTAGTGCGTTGAACCCGCTGCAGCGCACCATCAGCGAGTACGCCTTGCTGACCGATGGCTGGGTGTTTGATGCCGGGGTGATGACGCTGGCTGCCGGTTCTGGCGCTGTCATTTTTGCATTGGTGTTTCAACACATATTGCCGCTGCGATCGTGGGCGGCGTTGTTCTTATCGACGTGGTGCATCGGGCTGGTGGGGCTGGTGCTATTTCCCAAGCATGGCTTTGGCGCCGACACGACCATTGCCGGCCGGGTGCATTGGACTTGGACGCTGCTCGCATTTTTCAGCCTGCCGATAGGCACCGCCATGCTGGTCAGGATCAAGCGGGTCGACCTGGGGTTGTTCCGTTGGCCAGTCTGGGCGAATCGGCTATCGCTGATAGCAGGCGGCTGGTTCGTGGTGCTCGCCGGCCAAACAGTGGTGTCCGTGGTCGACCCGGCGGGGATGTGGCCGATCGTCGGCTTGGTGGAGCGCGGTCTGTCGCTGACCGAAATGGTCACTGTGTGGGTGCTGGCCCGATGGGCGCTCGCTCGCCTGAGTCTTGAGTAGATCCCTTGCGGTTGAGGTGATTCGATCCGGTACGCGGTGCAACTAAAGATCCGGTATTGGTAGCTGGATGAGCCGCTGGGCTGCGCCCGGATCGAACCCGCGTCGGGTGGATGACTGGGATGAATTCGAATCAGGCAAATGCGGCCGACGAACCGCTACCTCAGGAGTTGATCGAGATGAGTTGGATCGACTCCGGTCGTCGGCGGGGAAACCAGACACCGACGTCGGCCAGCGCTGCTCCGGTGACCGGAATCCCGCCGGTCGGCCCGGCCGGATCCAGCGGATCTGCGCCCGACAACCGGTCGTTGTCGACCGCGCTCAGCCAATGCAGCCGGTAGCTGCGTGACCTGTCGAGTCCCGGTATGCGGATCACTGCTCCGCGATTGTGCGCGGACTCGTCCAATTGCACGTGTGCCACGATGGCCGCGCTGCGGTCCGCGGAAATCACCCCATTGGCAATCACCACCGGATCGTTGGTCTGCATCCTGACGGTTCGGCCGGAGTGCAACAAACCTCTGTGCTGTTTGTGCAGCGCGCACCAGCCGGCCAGCCGGGCGAGCTCGTCCTCGCTGGCTTCGGTGATGTCCCACTCGATCCCGAAGCTGTAGAAAAAAGCGGTCGCGGCCCGGAAGTCCAGGCTGAACGTCCGTCCGGTCTGATGTGAGCGTGGTGCGGATACATGCGCGCCCAGGTACTCGGGGGCGACCAGCTGAGCTGTCCAGCGTTGGATCTGTTGCCGTGCAAGGGCATCGGTGTTGTCCGAGGTCCATACCCGCTGAATGCGCTCGATCACCCCGAGATCGATACGCCCGCCCCCGGACGCGCAGGATTCCCAGGCGACGGTGGGATGCCGCCGGCGCAGGTCGTCCAGCAACCGGTAGAACGCCAGGTACTGCAGGTGCGCCGCAGGTGCGCCGCCGTTGGCATTGCTGCCGGCCTCAAGAAGGTCGCGGTTATGGTCCCACTTGACGTAGTCGATCGGGTTATCGGTGAGAATGGCGTCGATGCTGTCACGCAGGTAGGTCCAGACGGCGTCGTTGGTGAGATCGAGGACAAGCTGATTGCGCTGCAGAACCGGTGTGCGGTCGGGGGTCTGCAGGATCCACTCGGGATGCGCGCGGTACAGATCGGAGTCAGGGTTCACCATCTCCGGTTCGAACCACAAACCGAACTGCATGTCAGCCCGATGGACATGATCGATCAGCGGTGTCAGCCCGTCCGGCCACACCGCCTCGTCGACCGACCAGTCGCCCAAACCCGCACGATCGTCCCGCCGGCCACGGAACCAGCCGTCGTCCAGGACGAATCGTTCGATACCGATCTGTGCGGCCAGGTCCGCGATCTGGGTCAGCGTCGACAGTTCATGACGGAAATACACCGCCTCCCAGACGTTCAGCGTCACCGGTTGCACCACAGGATGCGCAGGCAGCGTCCGTTGCCAGCTGTGCAGTGCGGACGCCAGTCCGTCAAGGCCGTGCGGCGAGGCGGCCATCACCACCCACGGCATGGTGTACGACCCGCCACCGGTGAGTACCACCTCTCCTGGCAGCAGCAGCTCCCCGGCCGAAATGACGGGGGCATTGGCGCCGTCTCGCTGCACAGACAGCGATGAGTTCCCGCTAGCCGCTAGCGTTACCCCGACGACTGCGCCGGCGCTGAAGCCGAACCCGGATTCGCCGGCGACCAGAATGCTGGCCGCATCCAGACCTGGTCTGCCGTAACGACTCTCGGCTGCAAACAGCCCATCCCTCATGGGCAATCGCTGTGGAACGCGTTCACGTTCGGGCCGGCCGGAGAAGTCCAGTAGCTCGCCGAAGGTGTCCGGTAGCGGGAATGCGACCTCGAGTGCCTCCAACAGGTACGGCGATCCACCGGTATTGGTCAGGACGTGTCTGGCCCGCAAAGCGCCACCCGGTAACGCCTCCACCTCGGTGCGCAAGGCCAACTGCGCCAGCGCATCATCGGCGACGAGTGAGAGCACGGCACCGTCGACCTCGATCTCCAGCAACCGGAACGCCGTCGACCATGATCGGCCGGCGACATTCCGCTCGTGGCCATCAGCTTCGCCGCCAGTGGCGCCGACCGCGAGCCGGTGTCCGCGCAAGCTCGGCCTGGAAAAGTTCGACCTGGAATGCTCGACCAGCAACGCCGAACCGCGACGCGCGCCTGAGATCGCCTGCAAACCAACAGAATCCAGTCCCCCCAAACCAGCGCCGGCCGCATCGCCGACCGACGTCACCCCGATCAGCCGGACGATCGGTAAGGCTGCACCCTTGACGGCGTCGTCGATCACCAGGTAGCTGCGGGGACAATCGGCGCTCGGTTCGGCGGTGGGGCTGTCTGGAAAGATCACTCGTGTACTCCGGTCCGGTCGGCGGCGGGCGAGGCTGGCTCATTGGAAGTATCAATTGCGGTAGATTCAAGTCTTGCCAGCGGCGACCAGGCCGGCAGCCGGCGAGGGACGAGGCTGGAGAGCGGCGATAGCGCCTGAGCGCCGGCCGCGAGTCTAAACAACCAGAAGACCCGCGAAGTCAAGGTGCGACTCGCAGCTGCCGCTCGGTCTTTCCGTCAATCGCCTCTCCCAGCAGGTCGGCGTGCCCTCCCCCGGCCAGCCGCGGGCAACGTTCAGGTGTCGTACCGCCTGGACGGCTGCTGCTGGGCGACCAACGGCGCCGCAGCGGGCGCAATACCCGGCCGGGGCGACCACGCGCGCAATGCGAAGATGGGCGGCATGTCTGGACCGGTGTCTCGCCCCAGGGTGCTCTCCGGCATCCAGCCGACCGCCGACTCGTTCCATGTCGGCAACTATCTGGGGGCGCTGCGGCAATGGGTCGCGCTGCAGCAGACGCACGAGACGTTCTATACCGTCGTCGACCTGCACGCCATCACCGTCGAGACCGATCCGAAGCTGCTGCGCCAGCGCACCAGGGTGGCCGCCGCCCAGTTGCTGGCCATCGGCATCGACCCCGAACGGTCGACGCTGTTCGTCCAGTCGCAGGTGCCGGCGCACACGCAGCTGACCTGGGTGCTGGAGTGCCAGACCGGGTTCGGCGAAGCCGGCCGGATGACGCAATTCAAGGACAAGTCGGCCAAGACCGGAAACGACCGCACCAGCGTCGGGCTCTTCACCTACCCGATCCTGCAGGCCGCCGACATTCTGGCCTACCAGGCCGACCAGGTACCGGTGGGGGAGGACCAGCGTCAGCATCTGGAACTCACCCGAAACCTGGCTCAGCGCTTCAACTCTCGGTTCGGCGACACCTTCACCGTTCCGGAGCCGTACATCCTGCGCGAGACGGCGAAGATCTACGACCTGCAGGAGCCGACGGCCAAAATGAGCAAGTCCTCACCCGGCGGAGCGCTCGATCTGTTGGCGCCGATCAAGACGTCGGTCAAGCAGATCCGCAGCGCCGTCACCGACGCCGAACGCGAGATCCGCTACGACGAAGCCACCAAACCGGGCGTGTCGAATCTGCTCGGGCTGCTCAGCGCCCTCACCGACCGGTCTGTCCCGGACCTCGAGATCGCCTATCAGGGCAAGGGCTACGGCGACCTGAAGGGCGACCTGGCCGACAGTTTCACCGATTTCGTCACTCCGCTGCAGGAAAGGGTGAATGGCTACCTCGCTGATTCGGCGGAGCTGGATCGGGTACTGGCCAGCGGAGCGGTCAAGGCGCGTGAGGTGGCCGACGCGACAGTCGTCGTCGCGTATGACAGGGTCGGGTTCCTGGCCGGCTGACCTGCCGGCGCGCTCCAGCAGCGAAGATGGAGGTCCGATGACTGGTGTAGCACGAACGGCCGACGACCTGATGGCGGCCGGTGGCACCTACCGCGACCGGATGCTCGATGCCGAAGCAGGCAAACCGGTCCATCCGGCCACGGACACCGCTGAATCCGAAGGTGGCAATGACGCAGCGGCGCCGACCGGCGAATCCACGGTCGGGAAGGCAAAGTCTTTCTGGGCCAAGCTGTCTGCCCGGCCGGGGGTGGCGCACCTGATTCGGGCCGGGAGCCGATTCGGCGAACGGCTGGGGAACCAATTCGGCGCGGCCATCACCTATTTCTCGTTCCTGGCGGTGGTTCCTGTGCTGATGGCCGCTTTCGGCATCACCGCGTTGGTACTGAATCAACACACCATCAATGAGCTCAGGGACAAGGCGAACCAACAGGTTCCGGGCGGATTCTTGTCCAAGGCCATCGACGAGGCCATCACCCACGGTGCGGCTGTCGGGATCATCGGGCTGGTGATCGCCGGCTATTCCGGCATCGGCTGGATGGCCAACGTCCGTGACGCCGTGCAGTCTCAGTGGCGCCCGCAGTTCGAGAAGACCCAGGCCGAGAAGAAACAGAAGTTCTATCTCCGGATGGGCAAAGATCTCCTCACGCTGGTCGGGCTCGGGCTGGCGCTGCTGGTCTCGATGGTGCTGACCACCGTCGGCGGCGCCGCACAGTCCGAGGTACTGAAGCTGCTGGGCCTGGACCACATCGGCTGGCTGCGGCCGGTCTTCTCGGTGGTGCCGTTCCTGCTTGCCATCGCCGCGGATGTGATCATCTTCGGCTGGTTCTACCGGATGATGCGGATTCCGGATTTCACCCCGCCGAAGGGCGCGGTGCTCAGGGGTGCGGTGATCGCAGCAGTCGGGTTCGAAGTGCTGAAGCTGGCGGTGACCCTGTTGGGATCGAAGTTGAGTCACTCGCCGACGGCGGTGGCCTTCGGCTCGGTGATCGTGCTGCTGTTCTTCTTCAACCTGGTGGCCAGGCTCATCCTGTTCGTCGCCGCCTGGATCGGCACCACCGGCACCCAGGAAGACGATGACGTGCTGCCAGAGATACCTGGTGCGTCGGTCGTCGCACACAGCGTGGTGAGCAAGCATCGGGCCGCCGGGCTGCTCGGGGCTGGGGCAATCGTCGGGTTTCTCAGCGGGCGGCGCCGACGGCGCTAGCCATCCAGCTGGCCGCGTCAACCGGTGTGACGGCCGGACCTGCGCGAACCCGAGGTCCGCAGGCCCATCACCACCGCGAAGGCGGCCAGCACCACCAGCAACACGATGACGATCCAGATCACCACTCCGCTGCCACCCGACGCCGGCGGGGTGACCGGCGCCGCGGCGGCCGTAGGTGGCGAGCTGACGGTGACCGGCAACGCCGCGGACGACGAGCCGGCGCCAAGAGTCAACGTCGACCTTTGGGTGGCCGGCGGTATCGACGGGGTCGGTGCCGTTCCGGTCGCCTGGGCGCCGGAGGAGACCAGCCGTCCGACCGGCGTGCTGCCATCCGGCAGGGCGAAACCCCAGTCCAGCAAGGAAGCGGCCTGCATCCACTGTGGGCGCGGCTGCTGGCTGCCATCCAACATGGTGACGACCAGCCGCCGGCCGTTCTTCTCGGCCAGTCCGACATAGGTGTTGCCAGCGTCGTTGGTGAATCCGGTCTTGCCGCCGAGCGCGCCCGGATAGCCGGTCAGCAGTTTGTTCTCGTTAGCGATGCTGAAGCCCTTGTACGGGCCGAACCCCGGCACCTGGGCGTACTGGGTCGCCGTCAGCTCGGCGAACGGGGGAAGCGACATGTCGGACCGGGCGATCAGCGCCAGGTCGTAGGCCGACGTCATCTGCCCCGGCCCGTCCAGACCGGACACCGTCGCTGCCCTGGTGTCCAGCGCGCCGAGCGCCTTGGCCCGCGAGTTCATCTGCTCGACAGTCCTCGCCGTGCCGCCGTTGGCCCGCGCGAGTGCATTGGCCACGTCGTTGCCGGATCCGAGCAGCAGGTAGGTCATCAACTGGCGAACGGTGTATTTACCGCCGTCGCCGATGCCGACCCGCGACCCCTCCTGATTGGAGTCCTGGTCGGTGCCGATCACCACCTGGTTCGGGTTCGTCAGGTTGCGCAGCAGCACGTTCATCGTCAGCAGCTTGAGCGTGCTGGCCGGCCGGAAGCGGCCATGGGCATCCTTGGCTGCCAACACATCTGAAGTATCCAGATCGGCGATCAGCCAGGATGCGGCGCTGATGTCGGACGGCAGCGCCGGTGCGCCGAGCGGCAACGAAAATCCGCAGGTGCCCAGTGGATCCCCGCCGACCGGGTGCGCCGGAATCGGCAGCGGGGACGGGGACTTTTGGCCAGCGGTCACGGCCTCCGAGGTGTCCTCCGCGGCCGGCGGCCGTGTCTTGTACTGACAGTCGGCAGTGGCCGGCGAGCTGACGGTCTCGGTCGGCGGGTCGACGGTGATGGTGTCCGCCGCGGCCGACGGCAGCAGATTGGGAACGGCCACCGACGAAAAGGCCAGCACGACCAGCGCCAGCAGCAGCGATCGGCACCGGCCGGGCGGCCTGCTTGTTGGTCCATGGGTGTTGTTGAGCGCGTTCATCGACTGCGAGGTTACGCGGGCAGCATCGGCCGACCGTTACAGTGCGACTCGGCTGAGACAGTGCGGTCGAGACAGTGCGGCTCAGCCGAAACCGGGAGAGAAGGTGACGATGGCGAAGCCGCCGGCCAGCACGACGGCGACAATCAGAACGGCGTAGCAGATCCCGGACACCAACCGCTCGCGGTGACCGCGCCCCCAACCCCACAGCAGCACCGCGGCGTACGCGCAGCACGCCAGCACCAGCGCCAGGTCCCAGATCCGCCACACCAGGGCCGCCCACCTGGCGGCCATGGTGTTCCAATCAAGGGAGTTCACGCCCTTGCCGACGATGAACAGCGGCAGCAGATGCCCGAGCAACAGCACCGCCGCCGCCAGCCCGAGCCAGCCGCGCAGCCTCGAGGTCGTCGTCACGGCGTACCCCCGAACAGCGTCCAGGCCGGGTACCACAGCACCGCTACCACCATCATGATGGTGAGCAGCATCCACAGCCCGGCGGTGCCGAGCAGCAGCCGACGCCGCCACTGATCGGACGGCGGCCGCAGCTCCGTCAGCACCAGACGCAGGCTGTCGACCGCAAAGAATATGACGCCGGAGAACAGCGCCGCCTCGATCACCGCGGCCGGCAGCGAACCGTAGACGGCGACCAACCGTAGGAACGTCGCCGGCGAGATCCGTACCAGCAGGAAGCCGAAGACCAGCAGAAAGACCGTGCCGAACACCGCGACCTGGCCAGCCCGGTGTGCGCGCACCGGCCAGCGGGCATTGCGTCCGGTGCGTGGCAGCCACCGGTGACGGCGTCGCGAAGCGCCGGTCGGAACTGCTGGCAACAGCCGCTCCTCTCGCGATTGTGGTGGGCACGATGGCAACAGCTCCGCGACCAGATCGATCGCGCCACCAGGCTAGCCGGGCGGACAGAGACGACTATCCCAGCGGTGACCGTCACCGTGCGGTGTAACGATCTCGTCGCCTATCGCGTGCTGGGGATTCCGTTAGGCCGATCGGGCCGGATACCGTGACAGGTCCCTACCCCGCCGGGCGAGCGCTCCGGCTGCGATGGCCCGACACTACGGTCCACACACTGCGGGTGACCGACTCACAAGGATGGTGATGACCGTGCGCGTTGAGCGCAAAGGTTCCCGGCGGCTCCGCATTGCGGCCCTCGCCGGAACGGCCGTGGTGGCTCTGGTATTGAGCGCCTGTGGGACCAAGGGTGGAGGTTCGAACACTTCTGCTGCCCCCACTTCTGCTGCTGTGTCGGCGGGCGGCTCGACCGCGAGTTCGCCCGCCGGCGGTGCCAGCTCGGCGATGTCGGGTGCCAGCTCGGCTATGAGCGGTGCCAGCTCGGCGATGTCGGGTGCCAGCTCCGCTATGAGCGGTGCCAGCTCGGCTATCAGCGGTGCCAGTTCGGGCGCCTCCAGCTTGGCGCCGTCGTCGGCGGGTTCGGACACCGCCGGCTCGGGAGCCAGCAGCACCGCGACGTCGGAAATGTCATCCGGTGCGTCATCGTCCGCGCAGGCACTGCCGACCGGACCGGTCACCGTCCCGGCCGGCTTCAAGGCCTGCATGGTCACTGACACCGGTGGCATCGACGACAAGTCGTTCAACCAGTCGGCCTGGGCCGGCCTGTCCACCATCACCGGTGGCGAGAAGTCGCAGTACGTGCAGTCCAAGGCCGAATCGGACTATCCGCCGAACATCAGCTCGCTGGTCAGCCAGAAGTGCTCGCTGCTGTTTACCGTCGGCGGCCTGATGGCCGATGCGACGGCGGCCGCAGCCAAGGCCAACCCGAAGCAGGACTTTGTCGGCATCGACTTCCCTGGTAACGGCACCAACGTCAAGGGCCTGCAGTACAACACCGCGCAGGCCGGCATGCTGGCCGGCTATCTCGCGGCCGGTTACTCCAAGACCGGTGTGGTGGCCACCTACGGTGGACTGAAGATCGGCCCGGTGACCATCTACATGGACGGCTTCGCCCAGGGCATTGATGTCTACAACAAGGACAAGAGCAAGAGCGTCAAGCTGCTCGGCTGGGACCCGAAGGCGCAGACCGGCAGCTTCGCCGGTAGCTTCACCGACCAGAACAAGGGCAAGCAGCTGGCCAACAACTTCCTTCAGCAGAACGCCGACGTGATCTTCCCGGTGGCCGGTGGAACCGGCCTCGGTTCGGCAGCGGCAGCGCAGGCCGCCGGCAACGCCTCGGTGATCTGGGTCGACTCGGACGGTGTGCTGTCGGCACCGCAGTACTCCAGCGTGTTCCTGGCGACGGCGGAAAAGAACATCACCGGCACCGTCAAACTCGCGGTGCAGGCCGCGTCAACTGGCAAGTTCGATGCCACCGACTATGTCGGAACGCTCGCCAACGGCGGCGTCGGGCTAAGCCCGTACCACGACTTCGACTCCAAGGTCCCTGCGGATCTGAAGGCCGGTGTCGCACAACTGAAGGCGGACATCATCTCCGGCAAGGTGAAGGCAACTTCACCGGCACAGCCGAAGACGAACTGATCCAGATCCTCGTTCATTGTCGCCCGGTCGGGTCCGCCACTACGGTGGCCCTGGCCGGGTGATGTGTTTCGGGTACACCGGATGAGGGAGAACGGATGAAGCTGGAGCTGCGCGGTATCACCAAGCGCTTCGGTTCCCTGGTGGCCAACGACTCCATCGATCTGACGGTCAGTCCTGGCGAGATCCATGCGCTGCTCGGCGAGAACGGCGCGGGCAAGTCGACCCTGATGAACGTGCTGTACGGGTTGTATCAGCCGGACGACGGCGAGATCCTTGTCGACGACAAGCCGGTCCATTTCGCCGATCCCGGCCAGGCGATGGCCGCCGGAATCGGCATGGTGCACCAGCATTTCATGCTGGTGCCGGTGTTCTCGGTGGCGGAGAACATCATGCTGGGCAACGAGCCGACTTCTACCCTCGGTCTGCTGAACGTGCGGACGGCGCAGCGCCGGGTCAAAGACCTCTCCGAAAAGTACGGACTGCAGGTCGATCCCGATGCGATGGTCGAGGATCTGCCAGTCGGCGTGCAGCAACGTGTCGAGATTCTCAAGGCGCTGCTGCGCGACGCGCAGATCCTGATCCTGGACGAGCCGACGGCCGTGCTCACCCCGAACGAGATCGACGACCTGATGCGGGTGATGAAGGAGCTGCGCGACCAGGGCAAGGCGATCGTGTTCATCACCCACAAGCTGCGTGAGGTCCGCCAGGTCGCCGACAAGATCACCGTGATCCGCCGCGGTCAGGTGGTGGGCGAAGCGTCGCCCACGGCGTCCCAGGCCGAGCTCGCCTCGATGATGGTCGGCCGGTCGGTGGCGCTCACCGTCGACAAGAACCCGGCCGAGCCGGCCGACGTCCGATTGGAGATATCCGGGTTGGTCGTCAAGGACGATCGTGGCCAGCTGACGGCGAACGGCGTCGACCTGACGGTGCACGCCGGCGAGATCGTCGCGCTCGCCGGTGTCCAGGGCAATGGGCAAGAGGAGCTTGTCGAGTGTCTGCTCGGCCTTCGCCCGCTGGAAAGCGGCTCGATCATGTTGGGCGGCAACGATATTTCGGTGGCAACACCGAAGCAGATCCTGCGCTCCGGGGTCGGGTTCGTTCCGGAAGACCGCCAACACGACGGGTTGATCGGGACCTTCACGGTCGCCGAGAACCTGATCCTCGATCAATTCGACAGCCCCGACTTCTGCTCGGGGTGGTCGCTGCGTACCGACGCGATCGGGACCAACGCCGCGCGCCGGGCGGAGGAGTTCGACATCCGTCCACCGACTCCGGACGCCTTCGCCTCGACACTGTCCGGCGGCAATCAGCAGAAGGTCGTCATCGCCCGTGAGCTGTCCAGGCCGTTGGAGCTGTTCGTGGCCTCCCAGCCGACCAGGGGCGTTGACGTCGGCGCCCAGGAATTCATCCATCGCCGGATCGTCGCCGAGCGGGACGCCGGCAGTGCGGTGGTGCTGGTGTCGAGCGAACTCGACGAGGTGCTCGCCCTGGCCGACCGGATCGCGGTGATGTATCGCGGCTCGATCATCGGGGAACTGCCGGGCGGCAGCTCGCGCGATCAGATCGGGCTGATGATGGCCGGCATCACCGATGCCGGGAACACCGATGGCGGTGGCGCTGATGGCGGTGGCGCTGATGGCGGGAACGCAGCGGAGGTGAAAACCTCGTGACCACCGATGTGGCACCCGACCAGGCACCGGTCGAGCCGACCCTGGTCAAACCTGGCCGACGCCGATCCGGCTGGCTACTGACGCTGATCGCGATCGTGCTCGCGCTGATCATCGGCGGCATTCTGATCGCGTTGTCCGATCAGGTGGTACGCAGCGAGCTGCCGCACATCTTCTCCGCCCCCGGCCCGTTCTTCCGCGACTTCATCCTGTCGATCAGGGACGCCTACCAAGCGCTGATCACCGGGGCGATCTATAACTCAGGTAACAACGGCACCTTCTCGGGTATCTTCGGGCCGCTGGCCGGGACCCTCCACCAGGCGACACCGCTGATCCTCGGCGGTCTTTCGGTGGCGTTGGCGTTCCGCACCGGGCTGTTCAACATCGGCGGCGAGGGCCAGGTGATGGCCGGCGCATTCTGCTCCGGCTACGTCGGGTTCGCCGTGCACCTGCCAGCGTTCATCCACCTGCCGCTGGCAGTGCTGGCCGGTATCGCCGGCGGCATGTTCTGGGGTTTCATCGCCGGCTGGCTCAAGGCCAGGGCCGGTGCCCACGAGGTGATCACCACGATCATGCTCAACTGGATCGCCACCTACCTGTTGCTCTGGCTGATCTCGTTGAGCTCGATCGTCGACCCCAACAACTCCCAGCAATCCAAGTCCATCGACAGCTCGGCGCGGATGCCGCATCTGTTGGGCAGTGGGCTGCTGGTCGACTGGGGCTTCGTGCTGGCGATCGCTGCCGCCTGGTGGTTGTGGTGGCTGCTGAAACGGTCGAAGCTGGGCTTCCAGCTGCGCGCCGTCGGCGCCAACCCGGCGGCCAGCAGGACGGCAGGCATCAACGTCGGCGCCATGACGATGATCGCGATGGCACTGGCCGGCGGGCTGGCCGGCCTGGCCGGGGTGACGCTGTCGACCGGCGGGTTCACCTCCTACGTGCTGACGCCGAACATCTCGTCCAACGTCGGATTCGACGCCATCACGGTGGCGCTGCTCGGGCGCTCGTCACCCTGGGGTGCGGTCGGCGCCGGGTTGCTGTTCGGCGCGCTGAAGCAGGGCGGCGCGCAGATGCAGGCCACCGCCGGCGTGCAGGTACCGATCGACATCATCACGGTGATCCAGGCGTTGATCGTCATCTTCGTCGCCGCCCCGACCCTGGTGCGATCGATCGTCAGGTTCAAGGGCCTCATCGGGCCGGCCCTGCAGACCGCGACCACCAACCTGGTGGTCACGGTCAGCCACGTGCGCAAGGCCAGGTTCCCACGCAACGTGGTCGCCGGCACCATCCAGATCGTGGTGGCGCTGCTGGGCCTGCTGCTGTTGGCCACCGCGAGCAGATCGGGTGGCCAGGCCATCCTGCGTTTCAGTGTGCTGCGGGAGAAGGTGCAGATACCGAACTGGACCTACCCGGCACGGCCGATGATCATCATTCTGTGCCTGCTGGTGGTGGTGATCGGGGCGCTGCGGATCGCGAAAGTGTTGGGGCCGAGGACATCTGCGATCGCTGCGGTGCTGCTGATGGTGTGGGCGTTCGTGTCGTGGTCGATCGCCGGCACCGGCAACCTGTTCCTGGTGACGGGGCTGCTGCAGGGAGCGCTGTTCCCGCTGGCCATCCCACTGATCCTCGGCGCGCTGGCCGGCGTGGTCGGCGAGCGGGCCGGCGTGGTCAACATCGCGATCGAAGGACAACTACTGGGCGGTGCCTTCCTGGCCGCGGTGGTCGGAACCGTCACCAGCTCGATGTGGCTGGGGCTAGCCGGTGGGCTACTGGCCGGCCTGGTGGTGGCCGCGCTGTTGGCGGTGCTGGCCATCAAGTACTTCGTCGACCAGGTGATCGTCGGCGTGGTGCTGAACCTGCTGGTACTTGGCCTGACTACGTTCTTCTTCACCAAGTTGCTGTCGCCGAACCCCGGAGGCTTCAACAACCCAGGCTTCTTCCCGGTCTGGAAGGTGCCAGGCCTGTCTGACATACCGTTCATCGGGCCGATCTTCTTCCAGGGCACCATCTTCCTGTACGCCACCTATCTACTGGTGGCCGGCGTGCACTTCGGCCTGTTCCGCACCCGCTGGGGTCTGCGGCTGCGCGCGGTCGGTGAACATCCAAGGGCCGCCGACACGGTCGGTATCAGGGTGCTGCGCACCCGCTACCGTGCGGTGTTGCTCGGCGGACTGATCGCCGGTCTCGGCGGAGCATTCCTGGTGCTGGGCACCGGATCTCAGGGCAGCTTCTCGATCAACATGTCGTCCGGGCAGGGCTTCATCGCGTTGGCGGCCGTCATCCTTGGCCGCTGGCGCCCACTCGGCGCCTTCGCCGCAGCCCTGTTGTTCGGCTTCACCAACCAGCTGCAATACCTGTTGGCAGGGGCGGGAACCCCGATCGACCCGAGCC
>JALYVF010000143.1 GCA_030853385.1 Actinomycetota bacterium | reverse complement strand
AGCCGACGGCGGCCCCGGTTGCGACCGCTCCGGTGGCCGGCGGCACGAGCCAGCCGACCGCCTCGGCCAGCCTGCAGGCACCGATTGGCCCGGTCGCACCCGCCACCGCGCCCGGCGTCCCGGTGCTGGTGTCGGTGCCGAGCGTCGGTATCTCGAGTTCCTTGCAAAACCTGGGCATACTGCCCGATCACACCCTGCAGCCGCCCACCCTCTACCAGCGCGCCGGTTGGTATGCCGGCGGCGTGCGGCCAGGCGCGGTCGGTCCGGCGATCATCGCCGGACACGTCGATTCCTACCAGGGCCCTGCGGTGTTCTTCCGGCTACGCGACATCACGCTGGGCGCCGACATCGCGGTCCGCGACAGTCTGGGCGTCGTCCGGCACTTCACCGTCACCGACGTCCAGAGCTATCCCAAGTCTGCCTTTCCTACCGAAGCTGTCTACGGCCCGACGGCGCTGCCGGTACTGCGATTGATCACCTGCACGGGAGATTTCGATGCCAGCAAACGCAGTTACGTCGACAACCTGGTCGTGTCCGCGCGACTGGCCGCGCCGCGGGCCGGCTGAACGGGCTGGCTCAGCGATGCATATTCGACAGCACCGAAGCCAGCTGAGTACCGGTCACCGCGCTTGGGGCATCGCTGAGGTCAGCCAGCAAAACGCCGTCGCGCACGGTGATCGGCCACCGCCGCGACCGGCTGATATCGATGTCATAGAACCGGGTGAAGGCCAGCGCGGAGACCACGTACGGGCCATTGCCGCGACCGGTCGCCGACCGAACCGGGTAGCCGTGCCGAGCCTGCGGATCGACAGCCCGCAAACCGAGTACCGAAGCCGCCCGGTCGTAGAGAAGTTCGACAGTCGAGGGCCGTCCGAAGGTGACATACGCAGGACGGTTCAGCGAGATGAGCCCGCTCTTCTGGATAGTAAGCGCGGCGTCCACAACTGGGTCGCCGAGGTTTGTGGTGCCGGGCATCGGAGCCTCGTTCCTGTCTACCTCGTCCGTCGTCCTCGGAGCTTGTCAGGTGATTCGGAGGCCGGGCGTGGCCAGATTGTGCGGTGCCGGCCCGAAAACTGGCTCGCACGGGAAGCGGACCCCGATGCCGAACTTTGAGGTGTTCACCCAGCGGATCGCCCCGTCGGCCGGGATCGCGCTGGTGACGATCCAGAAGCGCGGCGCCATCTCCCTGAACAAGACCGCCTTCGTCGCGCTCGGCGAGCCGAACGCGGTGGAACTGCTCTATGACCGCACCGAGCGCATCATCGGTCTGCGCTCGGCGCAGCCCGAGGCAGAGCATGCCTACCCGGTCCGCTCGGCTGCCGGCGGCCACAGCCCCTTCGTCGTCTCGGCAATCGCGTTCACCAAGTTCTACAACATCGACACCGACCGGACGCTGCGGTGGCACGCGAGCTTCACCGACGGGGTGCTGTGCGTGGAGTTGAACTCTGTTGCCATCCCGGTAACCAGCAGCCGGTCCATTCAGCGCGCGTCGTCCGGTCACTGATTCGTCGCAGGACACTTCGGGCCGTACTGTGGGTAGTAGCTGAACGACCAGCTACCCCCGGAGTGATGAGCAGCTCATTCTCCGATGACTCGATGCGACAAGCCCGAAACCCCTTGCGAACACGGTCGATAAGCACCGTCTCTGCGCGTACTCACCTGCGCCGATCCGCACCGGGCCAGACCCCGACGTGAGTTCCACGCGACAGCTTCCTGATCTGGAAGGATCACAGATGAAAGCATTGACCTGGCAAGGCAATGAGCACGTCGAAGTCACCGAGGTACCCGATCCGCAGCTCCAGCAACCGACCGATGCCATCATCCGGGTGACCTCGACGGCGATCTGCGGTTCCGACCTGCACCTGTACGGCGTCCTCGGTCCCTACCTCAAGCCGGGCGATGTC
Source organism: Actinomycetota bacterium (assembly GCA_030853385.1). Taxonomy (GTDB): domain Bacteria; phylum Actinomycetota; class Actinomycetes; order Mycobacteriales; family Nakamurellaceae; genus Nakamurella. The sequence goes on along the minus strand of JALYVF010000143.1, from coordinate 47,592 downwards.
CTCGGCCACGAGGCGATGGGCATCGTGGAAGAGGTCGGCGCCGACGTCAGCAACCTCAAGCCGGGCGACCGGGTAGTCATACCGTTCAATATCTCCTGCGGTCATTGCTGGATGTGTACTCGCGGGCTGTTCGCCCAATGCGAGACGACCCAGGTCCGTGCCGAAGGCAAGGGCGCCAGCCTGTTCGGCTATACCTCGTTGTACGGCTCGATACCCGGCGGCCAGGCCGAATACCTCCGCGTCCCGCAGGCCCAGTTCGGTCCGGTGCCCGTTCCGGACGGCACGCCGGACGAGCAGTTCCTGTTCCTGTCCGACATCCTGCCCACCGCCTGGCAGGCTGTCGTCTACGCCGATGTGCCCGCTGGCGGAACGGTCGCGGTATTCGGCCTCGGCCCGGTTGGCCAGTTCGCCGCGCGCATCGCCAGACATCGCGGTGCCGGACGGGTGATCGGCATCGACTCGGTACCTGAGCGGCTGGCCTTGGCCGAACGGCACGGGGTGGAGCCGCTCAACCTCGACAGCACCGACAACATCTCGCAGACGTTGATCGACCTGGTCGACGGGCGCGGCCCGGACGCCACCATCGACGCGGTCGGCATGGAGGCCCACGGCGGCCACGGCAGCAAGCTGGTTTCGTTCGCGCAGAAGGCGACCGGGCTGCTTCCCGATGCGCTCGCCCAGAAGGTGACCGACAAGGTGGCGCTGGATCGGCTCGACGCCCTGCTCGGCGCGATCAAGGGCGTCCGGCGCGGTGGCACCGTCTCGATCAGTGGTGTGTACGGCGGCGAGGTCGATCCACTGCCGATGATGGAGATGTTCGACCGCGGCATCCAACTGCGGATGGGCCAAGCCCATGTCCGCCGGTGGACCGATGAGCTGCTTCCGCTGGTCCTTGATCCGACCGATCCGCTGGGAACCTTGGACCTCACCACCCATCAGCTTCCCCTTGCCGACGCGGCACACGGGTATGAGATGTTTCGCGACAAGGCCGACGGCTGCATCAAGGTGGTACTCAAGCCATGACCGGACGCAGCGTGCTCATCGTCGGCGGATCCAGCGGCATCGGTCTGGCCACCGCGAAGCGGCTTGGCGCTGCCGGTGACCGGCTCACCCTGATGGCCCGCAGCAGCGAGGGGCTGCGGGCAGCCGAAGACACCTGCCGCAGCGCGGGCGCCACCGAGGTGACGACCATCGCCGGCGACATCGGCATCGGCACGGATGCCCGGCGGGGAGTCGCCGCCGCGCTGCAGGCTTACGGTCGATTGGACATCGTCATTCACACCGCCACGGTGATGTCCTACGGCAGCATCGAGGACACCCCCGCTGAAATCTTCACGGCCGTTGTCGATGTCGCCGTTCACGGCACCCTGCATCTCGCCCAGGCGGCTATGCCTGTTTTTCGTGAACAGAGCGCCGGAAACCTCATCGTGGTGAACTCGCTGCTGGGCTCGGTCACCGTGCCCGAGATGGGGGCGTACGCCACCGCGAAGTGGGGGCAGCGGGCGCTGGTGCGCACCCTGCAGCAAGAAACCGGCGACAACAAGAACATCCATATTTGTATGGTGAGTCCTGGCAGCACCAACACCCCGATCTATTACCAGGCGGCCAACTACACCGGCCGTAGCGCACGCCCACCGGCGCCCGTCCAGCAGCCTGAACAGACCGCGGCCGTGATCGCGGACCTCACCCTGCGACCACGTAAGCACGTCTCGATTCCGGTCGGACCGCCGAACCCGCTCATCATCACCGGCTTCCGGCTCCTACCGTGGCTCTATGACCGCCTCGTCGGGCCGCTGTTCAAGCTCGGCGGCCTGACCCGCCCAGACTTGGCGGCGAACGGCGGCAACGTCGAGTCGCCGGTTGCCGCAGGCGAGGAGGTACATGGTCATTGGCCACACGTGTTTCGCTCCGAGAGCTCGTCCACGCCGGTGGCCGACGCAGCGAAACGGTAGCTCGCACAGAAGGGCCGGCATCAAACGCTGGTCTGCGGGCCGGCACACTCTGCTTGCTGCTACGTGGCACTATGGCTTTACCTGGCTCGACCGAGCGATACCGTCCCGACAACCACCCCGGGATCCGAGCAGGTTTCCAGCTCAGTGGTTCTGCCCGCTGGCAGTGAGGACATCACCGCACATGACCACCGTGACCCGCACCTTCATCGTGACCCCGGCCCCCGCCATCGTGCTCGGCTATCTCAAAGACTTCGGCAACGCCGAACAGTGGGACCCAGGCACCGAGCGATGCACCCGCACCGACGCCGGCCCAGTGGCCGTCGGAGCCACCTGGCACAACGTCTCCAAGATCGCCGGCATCAGTACCGAACTGACCTACACCCTTGACCAGCTGAGCGAAGAAACCATCGTGTTTGTCGGGAAGAACGACACCGCCACCTCCACCGATACGATCAGCGTCAAGCCGCACGCCGACGGTGGAAGCGAGGTGACCTACCGGGCCGACATCGAGCTGCATGGCGCGGCCAAACTCGCGGCCCCGGCCGTGAAACTCGTCTTCGAAAAGCTCGGCAACGACACGGAGAAGCAGCTGACCGAAGTACTCAATAACCTTGGCTAAGGGCACACCGGTCATAAACTGGTTCGCTGCTGCGCATTCGGCGCGGCGAGGTGACCACGGGACTTCAAGTGATGGACAGTGATGCGATGACTGACCGGGATTCTGATCGCGTCCGTGCGCATTCCCCCAAGGGGGTGAGTACCGGCTTTCGGTTGAGCGTCTCGATGGCTGTTGGTGTCGTGGTCGCGGTGATTGTGTTGCTACTCGGGGCGCCTACTTACGCGCCAGCGGTCGGCTGGGATGCGGCCGCAATCACCTTGCTGGCCTGGGTGTGGTTCACGGTGTGGCCGATGGGTAGCGAGCAGACCGCGATCCATGCCACCCGAGAGGACCCCAGTCGTGCCATCAGCGATCCGCTGCTGCTCGGCGCGGCGGTGGTCAGCCTGGCAGCGGTCGGCTTCTTCCTGCTCCAAGCGGGTTCTGCGAAGGGGTCGTCGCAGGACTTCCTCGCAGCCGTCGGTGTTGGCACGGTCGCGTTGTCCTGGCTGGTCGTGCATACGGTCTTCACGCTGCGCTACACGATGCTGTATTACACCGGCAAGGACGGTGGCGTGGACTTCAACCAGCAAACACCGCCTCGTTACAGCGACTTCGCCTACCTCGCGTTCACCATCGGGATGACCTTCCAGGTTTCGGATACAGACCTGCGGACCCCGACCATTCGCGCCACCGCGTTGCGTCAGGCACTACTGTCCTACCTGTTTGGCGCGGTCATCCTCGCCACCACCATCAACCTGGTGGCGGGACTGGCCAGCAGCAGCGGCGGCTGACGGTCCGACCTCAGCCATCCCCGCCGCAATCGGTCGGGCTGTGCAGGACGTTGTGCTCTACTGACCGGACGTCCCTAGGGGCCACAGTCAAGGTATGACTCAAACAGCGCAACGGCCCGACACCGACATCGCGCGGGTGGCCGCCGAGGCCATCGACCGTGCGGTCGACATCCCCGCTGGATCGGTGAAGGTAGCAAACCGCCGATGACGGTCTACGCACATCCAGGTACTACCGGCAGCATCGTGGCGATCAAGAGTCGCTATCCGAACTTCATCGGTGGGGACTGGGTGAATCCGATCGACGGCGGCTATGCCGAGGACCTGGCCCCGGCCACCGGGCAACCCTTTGCCGAGTACGCCCGCTCGACGGTGCAGGACATCGACGCTGCCGTCGGGGCCGCCCAAGGTGCATTCCCGAGCTGGGCCAAGACCTCGACGACCGATCGGGCCAGCGTTCTATTCGCGATAGCCGACCGGCTGCAGCAGCATCTGGAGCAGATCGCGGTGCTGGAGTCGTGGGAGAACGGCAAGCCGGTGCGAGAGACGCTCGGCGCCGATATCCCGCTGGCTATCGACCATTTCCGTTACTTCGCCTCGGCGATTCGTACCCAGGAAGGCACGATCAAGAAGCTCAGCAATGAGCTGGTGTCCTACCACTTCTACGAGCCGATCGGCGTGGTCGCGCAGATCATCCCGTGGAACTTCCCGATCTTGATGGCAGCCTGGAAGCTCGCGCCCGCGCTGGCGGCTGGGAACACCGTCGTCCTCAAGCCGGCCAGCGCCACCCCGATCTCCATCCTGTACGTCATGGAGCTGATCGCCGATCTCCTTCCGGCGGGCGTGCTCAACATCGTCAACGGCAGCGGTTCCTTGCTCGGGCGCTCGCTGGTCGAGCACGACGGCGTCGGCAAGGTCGCGTTCACCGGATCCACCGAGACCGGCCGCCAGATCATGCAGTACGCGATCAAGAACATCATCCCGTCCACGATGGAACTCGGTGGCAAGTCACCGAACCTGTTCTTCGACGATGTCGCCGCTCACAAGGACGACTTCTACCGCAAAGCGATCGAGGGCTTCACCATGTTCGCCCTCAACAAGGGCGAGATCTGCTCCTGTCCGTCCCGCGCGGTCCTGCAGGACGGACTGATCACCGGCGGCTTCCTCGAAGATGCGGTCGACCGGGTCAAGCGAATCACTGTGGGCGATCCGCTGGACACCGACACCGAGATGGGTCCGCAGAACAGCGTGGACCAGGTCGAGAAGATCTCGGAGTACCTCAAGCTCGGTCCGAAGGAAGGCTGCACCACCCTCGCCGGTGGCGAGTTGGCAGAACTTCCCGGAGAGCTGTCCGGCGGCTACTTCGTCCAGCCGACCGTGTTCCGCGGCACCAACGACATGCGGGTCTTTCAGGAAGAGATCTTTGGCCCGGTCGTCACCGTCGCATCTTTCTCTGACTACCACGAGGCAATCGCGATTGCCAACGACACCATCTACGGCCTCGGTTCGGGCGTGTGGAGTCGCGACGCCGACCTGACCTACGAGGCCAGCCAGGACATCCAGGCCGGCCGGGTGTGGGTCAACACCTACAACCAATACCCCGCCGGCGCCGGATTCGGTGGCTACAAGCAGTCGGGCTACGGCCGGGAAACCGACCAGCAGACCCTGCACAACTACCAGGAGGTCAAGAACGTCCTGGCCAACCACGACCCGAAACCGCTCGGCTTCTTCGCCTGAGGCTGTATCGGGACTAGTGAATGGAGCACGTCATGAAGGCTGCGGTCGTTACCGACTTCGGATCTCCACTGGAACTGCAGGACATCGCGGTGCCCGAGCCAGGAGCCGGCGAGGTGCTGGTGCGGCTCGAGTTCACCGGGTTGTGCCATACCGACATCCATGCCGCGCACGGTGATTGGCCGGTCAAGCCGCAGCCGCCGTTCATCCCGGGTCACGAGGGAATCGGGATCATCGAGAGACTCGGCGAGGGCGTGACAGAGCGCGCCATCGGTGACCGGGTCGCGATCGCCTGGCTGGGCTATGCGTGTGGCGAGTGCCGTCACTGCATCGGTGGCTGGGAAACGCTGTGTGAGAAGCAGCAGAACTCCGGTTACTCCGTCAACGGCACCTTCGCCGAATACGCGGTCGCGCCGGCAGCCTTCGCCACGCTCGTCCCCGACGGTGTCTCTTCGCGGGACGCGGCGCCGCTGACCTGCGCCGGGGTAACCACCTACAAGGCGATCAAGGTCGCACGCGTGGCGCCGGCCGAGACGGTCGCGATCTTCGGAATCGGTGGCCTCGGCCATCTCGCGCTGCAGTACGCGCGGATCGTTGGCGGCCTGGTCATCGCCGTGGACATCGAGGACCGCAAGCTGAGCATGGCGACCGAACTGGGCGCAGACCACGTGGTGAACGCCCGCACGACCGATCCGGTCGCGGCCATCCACGCACTCGGCGGCGCCGATGTCGCCATCGTGCTGGCGGCGGCCCCCGCGTCCTTCGACCAGGCCTATCGCTCGCTGCGGCGCGGCGGCCGGCTGGTCTGCGTGGCCATGCCGGCCGACGACGCCGCGATCAGCCTGCCGATCTTCGACACCGTGATCAGCGGTAAGAGCGTGATCGGCTCGATCGTCGGCACCCGAAACGACCTCGCGGACGTCTTCGCGCTGCATGCGGCCGGCCGCACCAAGGTCGTCACCGTGGAACGCAAACTCGATGAGGTCAACGAGTCCATCGACGACGTGCTGTCGGGCAAGGTCGATGCTCGCGTCGTCTTTCAATTCTGAGGCAGCCCCCGACGAAGCAGGTCATCGTGTCGGCCTGAGCCGGTAGCGCGGCCTGGTCTACTTGTCGGGCACTAAGACCCTGTCGCTGTCGGCAAGATCAGCCCAGGGTTGGGCTATGACAAACACCCAGCACCAGACCGACCATCAGCTCGCGCAGTCCGTCACCGACGAAATCGGCTGGATGCCGAGCGTCCAGGCAGACCGGATCGGAGTCTCGATCAACGACGGGGCAGTGACCTTGTCCGGCCAGGTTGCCACCTATCCGGAAAAGATCGCAGCGGTCCGGGCCGCCCTGCGCGTACGTGGCGTGCATGCGGTCGCCAACGAGATCGAGGTTCACAACAACTGGGCACCCGTACAGGACGCCGACATCGCCCGGGAGGCCACGGCCGCCCTCGCCCACACCCTCTTCGACCCGGACGCCACCGTCAAGGCCGAGGTCAGCGACCACTTCATCACCCTCACCGGGACGGTCACCTGGAACTACCAGCGCGACGGCATCGAGCGCTGCATCCATGATCTGGCAGGGGTGCGGGGCGTGCAGAACCTCATCGAGCTGAAGCCGAAGGTCTCGATCTCCGCGCAGGCCGCCAAGGGCAACATCGCCGCCGCCCTGCGCCGCAACGCCGACCTGGACTCGGCGCACATCCAGGTCGGCATCGTCGGGAGCACCATCACCCTGACCGGAAAGGTCACTTCCCACGCCGAGTCGCGGCAGGCGACCTACGCCGCCTGGGGCACCCCCGGCGTGACCCACGTCCACAACGAGCTGAAGGTCAACAGCTACTAGGAGGCGCCTCAACGATCAACACCCCTGACTCGAGGCGAAGGGTCGCATCGAACTGGCCGGGCCGCAGCCGGCGGTGCGTCGACATCAGCATGGTCCTGCCAGCTGTCGCGTCCAGCAAGTCGTTCAGTACTTCCCGCTCGGTGTCGGCGTCCAGATGCGCAGTCGGCTCGTCCAAGATGAGGACGCGCGGATCTGCCAGCAGCGCGCGCGCCAGCAGCAGCCGCTGGCGTTGTCCACCGGACAACGACGCGCCATCGGGTCCGGTGGGGGTTGACCATGTCGATGGCAGAGATTGGACGAACGTAGCCAGCCCTGCCCGGGCCGCGACCGCGTCCAGCTCTGGGTCAGTTGCGTCAGGTTTCACTATCCGCAGGTTGTCGCGCAGCGTTGCGTCGAAGACGTGATCGCCTTGCAGCGAACCGGCAACCAGGGCTGGCATGTCCTCGGCGCGCAGCGTCAGCAGATCCGTGGCCGTGCCGGCGTGGCTGATCTCGATGACTCCCGAGTCAACCGAAAGCAGCCGCATCGAGGCCGCGAGCAAGGTCGATTTCCCTGAGCCACTAGGCCCAATCAGCGCCGTCCGCGAACCAGCCGCAACGCCGAGATTGCCGTGAGTGAGGACGGCTACGGCACCGGGCGCCGGGCGAAGGCTCAGTTGATGAGTGGCAATGCCGATGGCGCCGGGCGGGATTGCCGGCGGTGCGACCGGCTCGGTGAATGCCGGCGTGGCGGCTAGAACTTGCGCAACCCGCGACAGGCCGGCACGAGAGCGGGTCCACGCGGCAAAGGCTGACGGCAGCGGCGCGACCGCTTCGAATGCGGCGAGCACGCAGATGGCCAGCACCCCGAGACTGATACTCGACAGGGCACCTTCCTGGACCGCGGCGGCGCCCAACGCGAGAACCACGGGAAGCGCGACCGCGGCAAGAACACCGGACAGCGCGGTTCCCGTCGTCGCTACCCACGCCAGCCGGCGAGCTCGGGCGCAGATCTGCTCATCGACCGCTGCGATCCGATCTGCTGCGCAGCCAGCGGCGCCGTAGGCGGTGAGTTCAGCCAGGCCATCGATGAGAGCGCTGGAGCGTTGATCCCGGGAGCCGGCAAGACTCGCGAGCTCGTCGACACCGCCCGAGGCGCGCGCGGCGGCCCACGGCACGAGCAGCCCCGCGATCGCGAGCAGGCCCGCGAGTACGAATCCCGCTGCCGGTACGAGCAGGCCGGCCAGCAGGCAGGCGCCAGCCGAAGTGGTCACCGCCCCACTCAACGGCAGGAAGGCCCGGACCAGACCGTCCTGCAATCCATCGACGTCCCCGACGAATCGACGTAGCAGGTCGCCTCGACGGAACCCGCCCAGCGCCGAAGGTCCAAGCGGTCGAAGTGCGGCGAACACTTTGGTGCGCAGTCCGACGAGCAGCCGCAACGCCACATCGTGCGCTACCAGGCGCTCCAGATAGCGCAGCAACGCTCGGCCCAGTGCGAACGTGCGAACTCCGACGACAGCGATGGCAAGTGCCTGGACATTCGGATGTTCGGCAGCACGGCTGATCAGCCAGACCGACGTGCCGGTCAGGGCGAGCCCGGTGAGCCCGGCCAGGGCTGCAAGGCCGCCGGCTGCGAGTAGCCGCAGTTGCAGTCCCTCCTCCCGGATGAGCCCACCCATGCTGAACCGAGGTTGCACTGCACAGGTCGCTGGCGGCGCCGCGTCGTCCAGACAGGTTTCGTCGAAGGGGCTGGTGGTGCTCGCGTGAGCGGGCTGCTGCCGCCTGTTCGAGATCACCCGGCCGCCCTCGAGCGTGACGCGACGGTCGGCGAGCGAGGCCAGCAGGTCGCTGTGAGTGGCGATGATGACGGTGGCCCGGCCGGCCAAGGTCGCGATGACATCAGCCACGACCCGCTCGGTATGCCGATCGAGGTCCTCGCTGGGTTCATCCAGCAACACCAGCGGTATCGCGCCCGTTCGCTCGACCGCCTTCACCCGCAGCATGACCCGCGCGAGTGCGATCCGGCGCCGCTGGCCGGCCGACACCGAGCCGCCGTCCTCGCCGAGCAGTGTCTGCGGCGAGGGCGTCCGGCAGAGGCGGCACGCCTGCTGCACCAGGTGCTCATCCGCGTCGGGATCACCGAGTCGCACCTCGTCGGCGACTGAGTTCTGAGTAGGCGTCGGACGTTGGGGCAGCCAGGCGGTGCTGGCCCGCCAGCTGTCGATGTCGAGGGCGGACAGGTCCGACAGCTCATCGGCGACCCCGACGACGATCTGCCCGCGGATCGGAGCGACGAAGCCGAGCAGGGCAGCCAGCAAGGTCGACTTTCCCGCGCCGCTGCGGCCGACGAGGGCGACCAGCTCGCCAGGTTGCGCGGCGAGGTTCACGTCGTCGAGGGCAGGCACGTCACGACCGGGGTAGCCCACCGACACGCCGTCCAGGCCGATCGATCCGTTGCTTGCCAGCGCACCCGTGGCAGCCCTGGCCGCAACCAGCGACGCCTCGTCGATCAGGTCCAATGCCGCCGCGGCGGCCACGGCACCTTCCTGGGTGGCGTGATAGTGCACCCCTACCGCGCGCAACGGCGCGAACAACTCTGGTGCCAGCAACAGCACCACGAGTGCGGTACTGAAGGAGATACCGCTCGCGTCGAGCCGGAGTCCGACATCGACGGCCACCACAGCCACCGACAGTGCGGCCACCAGATCCAGCACCAGGGCAGACAGGAACGCGGCCTTGAGCGCAGACATTGTCTCGCGTCGATACCGTTCGGTCGCGTCTCGCAGGGTTCGCTCCTGTCGTTCGCCCTGACCGTAGATGGTGAGCGTGGTCAGGCCCCGGACGAGGTCCAGGAAATGACCGGACATCCTTGCTAGCAGCAGGTATTGCCGCTGCACCCGCCGCTTGGTGGTGACACCGACCAGAGCCATGAAGATCGGTACGAGTGGCAGCATCATGAGAAACAGCAGGCCGCTCTGCCAGTCGGTGACCATGATCCAGGTGAGCACGATGCCGGGAACGACGCTCACCGCGATCAGCGCGGGAAGCGAACGGGTCACGTAGCCGTCGAGGGCATCGGTGCCCGGCCCCGTCGCACTGACCAGTCGTCCCGCTGGTTGACGCTGTGCCCAGCCGGGTCCCAACGCGAGGATCGCACGGAGCGTTGCGCGCCGAAGCTGTGCCCGGATGTGCACTGAGGCACGTGCGGATGACCATTCCTGCGCCGCGGCCAGCGCCGCCCGTGACAGACCTACGGCAGCCAAGAACACCAGCCGGAGCGCCAGCGCGTGGCCGTACTCATGACGGGCGAACACGTCGGCCAGCACCGAGGCGATCAGGCCGGCCTGGAGCAGGATCAGCAGGCCGGACGCGCCCTGGGCCAACGCCGTGGTGGCGAGGTAGGGCCTCAGCGACGGGGCCGCTGCGAGTAGCCGCCGGTCCAGCGGCCGGCTCACGACACCCCGAGCGGCTCGGTGCGTCCGGGCGTACCCTCGTCGTCCTCGACCGCGCCGGCGGCCTTGTGCCGGACCCGGTCGATCGCCGAGCTGCCGTAGCCGTCAGAACCCAGACTGGCCACTCCCACCCGCGCGCGAAACACCCAGTACGTCCAGGCTTGGTAGGCGATCACGATGGGCGTGAAGATGAGCGCGACGACGGTCATCACGACCAGGGTGTAATGGCTGGAACTCGCATTGTGGACGGTCAGCGACAGCGCGGGCGAGACTCGATCAGGCAGCACGTCGGGCCACAGGCACGCGAAGACCCAGACCGGGACGAGCAGGCACACCACCGAGGTCGCGACGAAGGCGCGGCCATAGTGCGCTGCGTACATCCAGGCGGTGCCGACGAGGAACGAGACGGCAATGGCGGCCCCCAACAACCAGCTGACCCAGCCGCCGCGGACCTGCGAGGTCCACAGCACGAAGGCCACCGCGGACAGGCCGGTGACCGGCGCGACGCGACGGGCGATCCGCGACGCCGCCGCCGCTACCGGCCCGTCGGTCCGGAAGGCCAGGAACACCGCTCCGTGCAGGAGAAACACGGTCAGCGTGACGACGCCACCGAGCAGCGCGTACGGCGAGAGCAGGGCGAAGAAGCCGCCGGTCATGTTGTGCCCGGAATCCATCGTGACGCCGCGGACGAAGTCGGCAAATGCCACGCCGAGCAGCAGGGCAGGCAGGAACGAGCCGGTAACGATCGCGAGATCGCACCACCGCCGGCCGTCGCGGGTCTCGGCCTTGTGGCGGTACTCGATACCGATGCCGCGAAGGATGAGCCCGACCAGAAGTAGCGCGAATGCAAGGTAGAACCCGCTGAAGACGCTGGCGTACCACTCGGGGAACGCCGCGAAGGTCGCTCCGCCGGCGACGATCAGCCAGACCTCGTTGCCGTCCCACGTCGGGCCGATCGAGCGGAGCGCGACGCGACGATCGGTGTCCGAGCGTCCGACGAAAGGCAACAGCATGCCGACGCCGAAGTCGAAGCCTTCCAGTACCAGAAAGCCTGCCCAGAGAATCGCGATGAGTCCGAACCAGAATCCTTGCAACATGGCGGTTGCCCTTCAGACCAGGCTCAGGACGGGTTCGTCGATGACGTCCTCGACGGTGCCGGGCGGGGTCGGCGTATCGGGGCCGGCGATCGCGATCCGTCGCACGATGCGGAAGCAGATCACGCCGAGCAGACCGTAGAGCGCACTGAACAGGATGAGGGTGGTGAGCACGAATCCGTTGCTGACGTTGGGACTTACCCCCGATGAGGTCTTGAGCAATCCGTAGACCAGCCAGGGTTGACGGGCGGTCTCGGTGAACAGCCAGCCGGCGGTGTTGGCCAGCAGCGGGAGGGTCACCGTCCAGGTCGCAAGCCGAAGCAGCCGCGGACTGGTGGTGAGCTTGCCGCGGCGCCACTGCACCAGCACCGCGAGCCCTATCGCGCCAGCAAGGACGCCGAAGCCGATCATGAGACGGAAGAACCAGTAGGCCATCCAGACGACGGGCACGTACGAGCCCGGACCGTACTTGGCGGCCTCGGCGGCTTGGACCTGGTTGACGCCCTGCACGGTTGCATCGGGCCGGTTCTTGGCAAGGATCGACAGGCCGTCCGGAATGGTGATGTCGATCTTGTTCTTGCCCTGGCTGACATCGCCATAGGCCAGGATGCTGAATCCGGCATTGCTCTTGGTGTCCCACAGCGCCTCGGCCGCGGCCATCTTCATGGGCTGCTGATCAGTCATAATCTGGCCCTGGGCGTGCCCGACGAGGCTGACTCCGATGACAGCGGGGAGCAGGACGATCAGCGCCAGGCCGGCGACCTTGCGATGTGAGGGATCGGCGGCCTCACCACTACGGCGCAAGTGCCACGCGCTGACCGACAGCAGCAGGGCGGCCGCGGTCATGAAGGCGGCGAGGATCGTGTGCGGGAAGGTAACGAGCTGGGTGGAGTTGAAGAGGACCTTCCAGATCGAGGTCAGCTCGACTCGATGTTTGGCTTGGTCATAGACCAGACCTACCGGATGTTGCATGAAGCTGTTCGCGGCGAGGATGAAGTAGGCACTGACCGTGGTGCCCGCTGCCGCCAGCCAGATGCAGGCGAGATGCACTCGCGGGCTGAGGATGTCTCGTCCGAAGATCCAGAGTCCGAGGAAGGTGGACTCGAGGAAGAACGCGATGAGCCCTTCCATTGCCAGGGGTGCTCCGAAGATGTCACCGACGAAGCGCGAATAGGCCGACCAGTTCATCCCGAACTGGAATTCCTGGACGATACCTGTGACCACCCCGAGCGCGAAGATCACCAGCATAATGTGTCCCCAGAACCGCGCGGACCTATCCCACACCTCGCCGGTCGCGGTACCTCGCCGCAGGTAGGCCATCAGTTGCATGGTGGCCACGAGCGCGGTCAGTCCGATGGACAATGGCACGATGAGATAGTGATAAACGGTGGTGGTGGCAAACTGCCACCGGGCCAAGGTCTCTGCGTTCATGCCGGCAGAACAGTTCGTCCGGGCCAGCACGCCGGCACTACTACGACCGGGGTGTTGCTACGGCCGCGCAGGCGAAGCAGTTCACCCAGATGCCGAGAGGCTGAACTCACCGCGAGCAGCTGGCAGGCTCGGCGCTGTTCCTCCAGCATCAGCGGCGTGTCGGCGAGAATTATCTCGCCGATGACTCCGACGGAAGGAACCCGCTCCCGAAGGTCTGCGAGTTCCATATCGAGTTGTTGCTGACGATCAGCCAGCAATTCGCTGGTGATAGGCAAGTCGGTGGGTAGATCCAACCAGTACTGTGCGACCTTCAGCGTGGTCCCGAGCCGCGCTGCCTCGTCAAGTGCGAACGAGATCACGGGACTCCGCAGACCAAGCTCGTACACGAGGGCAATCACCGGACGCGCATCGTCAACGACGCGCTGATAGGACGCCGGGACGACGACGACCGGGCACGTCGAACGACGCACGAGGGTCGCCGTAGTCCCAGCCGATGCCATCGGCGGCAATCGATCATCGCCCACGATCACCAGGTCGACGACCTCGGAGAACTCGGTGAGGACGTCGCCAGGCAGGCCTGCGACGGCAGACCCCTCGGCTCGCACACTGGGGCGACGATGGTGAATTGGTCGAAGCGCCCGGGCCACGACCATTCGAGCGGCATCATGTCGGGCCTGCCTGGCTTCTCGGATCGGCTCCCAGGAGCATTCGTTGATCAAAAGCGGAACAAATGCATGAACGATGTGGACGATGTCGTCCTCACCGCAGCCGCCGCTAAGAGCCCAGTCAACGGTGCTCGCGTCCCGGCCAAGATCTCCCACCCCGACGGCGACAAGCCGTCGTCTGGTCGACTTCGCGGCCCGGGTTGCGCAGGCCGGCTCGGAAATGGTCCTCGTCGTCATAGCGCCCTCTCAAGAGACTTCTACAACACGAGCCTCCCGCGCAACGCTCGGCCTAACCAGGGCCAAACGTCCTAACTACCGCCAGGAACGCCGAGCAACTGCTCGGTTGCACGGGCATGGCATCCGATCAGCCGTCCCGCGTGGTCATCCGGGTCCGGGTAGCGCAGGCGTGATGGCGCGGGTTCGGCGGTGATGACCGCTGCTGGAAAAAGCAATGACAGCGCCGGCCGATCCGCGTACCGTTCAGCCCCGGCCAGCAAACTGGCCGTCACCAAGCCGGGACGGATGATCATGATGAGTAGCAGGAAACGGCCTACGCAGTACCGCCGCAACTGCCGGTCGACGCCGCCCACGATGAACCTGATCCGGCTCGGATACAGGCTGGGCGCGGGAGTGCTCACGACGTAGAACCCTGTTTCTGCGACGTGAGCCGCCCGCTGCCGACTTGGCGCGGGCGGCTTTTCCTTTTTTCGGCAAATGGTTTCGCGCCTCGCCAACTCGACACCGTCCGGTGTCAATCTCTCCGTAGCGAGAGCTACTTCCTTCAGATGGATGGGTCGCCGGTTCGAGTCCGGTCGTCGCGGGCGCGAGTCCGTGACGTAGGACCACCAACTCCGCGCGCCGCCCGGTGCGCAGGCGACGGCTACTTCAGGCATCCAGCGGTTCGAGTCCGCAACGCCGTCGCCGCCTTGGTTCTCGGGCGGCCGGCGGTTACCGCGGCGAACGATTGAGAGGAGGAGCAATGAGCAAGTTCAACCTGACCGGACTGCGCCGCAAGGCGGCCCGCAGCGCGATCCACAGCGACTCGACGAGTTCAGGAGTGACCTACGAGGGAGCGCCGGGATATGCCCGTGACACAAAGGGTGAACTGTTCCTGCTTGCGGTCACGAACCTGGTCGGCGAGGGCACCTTCTACGAGGCCGCGACCGATCGGGACGCCCGCTTCGCCGCGCTCGTGCGCGAGCTGGCAGTCACCGATCCGGACTGGACGACACGGCTGATCGGCTGGCTGCGCACCGGTGCGAACCTGCGCTCGGCGTCGCTGGTGGCCGCGACCGAGTTCGTTGCCGCCCGGCTCGCCGCTGGCATCGACGGCGGCAACCGCGCGGTGATCGGGTCGGTGCTGCAGCGGGCGGACGAGCCGGGTGAGCTGCTCGCCTACTGGCTGGCAAGCCACGGGCGTGCGGTGCCGAAGCCGGTCAAGCGCGGTGTCGCGGACGCTACGGCACGGCTCTACACCGAGCGGTCGCTGCTGAAGTGGGACTCAGCGCTGCGTTCGGTGCGCTTCGGCGACGTGGTCGAGCTGACCCACCCGACGCCGGTCGCGGCGTGGCAGAACGCCCTGTTCCGCTACGCAATCGACCGTCGGCACGACCGGACCGACACCGTGCCGGCCGAGCTGGCCACGATCAGTGCGCGAGCGGAGCTGATGGCGTTGCCGGTCCTGGATCGGCGTGCGGCGTTGGCCGACCCGCAGCGGCTGGCAGCGGCCGGCATGACCTGGGAGTCGCTGGCCGGTTGGCTACAGGGTCCGCTGGACGCGACGGCCTGGCAGGCGGTTATCGGCTCGATGGGCTACATGGCGCTGCTGCGTAACCTGCGCAACTTCGACGACGCCGGCGTGCCGGATCACGTTGCCGAGCAGGTCGCCGCCCGGCTGGCCGACCCGGCAGAGGTCGCGAAGGCGCGGCAGTTGCCGATGCGGTTCCTGTCCGCGTACCGGGCGCCCCCGTCCCTGCGCTGGGCGGCTGCGCTGGAGCGGGCACTGGCTGCGTCGTTGGCGAACGTCCCGTCGTTGGAAGGGCAAACGCTGGTCCTCGTAGACCGGTCCGGGTCGATGTTCGGGCCGGTCTCGGAGCGGTCGGAGCTGACCCGGGCGGACGCGGCCGCGGTGTTCGGTACCGCGCTCGCGGTGCGGGCGGCGTCGGCGGACCTGGCGCAGTTCGGTACCGGCAGCGCGCCGGTGCGGTTCCGCCTGGGCGAGTCGGTGCTGCGGGTGCTGGACCGGTTTGGTCAGCTCGGTGGTACCAACACCGCCGAGGCGGTGCGCCGGCACTACCGCGGCCACGACCGGGTCGTCATCGTCACCGATGAGCAGGCCCGGTTCGATGGTCGAGGTTCGGACCCGACCCGGGCGGTGCCGACCAGCGTTCCGGTCTACACCTGGAACCTGGCCGGCTACCGGTACGGGCACGCTCCGTCCGGCGGCGCGCTACGGCACGTCTTCGGCGGGCTGACCGACGCCGGCTTCGGCATGATCCCGCTTCTCGAGGCGGGGCGTGACGGCTGCTGGCCGTTCTGACAGCTGTTCCCGGCCACCTTTGAGGTGGCCGGGAACAGCTCACATCACCCGGCCACGGCGGTGGCAAACGATGAACGCCTCAGCAGGTGCGAATGTCGGCCCGGCCGCCGGCCTGCCCGCGCTCGAGAACCTCGCCCTGGACGGCTATCACCTTTTCCACGAGACCTGTGCTGACCTGTTGGTGCGGTTGGGCCGCCAGCGCGACGCGATCATCGCCTATTGACCCGGTTCGGAGCGATCCACGCTCCCGGGTTGGGTGGCATCCCGGTCGACGGCCACCGCTCAAGGGCGATCAGAGAGGCGCCCGAATCGCTTCCTCGACATCGTTGCCTTGGATGCCGACGGTCATCGGATCAAGCCGCTGGTTCCTCTTGGAACGAACGGACCTCGACCGGGCCCTGGCACGCGGTGGATGCCTTGGCCGCGAGCGCGAGCGCCGCGTCGAGATCCTCGGCCTTGATGACCCAGAAGCCGCCGATCTGCTCCTTGGCTTCAGCGAACGGACCGTCGGTGGTCAGCACCTCGCCATTCTCACTGCGCACCACGGTCGCGGTGGACGGCTCGTGCAATCCGCCGCCGAACACCCACAGTCCGTCGGCTTGTAGTTGTGCGTTGTACGCCGCGACATCGGCGTACATGGCCGCCATCTTGTCCGGTGCGGGCGGCTCCTGGCCCTCGACGTAGTGGACCGACATCAGGTACTGCTTCACGACTTTCTCCTTTGTTTTCCTAGTCCCGGCCGGTGCCGGAACCTGTATCTCTTGCAAAAACGAGTCAGACCCGACCGGCGCTACGACGTAGCAGCGGGATCAGGACCGCCGCGACCGTCACATGGATGACTACCAGAGCGGACCGAGTCCCGTCGGTGGCGTGCTCTAGGAAGGTCGGCACGATCGACAGCAGCAGCACCGCGATCGCCAAGCCGGTCCAGACAGCGACTGCCCGGCGGGCGAAGCGCTCCAGCACCGCCAGCGCGGCCCAGCCGAGCCTGGCGCAGAACAACGAGAAGCCGACCACGATTGGCAGGCCGATCACGACCGAGCCCTGCGCATCGCTGAGCCGGAAGTCGGCTCCCGAAAGGTCGGCGACCGCCCATACCGCGCTCGTTGCGAGGGCCGACAAGCCGACTGCAACAGCACGCTGGTCACGACGGCGAGTGGTGGAAATCGGGCACGGCCCGGAGGTGGTCTGGCCACTAGGTGCGGTCTGGACGGTCGCAGTCATTGCGCCTCTCCTTCAGTAGTGAGGCGAGATTCGGTTGCCTCTACCTCAGCTACGAAGACAGCTACGCGAAATCGGCACCCTCCGGAAAGGACTTCCCGGCCGCTTCTTGGGTGGCCGGGGACAGCTCACGCCAGCCCGGCGAGCCGGTACAGCACCAGCGAGCCGGCGACCGCCACATTGAGACTGCACCCGGTGCCGATCATCGGGATCTCCACCGCGAGGTCTACCCGCGCCAATCCCTCGGCAGGGATGCCGGTCTGTTCGTGTCCGAGCAGCATGACGGTGCGCTCCCGCGCCGGTGCCAGATCGGCCAGCCGGATCGCCTCGTCGGTCAGTTCGACGCCGACTACCACGCTGCCTGCGTCTCGCTGCCGGTCCAGCCAGGACGTGACGTCGCGGGGCACCCAGTGCACACAAGTGCGCCGCCGCAGGGTGTTTCCCCGCGCGAGTGCCTCGGGAACCCACGGCAGCTGGGGCACCGCCAAACAGGCCCCGACCGCGTCACAGGTGCGTAGCAGCGTACCGAGATTCGCACCGTGCAGCGGCCACAGCGGTGCCGCGATCAGGTGGTCCCAGCACGAGTGAGATCGTGGCCGGCGCTGACGCCGCAGCTCAGCACGGCTGCGCAGCCGAGGCGCGCTCACCGGACGCTGACGAGGACCGCCTTCGGGTATCGGCGCCCGCTTGGAATCCGATGTCTTCCTAAGGGTGTTCGCATGAGAGCGGCGCTTCGCGGCGCGCCGGAGCCATCGACGACAACAGGGCAACGGACTGAAGCATACGGCGACGCCAGCTCGCTAACTCCACAATGGTGAACTCGAGCTTGGCACCGTCCGGCTCTGCGCAGCACGAACGAGACTTGGGCAGCAGTTGTTGTCCTATGGGTAGCGCGCCGGCAGGGCCCTGCCAGCTATGTCTCGTCTTCGTTCGGAACTGGACAGTCGACCACCGACGATGCGGAGCAACTGATCTGGCCCGCGGTGGCTTATAACGCTCACACCAGTCATGCTCTCGTCGTGACCTTGGCACCAGACGCTGAGCAGGTACGGGCGGCAGCGCTCGCGTGGATCGACGCCGTCACTCTGGGCGGCACGGTGCCAGTCACCCGGGAGCAGCTGGCGAATGACTTCATCGTCGGTGGTCAGAGGTTTCCACTTATAGACCGTGGGCGGGGTATTCGGAAACCGGTTGGTTGGCGAGCAGCTCTCTCGATTACGACCGCTGCCCCAAGGTCTGGCCAACCGCGACCGTACGCCGACGAGGAGGGATCGGATGGGCTCCATCGCTACAAGCTGCGACGCGACCAGCGAGGGACGGCTGAGAACCAAGGCTTGCGAACCGCGATGCGGGCACGGCTGCCGCTGATCTGGTTGTACGGGATAAAGCCAGGGATCTTCAACGCGATCGCGCCCGTTTACCTCACCGCCGAGGAGACAGAGCTGGACCAGTTCGTCCTGGCCCTAACCGAAGAGCAGCGACGTGTCCAGCCCGGCAGCCCAGTCGAGGCGATCTTGCGCCGGTATCTGATCGCCGAAACGAAACGACGCCTGCACCAGCCGATCTTTGCTAGTCAAGTCATGCTGGCCTATGAGACGAAGTGTGCGGTCTGCACGCTCGCACACCGCGAGCTGTTGGACGCCGCGCATATCGTCGCGGACACCGACCCGTGGGGGCTGCCAGTCATTCAGAACGGACTGGCGCTGTGCAAGATCCATCACGCCGCCTACGACCGCAACATTCTCGGCATCCGACCGGACTATGTGGTCGAAATTCACCAGCGACTCCTGGACGAGATCGACGGACCGATGCTGACCTACGGCATCCAGGGTCACCATGGTGAGCGCCTCAGACAGCTTCCTCGCAGCCGTGCCGAGCGACCGGATCCGGATCGGCTGGAGCAGCGATACCTTGAGTTCCGAGCTGCATAATCGAGCAGGCGATGCCGAATGACCACAAGATGTTGATGTCGAGCTAACGGCGCGCTGTCGGCTACGCGGCGGCTGCCGCTGGTCGGAACGTTTGCCGGTAGCGGTTGGGACCGACCCCGTTGATCCGAGTGAAATGGGTTCGCAGGCTGTGGGCGGTGCCGAACCCGCAACGTTCGGCGATCCGGTCGACGGTGTCGTCGGTGGTCTCGAGCAGTTCACGCGCTCGGGCCACCCGCTCGTGCAGCAGCCACTGCAACGGCGTCGTGGCGGTCAGGGCCCGAAAGCGGCGTTGGAACGTGAGGTAATCGGCACTGTCCTGATCATTGCCTCAGTAGTGCTCACCCTGCACCGCCATACCGACGACAACACAAGCCCGGACTCACACCGAGACCCACCCGCCCGGCCGAAACCCGTCGCCGTAGCCGACCGATGTTGATTAAGAGCGAATCATGCTTTACCTACTTGTCACGCGCGGTGAGCCGTGTGGTGATCTCGGTCTTGACCGTCTCCTGCAGCTCGTGCGACGTGAAGCCGAGGTTGCGCAAAATCTGCGCGGCGCAGCTCTCCTCGGCGCGGATCAGGCCCAGCAGCAGGTGTTCGGTGCCGACCCAGTCGTGGCCGAGGTCGATCGACGCGCGGCTGGCCTGCTCGATGGCCTTCTTGCTGTCCGGCCGGAACGCGATGTGACCCCGCGGCGCCTTCTTGCCGGCAGGCGGCAGCTCTTCCTCGATCGCGTCGCGGATGCGCTGCTCCGACTCGGTATTCGCCATCAACACCTGGTACCCCAGGCCTCGCGGTTCGCCAAGCAGGCCGAGCAGGAGGTGTTCGGTGCCGATGAGGTCGTGCTTGTGCGTTCGGGCGGCCTCCTGTGCCAGCACGATGCTGTGCCGCCCCAGGTCGGTGAACCGCTCGAACGCAGCGGGCGCGTGGCGTTGCTGGGCGGCCTGTTTGGACACCCCGATGGCGTCGCCGATCTCGCTCCACGACGCGCCGGCCCGCTTGGCCTTGCCGACGTAGTGGCCGACGACCTGGTCACCGAGGTCGGACAGGGTCTGGGCACGTAGTTGCGCCTCGCTGATCCGGGCCAGGTCATTGACGTCGGGGAGTTCCCAGTCGAGGCGGGCGATCAGGTCAGTGAGGCTGATGTTGAGTGGACTCACGCGTCAACCGTAAGTTGACGACTGCTTATAGTCAATCTGTAGTTGACGGAAGCAAACATCGATGTGGATGTAGGTGGGTTGGCACGCCAGCGACCGGGACGCCGTACTTAAGATCGATTCCGGATTGAGGCGTGACCCTATTTGGAGGCCGGAGATTCAATCCTCCAGTTTCGCTCCAGCCCGCCGGCTGGGCCGCGAGGCACGCAGCTGCTGAGCCCAATATATGGGCCAGATTGCGGCTAGAAATACCACATGCTGTGGTCAAGATGGGTGGAGCTGAGGGGATTCGAACCCCTGACCCCCACACTGCCAGGGTGAACGGCGGCAGTCGACATCTCCCGATTCACCAAGGGTATCGGCTGAATTCGGGATGGTCTAGACGCGATTCAGCGCCGTTGGACGTCGTTTCAAGCCGTTGCGCGACAGTCGATTCTCCAGTGTTGCTCCACCCCTCGCTCCACCGCAGGACCTGATCCTTGCTCCAGTACTGGCCACGAACCGACGCACTACGCAGGCACCGACGTTGTGGCACGCAGGGGTGATGTAGGTCGGTTCGCTTGCTTCGAGCGTGACCTATGTTGAGCAGCGGCGGGGCGCGTCCGCCAAAGTGTCGGCATCCCGTGACAGGCTATTTGGGAATTGATGCGACGAGAGGTGTCCGATGGTCAGTCTGCACGCCACCACCTACTTGCAGGCTGCTGCCTGCGTGCCTGACGATGATCCCGAGCGGCCCTGGGATGAGGCGGCGGAACTGGCTGCCGACTGGATCTGGGAGCGCAGCGAGATCGAGGAAGTCAGACCGCTGTTGGTGACGAACACGTTCCAGAACGCCCGAGGCATCAGGGTCCTGGAACAGATCGCTCAGGCAGGTGGACAGGCCACCCCACAAGGCCAGCAGCGATTCAAGTGCGGGCCGGCACTGGCCTACGTACCGGACGAACGAACGCTGGATCTAGCACTAGATCTGGCCCGCGGTTACTCGCTTGCCATCGTCGAGACCGTGCACTTCCCGCTGGCGGAGTGGGCTGCCGCCGCCGATGCCGTCAATCTGCTCGACGGGAGCACCAGTTCCAGTGTCCTGTCAGAGACGGTCAAGGCGGATCTCGACCACGCGATGTTCTTCGGTGGCAACAACGGGTGGACCGGCCCACACGAGAAGGAACACGCACGCAACCAACTTCAACAGCACGTCGAGAACGGACGTCTCACGCCCGATCAGGCGGCTTCCTACGTCATGGCCAAAGGAGTCTCCGACAAGGGCGCCAAGCGGCTGCGGCTGCTACTGGCAACAGGTCGAGCGAGATCGTAACCTTCACGGCCCTTCACCACCACGTGACCTAGGAGACCCAAGATGGCAGTGATCGAATATATGGTGAGCCCGGAGCTTCTGTCTCAGCTACCGCGTGGGGTGGACGCGACGCCGCTCGGCGGGGTTCCTATTTCGAACGGGTCACCGCCGCAGCTTTGGCGTCATGGTTGAGGGCACGGTCGGATACCAGCCACTTATTTCACGATGTCAGCGATCTTGCCTGCGTTAGCGGCGCTGGACTGCCCCCGCTCCGCCTTGGTGGAATGAACATCGACCACGTGGTGCTCGGCGGTAATGGTTGGCTTGCGATCGATGCAAAGGGGCAGCGGTGCGGGAGCCTTACAAGTACACGATGGCCGGGGAGTTCTCGTGTCGGCCGAGGGCACAATTACACCGCAACCATGGATGGACGACACCAAGGCATAGGGTCTGCTGCACGAATAGGTGACAGTGTTTAGTCACGCAGCCTGAGTGGCTGGCGTGGTCATGATGGTCTCGTACTCGACAGGGGTCAATCGGTCGAGGGCGTCTTGTCGTCGGCGGCGGTGGTAGGTCCGTTCGATCCAGGTGACGATGGCGATTCGGAGGTCGTCGCGAGTTGCCCAGCCGCGGCGGTTGAGGACGTTCTTCTGCAGCAAGGAGAAGAAGCTCTCCATGGCTGCGTTGTCGCCAGCCGCACCAACGCGGCCCATCGATCCGATCATGTGGTGGCGGGCTAAGGCACAGATGAACTTTCTACTTCGAAATTGCGAGCCCCTATCGGTGTGAACTATGCAGCCGGCCACGTCGCCGCGTCGGGCGACGGCATTGTTCAGTGCTGCCACGGCGAGGCGGGACTTCATCCGGGAGTCGATGGAGTAGCCCACGATGCGGTTGGACCACACGTCCTTGAACGCGCACACGTAAAGCTTGCCTTCACCGGTCCAATGTTCGGTGATGTCGCCGATCCACAGCTCGTTCGCCGCGTCAGCGGTGAACTCGTGGCGGACCCGGCCCTTCTCATCAACGACGGCGCACCGATCATCGTGGACCGGCGGGCCGGGCTTCTTACCGTTGCGGCCGCGTTTCTTCCCGAACGCCGACCACCAACCGTTGTCCGAGCAGATCTTCCACGCCGTGCGGGCAGCCATCGTCACGCCCGCGTCGTGAGCCTCATCGAGCAGATAGCGGTAGCCGAACTCAGGATCGTCGCGATGGGCGTCGAACAGGGCGTTGGCCCGATAAGCCTGCTCAAGTTCGGCGTCGGTGACCGGGTGCTGCAGCCAGCGGTAGTAAGGCTGGCGAGCGATCGTCAGGACCCGGCACGTCACCGAGACGGGAACACCGTCGACGGCCAACTCACGGACGAGCGGGTACATCATTTTCCCGGCAAGTTCGCCTGCGACAGATACGCCGCAGCACGGCGCAGGACCTCGTTCTCCTGCTCCAGCAACCGGATGCGTTTCTTGGCCTCACGCAACTCCGCGAGGTCAGACTCGCTGGCACCGGGCTTGATGCCATCCTCGACATCGGCCTTGCGCATCCAGCCCGACAAGGTCATCGGATGAACACCGAAATCGGCGGCGATCTGCTCCAACGTCACGCCCGGCTCGCGCTTACGCGCGACCTGGACGACGTCCTCGCGGAACTCTTGGGGATAGGGCTTAGGCACAGCAACATCCTTCCAGCTCACCCTCTCGGGCAAGCCATCTCAGATGTCACCTATCCGTGCAGCAGACCCATACTCACGAGCGGGAGCGTTGTACCGGATTACTAACGGGAAGCCGGGAGTTCTGGTGTGGGTCGTTCCTGACACGACCGCACATACCCATCCGTCCGTGAAGAAAGCAAGATTCCTTGCCCGAGGCGGGGCGATTCTTACCTCGACTGACATCTACAACGGCGACCTCGATCAGCTCTTTCCTTGCCCTACCGCATCAGCCGATCCGGCAGATGTAGTCCGCATCAGCCAACGGCTCAGCACCACTAGCCCATGGGAAGCCGGCCGCACTACTAGGTCGGCGAATTAACCCGCACTTCCTAACGCGGCACGTCGCTAGACCTTGATGCGGACCCAGGTGGGTCGTTGACGGTTTCCTCTAGGTAAGTGTTGGGACGATGGTCGCTCTGATTGGCCCGAGGAGGGCTGATGTGGGTAGCTACGAACACCCGCTCTACGGCATTTACGCGTTTCATCTATGCCGCCGGCCCGTGCTTGCCGGTTAGGGTCGGCCAACACCCATGGGGCACCTCCTCTATTGCTGCCCTCAGCTTGATCGGAGACCCCGTGAAGTCAGCACCCCTCCACACCGCAGTCCTCGCAGCAAGCCACGGGGCGAAGACGCGGAGCCGAGTTGTCGGCGTGGTCCTATCCATGCTTGCCGGAGTTCTCGGGGCCACCGCGCCACCGTTGGTGGGGATCACTTCGTCTGCCTTTGGCTCATCCGGCGGACAGAGCTTGGTGGATTTGGCCACCTCTCAGGCTGGGGTCACCTACTGCTGGGATGGCGGGGATCAGAATGGCCCGAGCCACGGGTCCGGCAACGGTGGCGGAGAGGCCCACGATTGCGGTGCGCCGTCGACTGTCGGATTCGACTGCACTGGGCTCGTGTTGTGGGCCGTGTACCATGCGACGGGCGGCGCAATTATTCTGCCGCACGACTCGACGCAGATGAGTGCGGCTGCGCAGGTCGGCACCGTGATCTCAAGTCAGTCAAGTCTGCAGGTCGGTGACCTGGTCTATTTTCATGATCAAGGCTCATCGGCGATGAGTCATGTCGGTATCTACGCAGGAACCGACAGCAGCGGGTATCAAGTGATGTGGGACGCCAACACTATGTGGTGGATCTACGGCGACGGTGTTCAAGAACGACGCCTGGATGCCACGGAAAGTGGATCGACCGGCCTCGTCTTCATGGGTGCGGTGCGGCTGTCCCTAGGCGGAGGCGTCGGTGGCGGCGGCTCGCAGCAGCGACGTTCAACGGCCTACGGGCCGGCCGACTTCAACCACGACGGCGTCAGTGACTACGCCATCGACAGCGGCGGACAGTGGGCGGCGAAGTCCGGCGCGACTGGAGCCTACATAGCCCAAGGCCTGGCGCTCGGCGACAGCAACTGCACCCCGATGGTCGGCGACATCAACGGCGACGGGTTCAGTGACTATGTCGTCGACTGCAGCGGACAATGGGCAGCCAAGTCCGGCGCGACCGGAGCCTACATAGCCCAAGGCCTGGCGCTGGGCGACAGCAACTGCACCCCGATGGTCGGCGACCTAAACAAGGACGGTGCTGCCGACGTAGCCGTGGATTGCGCCGGTCAATGGGCAGCGAGAAATGTTGCCGGACCCTACATCGCTCAGGGCTTCAGTCTTGGCGATGCCAGTTGCAGGCCCTTCATCGGCGACTACAACGGGGACGGTTATGGCGACTTCGCCGTGGATTGCGCCGGCCAATGGGCAGCGAAGACCACCTCAGGAAGTTATATCGCACAGGGTGTCAGTCTCGGCAGCACCTCAGACCTAGGCCTCTCAGGCATGCCGACCACCTAGCAGGGTCTGCTGCAGCAGACCCGACTGGCTCGCCCGAGAGATGGACTATGACGACAAGACGGGTTCGTAATCGCTCGCTGGCGAAGCGTGATCGGATGTCCAGCGCAACCGCGCATCGAGGTACTGGAGCGTGATCTGGTCCCCGCTTGTTGACCTCGGTGGTTGCGAGTCAGGCCACGTTGGTGTCGTGGTGGATCTTCTCAAATTCGATGGGTGTCAGCCAGCCGAGGGCGCTGTGGCGGCGTTGCCGGTTATGGAAGATTTCGAGGTATTCGAAGATCGCGTTGGCCAGTTCCAGGCGCGTCTTCCATCGTCGGCGGTTGAGGAGCTCGGTCTGCATCCGGCCCCAGAACGCTTCGATGACGGCGTTGTCATAGCAATCACCTACGCTGCCCATTGACGGCAACAGACCCGACTGCTTCGCCCGCTGTGTGAAGGCCCAGGACGTGAATTGCGTGCCGTGATCGCTGTGTATCACGGTTCGCTCCTCGGCGCGGTCGCGGTTGCCGATCGCCATGCCGAGCGCGTTGGTGACCAGCGGGGTCGCCTGATGGCTGTCAATGGACCAGCCCACGACGCGGCGGGAGAACACGTCGAGGATCACGCAGCAGTAGACCTTGCCTTCGCGGGTGGGGTGCTCGGTGATGTCGGTGACCCACAGGTGGTTCGGCGCCGGCCGGTCAAACGCCCGTTCGACGAGGTCGACGGCGGTGGCGAGGTTGGCCCTGGACTTGAACAGTTTTTTCATACCTGGCAGGCCATGCAACTGCTGGGCGCGCATGATCTTGCGGACCGTCTTGCGGTTGACGATGATCCCGTGGCCATAGATCAGCTCCGCATGCACCCGCCGCCAGCCGTAGGTGCCCCGGGAGTCAGCGTGCACGGCCAGCACCAGGTCGGTCAGCCACGCCATCCTGATCTCGCGAGGTGAGGGCGAGCGTCGCCGCCACATGAAGAACCCCGACGGCGCCACCTGCAGCAGCCGGCAACACAGCTTCGCGGAGAACCCCAGCCCGGCCAGTTCAGCGATGACCGGGTACTTATCTTTTGGGCGCACCCCCTCCTGGAACAGCGCCGCGGCCTTCTTGACGAGCTCGAGCTCAGTCTGCAGTTCCCGGATCCGGCGGTTGGCAGCGGCAAGTTCGCCGCGCTCAACGCTGGCCCGGCCGGGCTTCTCCCCACGGTCGATGAGGTCTTGAGCCTTCCACCGATAGACCGTCGCCTCGGCCAAACCAAGCTCCGCACAGATGGCCGTGACCGATCTACCGGCCCGGACCAACTCGACCACCCGCCGGCGAAACTCACTGTCATACGCCCTCGGCATCGCGCCCTCCTCCAAATTTCAGGACGCAGCCAGTCTCACAAATCAGGTCAAATATTGAGGATCAGATCAAGGCCTACGTGCCGTCAGGCATCGTTAGGCAAGCTCGCCCCAGCTCATCGCTCACGCGCGCTACGTGAGCAGGGTGCACGCTCCCGCACGGGTATAGCTAGGGCGTTTGGTCAACTGTCAGATCAGGTGGCGGCGGAAGCTCCACGGCAAGGGGCGCCAGTCCACGCACGCGATCGGTGCCAAACCCCGGACGGTGTGGGTCGTTCCGAGCGGTTCGACGTGTCGACTGCGCGACTGGCGTGACCCCATCTGACGACGAGGAAGCGGCACACGCCGGAGCAGGTTGTGCGGAAACTGGCTCAGGCGGATCGGATGCTGGGTGAGGGCAAGGACGTCGCCGACGTCTGCCGGGAGCTTGGGGTGGCCGAGCAGACCTATTACCGGTGGCGTAACCAATTCGGCGGGTTGAAGGCCGATGACGCCAAGCGGTTGAAGGAACTCGAGCGGGAGAACGCCACCCTGAAACGACTCCTGGCCGACGCGGAGTTGCAGAAGGCGGCGTTGAAGGAGATCGCGCGGGGGGAATTCTGAGCCCGGCGCGACGCCGGGCGGCCGTGCGGCACCTCATCGCGGCGATGGGTGTGTCGGAGCGGTTCGCGTGCGTCGTGGTCGGGCAGAACAGAACCACGCAGCGACGAGAACCGGCCGGTGCCACCGAGTCCGACCCCGACGCCGAGCTGCGGGACTGGCTGAGGCAATACGCCAAAGACCATCCGCGGTGGGGATTCCGTCGCGCCTATCACGACGCCCGCGCCGACGGCTGGACCGTCAATCACAAGAAACTGCAACGGATCTGGCGCGAAGAAGGACTACGGGTGCCGGTCCGCACCCGGCGCAAACGCGTCGGCTCCTCCACCGCGCCAGACGCCCCGAGAGCCGACGCGCCCAACCGGGTCTGGGCCGTGGACTTCCAGTTCGATTCCACCACCGACGGCCGGCCCGTCAAGATCGCCTCGATCATCGATGAGCACACCCGCGAATGCCTCGGCGGGCTCGTGGCCCGATCGATCACCGGCGACGCGCTCATCGACGAACTCGACCGCCTCGCCGCCGGCCGCGGCTATCCCGCGGTGCTGCGCTGCGACAACGGACCCGAGCTGGCCTGCGACGCGATGGCCGACTGGGCCGGTGAACGCGTCGGACTCAGCTTCATCCCGCCCGGCGAACCCTGGCGCAACGGCTACGTCGAATCCTTCAACTCCCGGGTCCGCGACGAGTGCTTGAACATCAACATGTTCTGGTCCCTCACCCACGCCAAGATCGTCATCACCGACTGGAAGACCGAATACAACCACCATCGCCGCCACTCAGCCCTGGGCTACCAAGCGCCGGCCCGATACGCTGCGACCTGCACCCACCAATGAAAACCAGGCGACTCTCACACGACCTGGATCACTTCACGGGGTCCTGCCACGCCCAGAACAGCCACACGTCGCGCAACCTCTCAATCGAGTCATCAATGGCCAGCAGATCACTGACGGCCGAGCGAGACCGCACCACGCGAAGATGGCGACTGCTATAAGTGTTCATACCTGGAATCTATTTGCCGTGCCTCATACCACACCTCGAGACATGCAGGACCAAGCTACACCGCGTTCCCATCAATCCGCTACGCCGTAACCGTAAAGATGCCAACCAATGTCACATGATCATTGATGATGTCCGCATAGATTCGATATTTCCCCACCGGTGTTGTTCGCGAGATTGTCATATTGTCGTTCGATGGAATATCGGAATCATATTCGTAGAAGCCATCGCCAGTTGATGCCTCGTAGCTAGAGCCAAGATTGCAGCGGCCGGACGGCGTGCCGCCGCATTCGTAGTTCTTTGTGTACGAATCTGGATACTGGTATTCGCCCTGGAGTCGGATGCCGGTGACGTTAGAGAGGGTGAAGTACTCCAGCGACATGCCAACCCCTGCCTCGCCACTTGGGTGACTTCGGCTGATCGTTGGATACTGGACCGTCATCACAACCGGATAATCCGCAGGCGCAAGGCTGAAGCCGGGCCTTAGTTGGACTCCGAGTCGCTTTGCTGAAGCTCCCGAGCTGTGAGTCGGAACCGGCATCGACGTTTGCTGTTGCTTCGGTATCGTGCGCGGCGCGTGCGACGGTGTCGGCGTGGGGGGTGTTAGTGAATCGCGGGAAGCCGGCGGGGTGGACTTCGCCGCTCCTACCGTCGTGTGGCCCGCCGTGGGCGAGTTGGAGATCGCCTGTTCCTCCCGCACTCCAGCAATCATGCCGGAGTTTCGTCCCGCGACCGGCGTGCCCGGAACCGACGAACCTGCAGACACGCAGGCGACCAGCAGTGTGGGGAGGAGTAGCGACACGATCAGGACACGGGCCCGTCCCGCTCGGCCGTAGCGCTGTGGTGAGCTCATCCGATCCTGCGGATCTTGATCTGAGAATAGGAAATTTTGGTCGTGGACGGCACGCACTTTCCATTGCTGACCGGCCTACTCGTGCTCTCATCAATCGTAACGCTATATCCTCCGCCATAGTTGGCCGAGGTCTGGACGCTCGGAATCGACACCCAAGAACCAGCGTTCGCAGCTTGATTGACGGCAGCGCCGTTATATTCCACATTCGCCGCCAGATAATCGATGGCAGGTATGTAGACCATCGGTGCATACGCCCCTTTCTGCACTCCGGCAAAGAAATAGGTGACTGACACATCAGTGCAACCGGGAGTTCCACCGGCATATACCCACGAGTAGACCTGCCCCGAAGGGTCGACAGCTCTTCTCAGCTGCCCTAGCGCTGGGTTGCCGGTGTAAATCCAGAATCGGCTCTCTTCGCTTGGACCGGCGGACGAGGCATCACCTCCGCTGGATTCTGGTCCGGCTGAATACGTAGCCGGCTGAGCCGCTGCAGAGGTGCTCGGCACACCCGATGTGGACCGTGCGGGAGGCGTCGGCCGTGCGGGAGGCGTCGAAGGCTTGGCGCGAACAACGATCCCCGGAATCATCGCGACCTCGGTGCCCGCCTCCGGCAGGCTCGTCACGGTAGAGCTCACCGCTGAAGCAGATTTGTGGTCGCGCGTGCTTTGCGGGGCTCCGGAACAACCAACGACGAGCAAGGGTGCAAGAACGCCGAACACGACCAGGTATCGCATGTCAGCCGCAATTGTCTTCTGCAGACCTGCGAATCGGTAGCCGACACCAGTCCATAGCGTCGCGACTCGCCTCTGCAGTCGACCACCTAGAGCGCTCCACAAGAAGGGCTTCATCATGTGCCTCAGCTCAAGACCTGCGTACAGAGCGCGACATCGTCCTCGGGGAACGCGTACGAGATCTGATTCGGAGTACACGTCACCATCGCGCCGCTCTTCACAGTCACGATCTTCTGAACCACTTGGCCTGCTGCCGGGCTGGACGAGCATTCCACCGAGGTCAGCGAATATAACTCGTACTTGCCCGAGGACGCCTTCCCAAGGGAGCACTGTCCTGGCTGATACACCCTTGACACGCAGACACCTGAACCGTCTGATGCCCTCCAAAAGGTCTGGTTGGGGTGCTGCTGGCACGACGATGTATCGAGATGCGTGAACGTCTGGACGACTTTGTAGTCGGCATCGCTCGAGGAGCACGGGAGCTCCGTGAAGGGCGCAGATATATCGCCGCTGGCGTCGTTATACGCAAATACGCACTGACCGACCTGCAATGATCGGATGACCGCATTGATAGGGTTGGCAAGCGCCGTGGTCCCAGCTGCCAAGCTGGTGACTTTCGGGGACGCCTTCGCGGGCAAGTGATGTACGCCGATCAACAGTCCTGCAATGACGGCTGCGATTGCAGCCGCCAAACCGATCCACGCCGACCTTCTGCGACGACTCCGACTCTCGGCACGACCGACAGGGCGCCCAACCGGCCGACCATCCACATTCTTTGCGGACGACTCTTGCCGCGTGCCGGCAGGTACTGGCGCTGGCTCAAGCTCGATCGAATTCAGCGCCGATGCCCATTCGGCCGCACTCGGCCGGCGTTCCGGTTTCGCGGCGCCTTCGCCAAGAAGTCGCACCGCAAGGGTTCTCAGCTGCGGATCCATGTCCTCGAGGGTTGCCGCGCCCAGCGGCACCACGTAGTCCTTCGGCTGAAGCAGCCACGCCTGATTGGCCGCGATCCGGTCCTGCACGCCGGTGGCACCGCCGACCACTTTCTCACCGTCGAACGGTCCGGCGAATCTGAAGGTCATCAGCGTCAGAACGATGAGCCCGAGCGAGAAGTTGTCGCTCTCGGCCGACGGCCACGCACCGTCACCAAGTTCGGGCGCGTGCCAGCCGGGAGATTTCCCTGACGCGTAAACCTTCTCGATGGAGGACGTCTTAACAGCACCGAACGAGTCGAGATCGACCCACGAAATCGCGGGCTCCTCATCGTCACTGACCAGGATATTCCTCGGGCTGATGTCCCCGACGATCAGACCGGCTTTGTGGAAGTAGTCGACGTCAGAGGCGATCTGACGGGCAAGGGTCAGACAGGTCGCCGGAATCTCGATTTGGGTGGACTCGCCGTATGCGTCCAGTGGGTAAACCGGAGCCCCGTACCGGACGCGATACATCAGCAATCCGATAGTTCCGGAGTCCTTCGTGCTCCGCAAGAGTCCAAGCGGAAGGCCGACGGACGGCCCATCCTCGAGGACCTGCCCCTCAGGCAAGAACACCCTGCGAAAATGAGCCAGTAGTCCAGGGAGCTGGGTGCGTGGCTCCTTGTGATAGATCTTCGCGACCAGGCCGACGTCGCCGACGATCTCGAAGATCTCCCCCTCGCCCCCACCTCCGATCGAGGAGCCGAGCTCCAAGCGAGTACCGCTGTTCGCCACGACAACCGTGTCACCAGACTGATAGGGCAACACCGATGTCATCCCCCTTTGCGTCCATGATCAGATCGGTGCTTCGAACCGCCTCTGCCAATTCGCTGCCCGATGACACGTAGCCGCGGCGCGTGCCTTCGAGGAATTGATCGACCACGCCGAGTTGGACACCGACCGGCCGCAACTCGGCCTGCTCACCCTCATGCCAGGCCGACCGTATGGCGACGTCCTCAAGACCGTCACTCGCCAAGAGAACTCCGCAGATACTCGGATCCACAAACTCGACGCAATGAAGATGGTCCAGCCAGTTGTCGCTCAGCCAGGTATGGGTGAGGTTCATGCCCCCGTCGCGTCGCGGGCGATCTTGAACAGTCGAGAGAAAATAGCGCGGGCCCACCGCGCTCTGCCGCATCAGAACCGAAAAGCAGTCACCGATGGTTGCGACGAGCACGCCCCATCGAGTTGTCGTGGCACAGATGAACGTCGTGTTGAAGTCCGTCAGCCGCGACTGTTCGGACGAAGGACGCAGCTCCTGCATCCACCGTTCGCGAACGCTCACGACCAGGTCCCGTATCTCGGGTACCGAGCATGGCGCGCTCGATCGCGCCTGATCGATGAAGAGGTCGACCGCAATCCTTGCTCCGACATCTGAACGCGCTGCACTACCGACACCATCGGCGACGGCGAGAACGGCGGATGTCCCGTCGCGCGAGATTGCCCACCCTGCCGCATCTTCACAGGGCGAGCCGTCCACTAAGCGTTTCCGCCCGGACACGGTGAACGCCGACCCCGAGTAACTCACCACTACTCGTACCCGGCGAACGTGTTCACGTAGTCGCGCAACCGGGCGTACTCCGTCCGATTTGCGTAGGACCTGGTCGGCGACATGTCCAGCGGCGCCGCCTGCTCCGGCTCTCCGCCGACAGGGCCGGTCACGATGCCCAAGGAGGCCGCAACGAACTTCAGCAGTCGTTCCATCGTCATCCCCCGAAGGGGGAAGTAGGCACCCGGAGCCAATCGCTCCATGATCTGATCGTTGGCCTGCTCGACCCCGAGCGCATAGAACAGGAAGTCCGCGTTGGCGCCAAAGGCCCTAGCGGCGAGCATCCGCCCTACGCCGTCCAGGTCTTGGCCCTTTGTCGGCTCACCATCGGTGATGAGGACAATCGTCGGCAGAAACTCTCTGCTCCATCGCTCCTCGACGCGCGCTGCAACTCGCTTGTCGAGTGCCTCGACTGCCCAATTGATCGCGGCGGCAATAGGGGTCTCGCCCGTCGCTCGGAGTTCAGGTGCGTACTTGACATCCGTGAGCAGTTTGAACGGGCGGTCGGCCTTGCCGTTGACCAAACGGGTGCTATCGAAATCGGCCCACCGCAGCGTCGGGCGGCCCGTACTGCCGCTGAAGCAGCCCACCGCGATCTCGCCCTTGTTCGCATACGCCGGAATGGCGGGCAGGTCTTCGAACAAGAACTTCTGCAGCGCATCGGTCAATGCGGAGATCCGGGTCCTGCCCTCAGTGTCGAGAAGCGAACGCTTCGTCCTCCTGCCGCTCTGATCCTCGACCGTGTCGCTGTCCCACCCCATGCTCTCGGAGGTGTCCAGAAGTAGGACCAGAAGGTTTCGGAGGTGCGCGCCACCCTCGGACCTCGGTTGAAGCTGCACTGGCATGGTTCAGACCTCCGTAACCCGCACGATGGTATTGCGAGGAATGGTCAACGACCGATCGATGAGCTCCGCGAGGACCGCGACGTCATCGCCGATGACGACGTAACCGTCAGGATCCAGCTCCGTCAGGGTGGTCACCCGCCGGGGGACGCTTTGGGTGGTGCGCACGAGCAGACGCACCTCGACGGAGGTCTCTTCGGCGAGACGAACGGGTTCACCCACCGCGGGAGGTGCCTCCAGATCCTGATCCGTCGCCGCTTGGGCGGGCAGGGAGGACGAGATCGATGGGCCGGCGCTCTCATCAGGTTTGATTGCCGGCGAGACGTTGCCGTCGATCGATGGACCGGTGGGGCTTGGCACCTACTCGACCTCCTCGTCGTCCGTATTTCGGCCAAGTTGCACTAGCCCGACGGCGCCGGACAGGCTATACAGGGCGCGCCCTGGTGGTAGCTGTGACGCCGGATCGATCCAACCCGGCAGCGCGCCGCGGAAGTCGGACGTTCCCTTCGCTGATGTATTGCCGAGAACCAGCGCGTCTCCTCGCCCGGTGACGAAACTCCACGATGACGCGATCCCACCGTCGGTGGAGAACCTGACCAACACCGTCGAACCACGCTCCGCCCAAGCCCTGGCCGCACCGCACCGCAGCGGGTCGTAGTCATCGTCGATGATCACGACGGAAGGCGCGAGTTGGAGGCCCTGCGCTTCGACGTGTACAAGGGCATCAGCGCCCGAATCGAAGCAGACGGCATTCGGGAACAGCCGACGAATGCGAGATTCTGGCGGAGCAAGGACCGTGATCGGCAGGTTCGACAGTTCGGCGATACGTCTCGCTGTGCGTGCCAAGGCAGACGAGCGCCCGCTCAATTCCGGGCCCCGTACCCAGAGATGGCGGCCTTCCTGCCAACCGCTCCACGTCATGAGCCTTCTCGAGACCGCGTCCCGACCGAGAACCACGGCGTCTGCGGTCGTTCCTCGGAGGTCCACTGTCGCCGGCACAGGTCCAACCACGGAGTC
The DNA here is from genome assembly GCA_030853385.1 of Actinomycetota bacterium. Taxonomy (GTDB): domain Bacteria; phylum Actinomycetota; class Actinomycetes; order Mycobacteriales; family Nakamurellaceae; genus Nakamurella. The sequence continues at coordinate 13,486 of JALYVF010000143.1, read as the reverse complement.
CTCTGATGCTGTGACTGCTGTGGCATCGGCATCACCTGGCGGCACGTATGCGAGACGGACTGTCGCGCGACCTCTGTCCACGATCGCGACGCCTTGAGGCAGGTCGGAGGCGAGTCCGTCGTAGGAGTCCAGTTCTTCCGGCGCCTGCAGCTGGAGCAGGTGAGGGAATGCCCCGCGAATTCGGCCACCGAGCAGGTGGGTTCGTCGCGCCGTGGCGACGATGTAGATGCTCTTGCTTCGGGCCCGCGAGACGGTATCGATCAACTGACTCACTTCGCGAACCGAATTGTCGGTGTCGCCGATGTCCGCAATCGAGTCCAAGTCCTCGACAACGATCAGGATTGGGCGGCTGTGTGGTGTCCGGCCCGGCAAGTCGCGTGCGATTTGAGCGCGTAAGAGGCCAAGAGACTCACGGTCAGAGGATCCGACGATCCACGATGCTTCGATTCCCATCGGCGGACCAATATCCGCTTCGGGGCCGATGATCACGAGGTCGAGAGGACCGGTCGTGCGTAATTGATGCGTAACAAGGCGTGCGGCATTGGACTTCCCTGAATCGAGCCCACCGGCGACGAGGGCACCGCCCCGCGTCAGGTCGAGACGATACGGACCCTGACGCTGGTGCCTCGGCTCGTCCAGGAGCCCGAGTGTGAGCACCCCAGGAGAGGGGCTTGGCTCAAGGTCCGCTGCATCGATCGGCAGCAAGTTCGCCGGTGCCGTCTTGAGAACCCGGGGATAGTGAAAGCCGGAGAAGCGGTTTCGGAGTTTGGCCACGTGCAGTTCGATCGCTGTCGGGCGCGGATCACCAGCGGCCGGAGCTTGATCCGCGCTACCGGTGGGTGGCAGCAGGTTGAAGACCGCCGACTGTGCGGCTGTGCGCGCGTTCGGACCTGGATCTTCGCTGGATGCGTAGCCGGACTGAAACTCGATCAGCTCCGTCCGCGACAAGCGGATGAAGCCACGACCTTTCAGATCTGATGGTATGAACGCGGCATCTTCCGAGTCGATGATCACCAAGGACTCGCTCGGGTCAACGGTCTGGAGGGCGATCCTCAGCGGGATGTTGGCGCGGATGTCTGGAGTCACAACGTCGCGGGATGGTCGCTGTGTCGCGAGGATAAGGTGCACTCCGAGCGATCGGCCCTGCTGCGCCGCGCGCAGCACGCCGCCCAGCATTCTCGGGAACTCACCTACCAAGGCCGCGAATTCATCGAACACAGTCACCAGGCGCGGAAGGAACTTCTCGGGGTTGGTCGCCAGGTATGCCCGGTAGTCGGCAAGTTCTCTGCCCACCTCTGCCGAGCGTGCCGCGATGAGCTGCATTCGGTACAGGATCTCGGCCTGAATGAATGCGAGCGCACGATCCAGGTCGAGGCCGTCGAGGTTGGTGACCGTTCCCAGACAGTGCGGCAATCGCATCACCGGCCCGAGTGAGGCCCCGCCCTTGAAGTCGAAGAAGAGCATGGAGAGCTGTTCCGGCGGATAGTTACCGGCCATGCTTCCGATGATCGTTTGAAGAAGCTCGCTCTTGCCGGCCCCAGTCGTGCCACCGATCAGCATGTGCGGCCCATGACGCACCAGGTCGAGGACCACAGGCCCGCCGATTCCCGATCCAGGCACGAATGTGAGGCCCTCAGCGATTGGGGTGATCGTAATGCCTCTCGACTGATCGATGAGAGAGGCGAAGCTGACAGACGATGCGATGCCCGCGGTCACGGCGGAACGGCGCACGTCGCGTAGCGGCGCGAGGAAGCGCGCGGAGGTGGAGACCAGATCGTCGCTGCTCGCTCGCCTCACCTCCTGATCCCGCGCCCATGCACCGGCATCAGGGGCTTGCTTGTCGAACCACCAGGTGGCCTCCTCCCATTCGGCCGGGCCACCCTTGACCTTCACGTCGGAGCCGACCACTTCCAGCAGAAGGTCGGTCTCGACCGGAGCCATTTCAGCGCTCGACCCGAACCACAGCAGATGGGTGTTCTCCGGACGTGCCGTGAGGACTTGCGAAAGAAGGTCCGACGGCAGTTCGGCTGCCTCATGGGCAACGATGACGACATGCGGCAACAGGTCGCTGTCCCGAGTTGACGTGCGCGCGGACTGCTCCAGCCTGTCCCGGATCTCACTGATACGCTTTCGAATCGCATCTGCCCCGACGAGCACAGACTTCGAGATACCGGCGCCCTGCACATGTGGCAGCCACTTCATCCAGTCGAACTCCACCAGCACGTGCCGGTTCCGTGCCGGCAACAGAACGACGAGTTCGACGGTGTGCGGCGCGTGCAAGCTGGCCAGCTGAAGGAGCAGCAGTTGCATGAATGCGTCGATCTCGCTGTCCAGTCCGGCGACGGCGATGTGCCCGGACTTCAGATCGACACAGGCTGGGACCTGCCGCATCTTTGCTGCTGATGTCGCAGCCTCGCGTGCCTCGGCGTCGCCACCGCGGAGCTGAACAGCCGAATCCAGACTCGTGGTACCGACCCGCAGCACCAAGAACAGCCTGCCTGCCGGCTTGCGGCTCCAGAGCCCGTCGGTGCGCATGGACACCATCGACACGACTCCTGCGATCGACGGAACTTCGTCGCACCGTATTTGTTGCTCGGCGTCACGAAACGTCCCGATGGCCGTCTTGGCGGCATCGAGTTCGTCTTTATACTCCTTCGCCAGCCGCGCTGACTCCTCCTCACGTTGCTTCCTCTGCCGGAACCACGAGACCCCGCCGATGACGACCGGTACTGCCAGCAGGACGAGCAGCGTCAACCTGTGGAACAGCAGGACGAAGACACCCGCGGTGAGGCCGGAGGTGAGCATCGATTCGATGGGCCAGCTGGTCGAGCGATTTTCGTGCTGGCGTAGCGAAGGAAGCGAGACCGATGGGGTCTCTGGCCTGATCGGTTCGAGCTTTACGGCCGCCGCATATGCGAACTGGCCGTCAGCGCTCAACCGTCGGCGGGCCTCCGAGGTCAATACCAGCTGGAGGGTCACACCGGAGAAGTTGAAGACCGTCCCAGATCCGCAGCGAACGGGTTCTCCTGGGGAATGCGGAACGGCTGCGGTGACACCGAGCCGGCACTGGGCCAGGACAGCACCGCCCATCGATGTGAGGCGCAGCTCGCCTCGCTGCGTCCCCGAGACGGACACGCTCGGCTGACCGGCGCTCGTTCTCCCGTTCTCCGGAAGGACAGTGAGGCTGCCCTCGTTCGCGATTCCCGTGACTCTTCCGGCATGCGGCCCGGTGAGGTCGATGAGCGACCAGTCCCCCGTCACTAGAGTGTGGTTTGGACGCCCATCTCCCGCCCGGCCGCTCAGGCGGATCGTCTCGCCCCGGGCGAAGGTGAACCGCCCGATCAGCATGTCGTGGGGCAGGAGGCCGCCGAGCCGATCGGAGTAGACTTCTACGGCCGAGAGGTCGTGCTTGTCTCCATAGATTCGGGACGCACCGACGAAGTCCCCGATCGTGGCGCCCGGTTGGAACGAGAAGTCGAGATCGACGGCGTGCAGCTCGGGCACTCCGGAGACGACGATGTGCAGCTGCGCAGCGATGGGGATCTGATCGTCGTCGCTCATCGACTACATCCGGCAGGGAACGCTGGTAGCGCAACGGCGAGCGAACTCGACAGCTGGGACCTCACTCGGCTTCCACGGGATACCACGGCGGCACCTGATCGTCCGCACGTGGATATCGCTCCAGATCCCGCCGATATGCGTCGGCACCTGGCGGGATCCGCCAGCTGGGCTCGTTCTCGTAGTCGAAGGAGGCATCGAAGGCGGCCTTGCCGTTTGCTCCGCGGGTGACGGTCACCACGCAGGTGAACCAGATGCCCTGCCCCGCCTGTGACATGCTCGCCCGAAGTCCGAGTAAGGCCTGGATAGCGTCGACTGGACATGCGAATGACGACTCGACCCCGGCAGCATTCTTCGCTGCGGCTTCCCCTTCGGACAGGGACCCCACAGAGCGAAACGTGAGTTCAATCGATTTCCAATCTTTGGAGGCTAGTTTGATCATCGCGGTCGCTGTTGCTTGAACCATCGAGAGCTGGTTAGGCGTGAGTGTCATATTAGGGTGTCAACAATCCTTATATCGTGTTGTCGAAGACCCGAACGATTTCTGGGCCATTGTCCACTGTGTAGATAACGACGAACATCAGTGCACGACTGCTACCTTGCGCCATTACAACCTCGATGTTGTACGCAACTGCGCTGCCCTCCGCTGCATAGTCCACCCATTGCTGCTCCATCTCGTAGTAGCTTCCAGGTCCGGCACGGTTCAGGGCGCGGCTCATGGCAGTGATGTTGATGCCCTCGCCAGGCCCGCCGAGTCGCGTAGCGACAAGGTGCCCACCATCGTCGCCGTCGAGTCGATCGGCGCCACCTGCTTTGAGCTGCCAGTATGGGTTGCGATTGCCTGCGACAGAACTCGAATCGATCTCACCGCTGACTCGGACTGTCCGGCCGTAGGCGTCCGTCTCGTAGTAGATTTGGCCGTCGACGTCGTACATGGTGTCCGCTGCAGGATGGCTAAGGGTCCAGTTCCAGCCTCCAGGGCCGCCCGCCTCTTCATCCACGATGGGGCCGATGCTGCCGGCCTCAAGCCCGACGCCCGCTCCCTCCTCCTCGAACAGCTCTCCTTCGAGGCCGACGCTCCCGACAGCTAAAGGACTCGCTAGACCATCGGTGAGGAACGCGGCGATAACCGAGCCGCCGACGGCAATACCTCCGAGCGCGATCCCGCCGTACTCCTCGAACCAGTTCCATGCCCCCCGCCAACCACCGGGGCCGTGCGCCTCGCCCGGGGCGACGTAGTGCAATTCGGTCGCGTAACTTGCCTTGGACTTCAGGCCGTCAAGTTGTTTGGCTGCAGCATTGACGGCTTGCTGGGCTTGGCTGCATAGGCCTTGGAGCTTCTGGTTGTACTCGACGTCGAGTGCGTAGGGCAGCAACGTACCGTTGGCCGCCTTCGTGCGATCGCGCTGAGCGTCTTGTACCTGCTCGTGCAGCCCGTTGAGTTTCGTCTCGAGCCCCGACAAAGTGGCCGAGGCCTTCGAGAACGTTCCTGCCGTCGTGACCAGGTGTTCGTGGAGATCGGACAGCATGCCTCCGACGGCCGCCGATGCGTCGCTGTGCCAGGCATTGGCTGGAATCGCAGTCGGTATCCGTGCTGCGGCAGCACTGTACTGAGCAGCCAAGCTGGTAAGCGCCTTCGCACTCGACCCGAGATGTTCGGTGTCGGCGAAGTTGAAACTCGGCGACAGGGAAAACGCTGTCACGGCGGGTTGATCTCGTCTGCGAGCCCTTGGTCGGCCTGGGTGTAGGCAGTGGCGACGGCGTGGAGCAAGGTCTGTAACCGACTCAGCGCGAGGCCGGAAGCCTCGATGTCCACGTCCCAGTGATCGGCGAACGTCCGAAGGGAATCGTTCGGAAAGGTGAACGCCTCTGCCGCGCGCTCCACAGAGCCGCCGACGGCACCGCACACCGGAGGCATGGCACCGGAGAGGCCATCGGCGAATGCGCCGAGCCGGCTTGGATCTACGAGAATCTCTGAGGACACGACCTATCTACCTCCGCCCTTGCCGCGACTGCGTTACGTGATGCCGAGAGCGGCCTTCAGCTGGTTGTCGACACCCTCGATGGCGGCTGACGCGTTCTGGAGATACACACCAAGATCGTGAAGGCTCTCTAGCATCTGCTGCTGGGATGTCTTCCAGCGCAGAAAAACCTCCTGGTATTGAACTGACGCGGCGCTCTCGAAGATTCCGCTCGGATCTGCTATCGCACTAACAGTCTGCAGCTCCCCCTGGAGGGTGCGTGCCTCGGAGGCCAATTGCTGACCTTTCGCGGTCAGTTCGGCCGGCTTGACAATGATGACGGCAGCCACGGTACCCACTCTCAGATCGTTCGGCTCGGGCTCCGAAACGTACAGCTGCGCAGCCGCACTCGCAAGATCGAACTGAACGCCCACCCCCGAAGGTGTGCTGCCAATTTCCTGCACACACCAAACGACCGGGCCACAACTCACCTTAGGTGTCTTGGGTGCGGGGGTTCCGAGGGTCTCATCGACCGCATAAAAATGTGCAGCTTAAGGCGATAAGAGAGGATCATGCCTACGAACGGGTGTGGCTCGTCTAACGAACAGCCAACGCTCGTCGATCTCACGGCGGCCGTCACGGAGTCTTTGGCACGGACCAATCACTACTTAGATACGGCAATCACACGTTCCGGTTACAACGAACGAAGCCGTTCCGACCACTTTCCTCGTTACATCGTCAACGTAGATCGTCCAAGTTCCGGGCCAATGTTGGGTTCCATACACGTCATCGTTCCAATTGAAGGTGGGCGTCCCAGCGGACTGGGTGAACTCCTGCGAGCCCTCTAATCCACAGGCCTTCGGATAGGTCCAGCAATAGCCAACACCACTCTGAGTGCGATATTGGGCTGGCGACTGAATCTCGTAATACATTGTGTCGCCCAGATTCGCACCGGAAATAAAAATCGAAATATCGTAAAGAGTCTCGGAGGCTGTTGCTGTCGTTGTTCCTAACTTCACCGTCAGGGGACCTGTCGCCGAGCCGCTCGAACCTCCGGCAGGCTGGATCTCAACGGCGTCGAATGCGATCTTCTTCGTGGACGCTTTACATCCGGAAGGCTGGCCGTCTGGTTGATATGGCTGTTGGATCGTGACGCCTGCGCTGTAGCCCACGGACGTACTCTCCGGTACTAGGTTCCCGAGCTCGACCCACTTACCGGGGTGGGCCGCTTGATTTACGATGGCCCCGTCGTACTCCGCAATCGTCGTGAGATTATCGACATCTGGGACGTAAGCGCGCGCCCGGTAAGGCATGTTTCGGAGCCCGTTGAATACATACGTGACGTAGGTAAACGAGCACGCGCTGCCGATTCCGACTGGGGCCCAGCCATAGTTCCCCATCGCACCACCGGGGGAATACCGAAGACTTCCCAATGCACTATTTCCTGACGGATACACCCAGAAATAAACGTCGACCTTTCCCGCCTTGGCTGGCGAGACTGTTCCCGTGGTTGACGATTCGGGGGAGTCGACGATCCATCCGGCAGTCTGGATGCCGGCCGTGGTGGCACCGGTGGTGTTCTTGGCGCGATTATTGGCTGTGGGTCCACTCACCGGAGGCTTCGCAACGCCGGTACTCGGTTTCCGGGATGGAGGCGCAATTTCGGTACCAGCCAGGCCTCCGAGACCGACCCCCGCAGATGGACGGATTGCGGTCACTCCGGTCTGCGCAGACGGCGAAGTGCCACTTCCGTTTGCTACGTGTGGAGAGCATCCAGCGATGAACACGAGCGCGACGAGGAAGGTTGCGCCGATTGGGTACTCGCGACGACGGGCTCGGTCCATCATCGAGGCACGACCCAAGCGACGCCGCCGTCACATGTCGTCGTGTCGCATCCCGGTTGTGCGACCACTGTGCGACGTTCGATCCACGAGCGCGTCAGTCGTGAATCGTCGCTGCTACTTTGCACGCCCACCCCTTCGAAAGACGAAGGGGATCAGCCTATCCGCGGGACAGCCGATTCGGCCGCCCGAGTTGGACTTCGGCAGAGCCTCCGTTTGCGGTCACGGGTCTGTTGCACGGCTTGGTCACGAGATGCCACCTATTCGAGAGGCTTCGAATCCGGCGATCAGGATTACGAGGGCGTACACGGCGACCGATGTCAGGGCTGTTGCCCCACAGCTGCCTGATCCTGAGCAGGTCGACACGTGCGGGGTGGTGAGCACCGTCTGGTGAGCAGCTTGAGCAGCGGTTCGAGTGCGCTGGTGACGGGACCGCCGAAGAAGGAGTTGATCGCCTTCGTGGGTGACGAGACCAGCCACTTGATCACTTAATTGGAACCGGCACTGAACCGGTCCAGGAGGCATGTGGCGCATCCGAGATCACCGACGCGGGTGGCGTTGGCATGAGTCAGCCTCCGACGATGCCCAGGAGCACCGTGACCACGAGCGGCGCGAGGGGCGGCTAGTTAGTCGCGAACGCGCGGACTTAAACTCGGTCCTGGCCTTCTGCACCTCGCCGGGGGTGCCGTTGCGATTACGAATCGACCACGACACTTCGGCGGTCCAGGCGAACAGCGTGCAACGGCAGCTCACAGGCCGTGGCCCGGGATCGCGGCAATCAGGTGCGCTATGCGCTGCTGGTCGGGCATCGGCCAGTGCAGGAATCGTGGATCAAGTAGGCAGTGGAATGCGTCGGCGGCGAACAGCCATTCGAGGAGCTCCTGGGGATCGGTGATCGAGAGACCGAGGCGCCTGAGCGCGGGGGCGCCGCGGAGCATCCCGCGGTCCTTGGAAATCAGGACATGGACGCCGCTGTGGACGGCGGCGCGTACCAGCCGGCGATCGAGACCAGCCGGTACAGCTTGCAGAGCCTCGTCGACGATCCGGTCGGGCAACACCAGCAATCCCTCCCGTGACGGTGCCTCGAGGTCGCCGCCGTCGGTCGTCGAGCTCACCAGCCGCAGGGCGCCTACGAACTCCTGGAAAGCGTTGATGCGGGCCTGCCGTCGCTGGTCGCTGAGTCGCTTCTTCGCGTCGTCGATCACCTGCGGCAGGACAACGAAGCGGATGTCACGGACGACCCACAGGGCGAGAAGAAGCTCCAAGCCCTCCAGCGCCAGGTAGTTACCTTCTTCCAGCGACTCGGGCAACCCCTCCCGCCGCCACAGGCGCGCACCGAAGTCGAAGTAGTCGATCAGCAGGTTCGTGTCCCAGGCGATGTAGAGCGGGCCCCTCCCGCGGCGAGTGCCGAATAGGTCCGTAGAGACCGCGTAGTCGAAATCCGGTCCGACCGGGGCACCCCTCGCCATACCCGCGGCGATAGTTCGGCCCAGCTCCTCACCCAACCCGTCACGAATCCGGGCGCCAGTGAAGGTCGCGAGCGCGACGCCCCACCCCTCGAGCCTTGTGTAATGGGCAGTCATATCGACGTACAAGACATCAGCGTGATCGCCGGAGTCCTGCCAGATGCGATCCACAAGACCAGTATCGGGTCCGGGGACCTCGACCGCTCGGGCATCCCCGTGGGGGCCGGGTCAAGACTGGATGACCGGACCGGTGTCTACCCCGCCTGCCGGTCCCCGCGTCATCGCAGTTGCGAGTGATTCGCACGGCAACCCCGCCAATTGACCCCGCCTATCGAGTTCGAACCCTCATGACCACGGTGACCACTCAGCCAGCATGACCACCCGTCACTGATCCGCAGCGGCCACATGCCCGATGCGGGGACGTATCGTCATCAGTTGGCGACGGGAGGCGGCTGCGGTGGGCGTGCGGATGACCCGGATGGGCGACATCCTGGCCAGGATGCCCGAGATCGACGATCTTGATGCAGCCGAACGGGCCAAGACCGACCACGCTCTCGAAGTCGCACTGAGCATGGGCCGGCCGAGGAACTGGTGGGGCACCGGCGCCAACCAGGCACTCCTACGCGCTGCACGTGATGAGGGGTTGCCGCTCTCCTGGATACCTCAGGCGGCGACGATCAAGGAGCTCGCTGCAGCGGAAGATGCAGCCGCCCGGCTGGCGGTCCTAATTGCGCACCGCGATGAGGTCATCTCGGATTGCGAGGAGCTGCTGGAAGAGTGCCACGCCGACGAGCTGGCTGACCAGGTAACGCTCGCCCGTAAGGCCATCGCCGCCGTGAAGGGTGGACATCCGGAGTCGGGCATGGCGCTGGCTGTTGCTCTCGGCGATCCCCTCGCCGTCTGGGCTTCCCAACCACGCGTCACCGGTTTCGATAGTAAGGCTGAGCGGGCTGAATGGGAGAAGCTTCGAAAGACGAAGGGCAAGTCTCGGCATGCTCAGATCGAAATCGACCGGTTGGGCCCAGGTGCCGTCGCACATTGGGATTTCTGCTACCAGGTCCTGATCGCCCCTGTTCCACGGTTCTTCACGCGCTACGACCCCGAGAAGGGCGACCCGCTACCCGAGGGCCTGTCGCGTCACGCGGTCGCCCACCAGCCAACGCTTGCTCACTTCAGCGAGACCAACACCTTGCTGGCGCTGATGCTGGTGACGTCAATCCTCCGCCAGATGCAGGACTGGATCGAGGAAATGGGCCCGGATGGGAGTCAGTCCGAGCTCGACGACGAGTAGCTCCCGACTGCTCCCGGCGCTCTCACCACGGCTGTTCGGTCAACCTCAGCGCTGCCGCTGCGGGCCGGCCGATGACATCGCAGAGAACCGCCGACACGGGTAAACCCAAGCCAAGATCATCAACCGAGGCACAGATCACCTGGCTCAACCAACCGGGTCAGGCCATGATGGCGGGGTTGCCGACGCCTCGGCGACTGGCAACCCCGCCGAGCGGCTAGGCAGCGACCGGTAGTGCTGAGCGCAGCGCGGACAGCGCCTGGTCGAGGGTCTGGGTCATGGCTGCATGCAGGGCGTCCAGGCCGGTGACGACCTTGCCCGCGTTGTCGCGCACACCCGTTGCGAGCTTGTGCAGGGCAACCAGCTCCGCGAGCTGCTGGCGGGCGGTGACAATCTTGCTATCCACGAGGCCCAGGTCGCTCGCTGCGGCGGTCTCGACCCGCCGCGTCGCCTCGACGGCGAGCAGCTGAAGGACAGCCCGGACGAGGGCGGGGCTGTCAATGTCCGGGTCATAGGCAATGACTGCACGGGTAGGCCCGAGTAAAGCGATGGGCTCCCCACCCGGGACCTGATCGGTGCGGCGCACGATCCCGAGGCTGACCTGGCAGTTCCGGTTCTTCTCCGCATCGCGGAGGTAGGACGGCCAGTCGCGCCGGGATTCCTGGGTCGTGATCTCGATCAGGATGCGGGCGGGCGACGCGGCGACGCGGGTCGTGGGCAGCTCGACGACCGCGTCGCCCTTCCGGCTGTTCCGCACAGACCCGACAACATGACCGGTGCGCTCGTAGGACGCGCCCAGCCCGGCTGCGACCGCTTCAAGCGAGCAGGCGACCGCGTGCTCGAACGGCAGCCCCTTGGCAGGCGACTGCGCCACCGCCACCGCCAGCGCGGCGGTGCTGGTCGCGGCGCCGGCGGTCGCGGCGACGAGTTCAGCGACCCGGTCCATGCGTGCGCCGAGTTCGGCGTGGTGGCGCCTCTGGCTCTCATCGATCTGGCGGGTCGCAGCGGTCAGCGGGTTGGCGGGGTTAGCCGGGTCGAAGACCCGCTGCATCTCGGCAAGGGTAGCGGTCGCGGTCGCCTGCCACCCGGCCTGGCTCTCGGCGAGCGCGGCCGACACGATCGCCCGGACCGCGGTCGCGACCTCGCTCCGCTCGCCACCGAGGAGGGCCTTGAGCCGCTCATCGACGACCACGACGCGCGCGTTCAGGGTCCGCTCCGCGTCGTGCTCGAACTGCTTCATCGCCGCGGTGACCGTGCGAGCAGTCGCCTCGCTGGCGTCGCGGGACGCGCGGGCTGCCGTCGCCGTCGTCTGCGCGGCGGCTTCCCCGGCCCTGCGGACCAGCGCGGCGCTGGCGCTCTCGGCCCGCTCGGCGATCTTGGTGACCTGGCTGGCCAGGCCGGCGATGCTCGCGTCGGAGGCATGCCCGAGCATCTCGGTCCCGATCGACATCGCGGCCCTGGCGAACGCCTCGACATTTGCACCGGCACTCTCATCGAGCGTGCGCGGCTCACCGCGCACACCGCCCGTCCAGCGGCAAGCCTCTGCCGCGATCGACGGATCATCAAGATCGATCTGGCGGATCTGGAGGACCCCGCTAGGTGTGAGGAACGCGCCGGTCTCCATCGGTAGAGCTTTCATGATGCTTCTCCTTCCGGGCAGGTTTGCCCGGTCGCACCAGCACGCTAAGGTGAAGAAGTAGTCGCCACCCCGCCCTGCGGTGCTGGCTGAGGGGCCTGCCGTTCCTGCGGCGGGCCCTTCGCATGTCACTGGCCCTGCTGGGCTAGCGGCCGGTTGCTGGCATCTCGAAGCCTCTCAACCAGATCATCCCGCCGCAAACCACGCGCTGTTTCCGTTGCGCAACACGAAACGAGTAGGCTTGCGTGAAGCGATCAGTGGGGGCAAGCTCTCCTTATGCCCGCCACTAGCCCGCGCACGGAGCACGCAGCGCCGACGCCGATTGCCGCGCGGTTGCGAGCCGCCCGCTTAGGCCTGGGACTGTCGATGCGCGAGACTGTAGAGGGTGTCGATGGAATCAGTGCTGCGACTTTGTGCCGTGTTGAGAACGGGGAGCGCAGCCTGAGCGGCCCGGTGCTTCTCGCGCTCGGGGACCGGCTCGGCGTCGCCCGTGATGAGCTGGCGGACCTCTCCGGCGGCCTGAGCGGCGAGGGCCTCGATGACATCCTCGGCAGCGACGTCGCGCTGTGCCTGCGCGCCGGCCGCCTGCTGCCGAACGCAATCCAGGCACTGCGCGCCGTCCATCTGGGCCAGCTCGCCCGCCGGCGCGCCGGTGCTGCGCTGGATGAGCTGAGCTATTCCCTCGATCTCGACTTCCGGGCCGCAGATGGTGAGCCCGGGTTCGAAGCTGACACGGCGTACTACCGGATACCGCGCGGCAGCTCGGTCGATACGCGCCGGATGTGGCAGGCCCACGGGCTTGCCCACGCCATCCTGGCTGATGCCTCGGGAACGCCGAGAGCATGCGCAGCAGCGCAAGTCACCTTGCCGCTGGAGCGGGACGTCACGATCCTCGCGCGGCACCTGTTGCTACCCACTGCGGCCCTACGCAGCGCGCATCGTGCACTGCACGCACCCGAGCCACATGATCCCCGCGAGCTGCTCAGCCTGATCGCCGAGCTCGCCAGCAGGCTGGAGGCACCCGCCGGATGGATCGCCGCCAGGCTGACGGAAGAGGGATTGCTGGGGACCGCGGCATGACAGCGCCGTTCGACAGCACGCTGGGCAGCCCGATCCTGCCACTCCTCGCCCTGCGCAATGATGGCCCGGCCTCGGTCGTGGCTGTCGGCGGCCCGTCCGCGTTGCAAACCCAGTCGTACCGGGCGGGGGCGCTGGACGGTGCGCTGCGCGACCTCGCGACGGGCACCCCCCAGCTGCATGCGATTTTCACGACGGGCAGCGCTGGCAGTGGGAAGAGTGCCGCGGTCGAGGCACAGCGACTGGCCAACCCCGACCTATTCGACGACATCATCGAGGACGCCACCCATTCCGACAGCCCCAACCGCAACCAGGCCGACGCGCTACGGGCCCGGCTGGCACCCCTCGCGGATGGCGGCCAGCGACCACCCCGCCCCATCCTGATCGCCGCCAACACCGGCATGCTGCTGCAGCTGTTCGAGGGCTGGCGCCCGAGCGGCGATTTCCTGGGGTTGGAAGCAGCCACCCTCGGCCCGCTGGGCCTATCCGATGCGACGCCGCCAGCCGACCTTCGGGTCGCCGTGCTGAACCTCGATGACCGGCCCACCGGCGGCCCCGGGGGGCTGCTCGGTCAGCTCCTGCCCCAGCTCGACCCCGACGCCCCCGACGGCGTAATGGCCGGTGCGGCGCGCTGCGGCACCTGCCTGGTCACGCAGTGG
>JALYVF010000113.1 GCA_030853385.1 Actinomycetota bacterium | reverse complement strand
GATCCGGTGTCCGACGCCGACCGGGCCGCCGAGCAGCTGCTGGTCGAACTGATCACCGCCGAACGCCCGAATGACGCGATGATCGGCGAGGAAGGCACCCACACCCGCGGCAGCTCCGGTCTCACCTGGGTGGTCGATCCGCTGGACGGCACAGTGAACTACCTGTACGAGCTGGACAACTTCTCGGTCAGCGTCGCCGTCGAAGATTCCGGCGGCGGCATCGCCGGCGTGGTCTTCGACCCCGTCACCGATCGCACGTTCAGCGCGGCCCGCGGCCGCGGAGCAGTTCTCAACGGACGGCCGATCCGCTGCAACGAACCGGTGCCGATGGCGACAGCAATGATCGCCACCGGCTTCGGTTACCACCCGCAACGCCGGGCGGCGCAGGGCGCCTTCGTGGCCGGGCTGCTGCCGCGGGTCAGGGACATCAGGCGGTTCGGCTCGGCCGCTCTGGACCTGTGCGCCGTCGCCTGCGGTCATGTCGACGGCTACTTCGAGGAGGGCATCAACCATTGGGACCACGCCGCCGGCGGGCTGATCGTCACCGAAGCGGGCGGACTGATGACGCCGTTCACCCCGACCGGCGCCGAGCGAGGTTGGCTGGCTGCCGGACCGACGCTGCATGCCGCCATCTCCGACTACTTGGAGCAGCGGAGTGGGCCGGATTCGGCGGGTTGAGCGCTACGACCGGTGGCAATCCGGCGCCGAATGGGTGGGGTGTGGCCGCGCGGGGATTGTCCTGCCACTCACGACCTGCCACTCACGACCTGCTTGAGTACGTCACGCAGCGTTCATTCGACCCCGTGCCCGGGGATTCTTTGAGCCGGGACACGGCGACAGAGCGGGTGCGCAGCGGCACGGCCATCGTCCTTACTGCCAGTCGTCGCCACGACACCGTGATATGGCAGATGTCTCGATAGGGCGAATAGTTCCGCTTCCATTGAAACGTCCACATCTGTGTGGTCTGATGAGGTCGGTCCAGCAGTGTGCCACTTGATCTCTTCTCCACGGAGGAGTGTGTGTCGTGGCCCTTCCAACCTGTGACGTGATGACCGAAACCACCGCCGCTGTCGCTGTTGCGGCCGAAGCCAGGCCGGCCAGGCGCCGGCATCTGACGTTGGTGGCACCGGAGCCGTCGATCCGGGCCGGCGGCCGCTCCGCACGGGTGAGCGCGTTGCTCGCCGAGCTGGCGAGCTGCAGCGATGCGGTGGAGCGGCATCGCATCCAATCCGAGGTTGCGGTGGCCACCCTGCCCGTTGCCAAATCGATCGCCTCCAGGTACCGCGGTCGGGGCGTCGACATCGGCGACCTGGAGCAGATAGCCGCCCTCGGCTTGGTGAAGGCTGCCCGTCGGTGGAAGCCTGGCTTATCCGAGGATTTCCTGCAGTACGCGGTGCCGACCATCTCCGGCGAAATCAAGCGGTACTTCCGGGATTGTTGGTGGACCGTTCGGCCGCCGCGCCGGCTGCAGGAGGCCAGAGCGGCCGTTGGCCAGGCCGAGCAGGATCTGCGGCAGCGCACCGGGCGGGAACCGGACGATCAGCAACTTGCGGCTGAGCTGGGCATCGACCTGCGCACCATCCGGCAGGCCAAGGCCGTCCGGCAGTGCTCGCGGCCGAGTTCGCTGGAGGACCCGGCGGCGGACAACGGGGTGATCGACCAGGCGCTGGCCGCTGAGGACCGGGATCTGCAGCGCGCCGAGAACAGAATCGCGGTGCAGACCCTGCTGCGGACCCTGTCCGACCGCGACCGCGACGTGATCGACATGCGGTACTTCCGCGGCTGGTCGCAGGCCAGGATCGGCGAGCACATCGGCGTCAGCCAGATGCAGGTATCGCGGATCCTGCGCGGCATCTGCGGAACCCTGCGTGAGCGTTGGGAGAACTGACAGCTCAGGCGTCTTCCTTCTCGGCAGCCTGTTCGCCGTCACCGGGCAACGAGCCGGTCGAAACCAATTGCGCCGCAACGGTATTCAGCTTCAGGTTGTGGTTCTGCGAGTAGCGTCGCAGCACCGCGAACGACTGTTCGGGGTTGATCGAGAAGCGCTCCATCAGGATGCCCTGGGCCTGCCCGATCAGGTGCCGTGAGTCGACGGCCCGCCACAGATCCTGCTCGGTGCGCAGCCTGGCGAGGGCGACGGAGGCGTGCGCCGCGACCACCCGGCAGGCGACGATCTCCTCGTCGGTATACGAGCGTGCGGTGCTGTCGTACAGGTTCAGCGCCCCGAGCATCCGATCGGCAGTGAACAGATGCACCGACAACACGCTGCGGATGCCCAGCCGGTCGTGCACGGCCGGACCCCACTTCGACCAGCGCGGATCGGTGCCAGTATCCGGAATCACGTAGTGGCCGCCGTTCTCCGCTGCCGTCAAGCACGGACCCTCGTGCAGTTCGTACTGCAAGGCATCGGCCTGCTTGGCCACCTCATCGGTGGCAGCCGTGGTACTCAGCGTGCCGTCGCTCTCGATCAGGGTGATGCTGGCGTGGTCGGAGGCGGTGCTGTCGAGCGCAAGCTCGGTGATCGATCGCAGGGTGCCGCCGATGTCGTCCTTGACGGTCAGGTAACGCACCCGCTCGGCCAACACCAGATCGGCCGGCCTTGTCGTCGGGATCGTTGTCATCGCATCATTCCTCGGCTCGTCGGTCAGGGGTGGTGCGGGTCCTGGTCGGCGAGAAATGCCTCGACCTGGGCGCCCAGTTCCTCGGCGGTCGGTAGCGCCTCCGAACCGGCCAGTAGGCCGCGGCCGGTGGCAGTGACGAAGGTGTCGTACTGCTGCTCGAGGGCGTGCACCACTTCGATGATCTCCTCGTTGCCCTCGATCTCCTTGGCCAGTTCGGCATCGAAGGTGCCGACGGCGCCGTTCAATCCCTCCGGGTCCAGGGTGAGGCCGGTCAGGCTCTCGGTACTGCGGAGCAACTGTTGGGCCGTCACCGGATAATCGCTACGAGCCAGATAGTGCGGCACGTGGGCGGCCAGCCCGACGGCCTCCAGTCCGACCTCGCCGAGGCGATACTCCAGCAGTCCGGTGAGATGACCGGGAACCTGCATGGTGCCGCCCCAGACCACATTCTGTTCCAGCGAATCGAGCAGGCCTGGATTGCTGGCGTGCTGCGACATGCCGGCCGGCCTGGTGTGCGGGACGGCCATCGGAATCGCCATCAGTCCGACCGTGCGGCGGATATTCAATCGCTGCACCAGATCGATGATGGCGGCGCAGTACCGCTCCCAGAGCATGTCCGGCTCCGGGCCGGTCAGCAGCAGGTACGGGGTGCCGGCAGCATCGGTGAGCCGGCGGATCACGATGCGCGGCTCGGCGTAGGCAGTGAAGGCGCCTTCGGAGTAGGTGAGGGGAGGGCGGCGGGAGCGGTAGTCGATCAGCTGGTCGGCGTCGAAGGTGACAACGATGTCGGCGGCCGGCTCCTGGTGAGTCGGCCGGCCCTCGCCGCTGTCCGGCATGGCATCACCGTGACGGGTCAGCGCATCGGCGCCCTGCAGCAGGTGCCGGACGGCGAGCGTGACGCCGTTACCGGCGTCGACGTATCCGTCGAGAGCGACCAGCAACACCGGCTCGCCGAGGCCGTCGGCGGCCTCGGGGTTCAGCGTGTACAGATCGCCGGGTTCGGCGCTCATCGGATCCTCCTGCTCAGTGGTCACTCCTAGCATGCAACACCGGACGACAGCTGGGCGATTCCCGGCTTGTGCTCTGCGTGAACCCGGTGCCCGAAATCGCGATCTGTCGGTGTGCCGGCGGCGCTCAGGGGACGATCACCGACACCACGTCGTAGCCGGTGGCCCCATCTGGCATCAGCTCGGAGTCGGTGGCGCTCTGCAGCGCGCCGGTGCCGTCGACGGCCCGGCACCGCAGCATGTGGGATCCCCTGGTGGCCTTCCACTGGAAGACCCATTGCACCCAGGTGTCCTTCGAGATCGGCCTGGACAGCGCGGCATCCGTCCACCGACCGCCATCGACCTGCACCTGGACCTTCGCGATTCCCCGGTGCTGGGCCCAGGCGACGCCGGCAACCGTCACCATACCGGCGGCGACCGCACCCCTGGGCACGTCGATCCTGGACGAGGTCTTGACGGGTCCGTGGTCCGACCAGCCACGGCGCGTCCAATAGGACGACACCTGGGCGAACTGGGTGATCTCCCAGTCCACCACCCACTTCGTCGCCGACACGTACCCGTACAGCCCCGGCACCACCATCCGGACCGGGAACCCGTGATCGACCGGCAACGGCTCACCGTTCATCCCGATCGCCAAGATCGCGTCCCGGCCGTCGGTCAGCGCGTCCAGCGGGCTGGAACTGGTGTAGCCGGTGGCGTCGGTGGCCAGCAGGCAGTCGGCGCCGGCCAGTGGCTTGGCCTTGGCGATCAAGGGGGCCATCAACGTCCCCAGCCACCTGGCGTTGCCGATCAGCGGGCCACCGCGCGGGTTGGAGACGCAGGTCAGGGTGATTTCCCGTTCGATCTGCGGCAGCGCGGACAACTCGACGTAGCCGATCTGGTAGGGGTTGGCGACCATGCCATGGATCCGCAGCGACCAGTCCCCGGTGGTCAACTGCGGCACCACGAACGAGATGTCGATCCGATAGAAATCCTGGTTGGGGGTGACGTACGGGCTGATCCCCGACACCGAGTCGAAGGTGGAAGGACCGTTGCTCGCCGACCGGGACGTCGACACGACCGCGCGGCTTGAGGAACTGGTCGACGATGGGCTGCTGGCCGCGGAGCGGGTGATCCTTGAGGTGCCGGCGATGGACGAACCGGGCCGGCTGCGCGATGCGGTGGGTAGGGCCGTCGATGACGGCGGCGCCGAGTAAGCGCTGCTGACCGGGGCGGCCCCCGCAGTCGGCGTCGTCGCAGGAGCCGCCGACCCCGGAGCGGCCGACGACGGCGCAGCGCCGGACGACGGCCCGGTGCTGGGCAGTTCGGCGGTCTGTGGTTGCGCAGGCGGCAGGGTGACGCCGGCTCTCGATGCCGCGGAGGCGGCGTTCGCCGGGATCAGCCGGGACAACACGCCGGCGATGACGGCCCCCAGCGCGCCGTAGCCAGCCGTCTGCAGCACCCGGCGGCGATCCCGCGGGGTCGTCCCGGCACTCGGTTCCCGCGCCGCGCCTGCTGCTGAGCCCGCGATCGGCTTCGTCGTGGGTGGCGGTTCCGCCGCCACTGCCGGTGCGGCCGGTCCCGCATGGTGGTTAGTTGTCCGCGCCCGGAAGCCGGCCAACAGCAGCCAGCAGCCCGTCACCACCCCGAGCGCCAACGGCAACAGATCCAGCGGCCCGGCGCCCCTGCGGGTGAGAATCGCGGCGCCGGGAATCACCGCCAGAAGCACCAGCAACCGGGCGGCGATCATCCGGCGGCGCCGGCCGGCGATGCCGATGAGCGCTCCGCCGGCCAGCAGCGTCACCCCGATACCGGCGCCGAGGAATATCTTGTCGCCCGGCGAGCCGAGGGTGTTCTTGGCCCAGTCGACCAGGCCGTTCGGGGCGATCGCGATGAAGGCCTCGCCGAGCGAGCCGATGGGCGTCGCCGAGTCGGCCAGCAGGCCGAACCAGTTGGCCGTCGCCGCCAGCAGCTCGGCGATGGCGGCGGTGAGCGCCACCGCCGCCGTCCCCAGCAGCGCCGCCCGGACCCTGGTGACCGGCGGCAGCAGACGACCCAGCGGCGGTCGGCTGGGCGTCGAGGGGGATTCGGCAGCCGTCACCGGTGTTGTTCGGAGCCGATGGCCCATCCGGCAGGTGTGGCCTGCCGGGAGCTGCCTGGGTGTGCCGGTTGACGCCTAGGCCAGCTCACCGTCGGCTGGGATGCCGTCGCCGATTAGCTACGCCTGGGCGGGCCACGGTCAGCTATGGCATTGCTTCACATAGCGAAGCAACGTCATCGGAGTTGTCCGGGCTAGCTGCCGTCGGATCAGCTGCCGTCGGATCAGGGGGCGTCGGGCCCGGGCGAGCCGAGCGTCCGCCGCGCGTAGGCCTCCTCGGCCTGTAGCAGCTTGTCCAGCTGCTCGACGATCACCGATTCGATCTTGCCGCCGAACAGTGGGATCGGCACCGATGCCTGCCCGTCGATGGTGACGGTCGAGCTGTCGGCGGCGTCCCCGGCGGCCAGCGTCATGGTGCCCTTCAGCGAGGCGGGTGCGCCCTTGATCAGCACGTCGAAGTCGGCGACATAGCCGCCGCTAGCGGGACGCCAGTTCTCGGTGCGGATGATGAGCGGATCGCCAGGCATCAGCGAGGACACCATCGACGGCAGCGCGGACGCCGGGATGGCCTGCTGGGTGACGATTCTGAGCGCCCGATCGGCACCGGCCCCTGTCGCCTCAAGGGCAGTGACCTGCGGATCGATGCCGCCGGCTGCCTGTAGCCGGCCGTCGAGGAAGGCTCGGTCGGAGTACTTCGCGAAGATCACGTCGGGGGCAGCGGCGAAGGTCTGGACGGCGTGCAGGTCGGTGGACACGGATGCTCCTTGCGGTAGGTCGGTTGGAACCGGCTGACTCGCCAGTAACTTAGCCGCCCACCGGCAGGCATTCTCCCGCTGTTCCCGCGGATGCACCTAGTCTTGCCAGGTGCCGGCCCCTGTCGTCCTCGCGGATCTCACCACCCTTCGGCTCGGCGGACCCGCGCCGGATTTCGTCACCGCAGCCACCCCCGATGAGGTCGCGGCCGCAGTCGTCGGAGACGTGCTGGTACTCGGCGGTGGATCGAATCTGGTGGTCAGCGACGCCGGCGTTACCGTCCCTGTCGTCAAGATCGCCGTCGGCGGTATCAGTCGATCAGCCGATGCCGACGGCACGCTGGTGACCATCGGCGCCGGCCTGAATTGGGACGATGTGGTCGACGAGCTGACGGCGGCTGGCTTCGCCGAGCTGGCCCCGCTGTCCGGCATTCCGGGATCCGCCGGCGCCACGCCGGTTCAGAATGTCGGCGCGTACGGCGCCGAGATCGCCGACTTCCTCGACAGCGCAACGGTTTTCGACCGGTCCACTCGTTCCGCTCGCACCATGAGCGCGGCCGAGCTGGCCCTGGGCTACCGCAGTTCGGTATTACGCGGCGCCGACAGCGCGGTGGTGCTGGACGTGACGTTCCGGCTGCATCGTGGCCAGACCGCCGTGCGGTATGCGGAACTGGCGCGGGTGCTTGGTGTCGAGCCGGGCGGCGTAGCGCCGGCCGCCGCCGTTCGGCAGGCGGTGCTCGAGTTGCGCCGTGGCAAGGGCATGGTGCTCGACCCTGCCGACCCAGACACCACCAGCGCCGGCTCGTTCTTCACCAACGCGCTGCTGGATGATGCTGCCCTCGCCAGCGCACGGCGGGCCATCGCCGATCGGTTGGGTGCCGATGTGGTGATACCGGCCTATCCGGAACGGGACGGGCGCACCAAGCTGCTGGCCGCCTGGCTCATCGAGCGGGCCGGGTTCCGCAAGGGCCACCCTGGTCCCGGCGGCCGGGTGGCGATCTCCTCCAAACACACGCTGGCGCTTACCAATCGGGGCACCGGAACTACCGCCGACCTGCTGGTGCTGGCCGCCGAAATCCGCGACGGGGTGCTGGCCGCCTTCGGGATACGGCTGGAGCCGGAGCCGGTATTCGTCGGTGTGACGCTGCCCTGACGGCTGCGCCGGCCGACCGGATTCTCTCCAATCGCCGGTACCCTCGGCTGTCATGACCATCAAACGGCCGGCCCGTCGCCGGACGACGGCGTTGGCGGTGCTGGCCGCCGTCGGTGCGCTGCTCCTCGGTGCGTGCAGCTCGGGTGGCGTGGTGACGGTCACCGTCACCTCGACGCCCGGGGTACCGCTGCAGCAGTCACCAACAGGGAGTGCCACTGCACAGTCCGACTCGCCGGCCGTCGCCACGGACAACGCGCCCACCACCACTGACGGAACATCAGTCCCACCGCGGAGCCTGGCAGCGGCGATCAGGGTGACCGCCAATCCGACCTTCGGCACCAAGAACATCGGCCCGAACGACCCCATCGTCATCACCGTGTTCAACGGGAAGATCAAGGACATGACCGTGACGGGCGACGACGGGACCAGCGTTGCCGGCACGATCGGCAACGATAATTCGACCTTCACCGTGAGCGAGCGGATGGCCTACGGCACCACCTACACCTTTGCCGGCACCGCGGTGGCCGCCGATAACAGCACCAAGCCGATTACCGGCACGCTCAGCACCATCAAGCCGGCGTCGACCGTGCTGGCATCGGTCCAGCTGCCGGAGGCCGGCACCTTCGGCATCGCCACCCCGATCATCCTCACCTTCTACGGTGCCATCCAGGACAAGGCAACGGCTCAGAAGGCGCTGAAGGTGACCACGGACAAGGGCACCATCGAGGGTTCCTGGGGTTGGGTGCAGGACGAAGACTTCACCAACAGCGGCCACCTGGAGTCGCAGGTGCATTTCCGGCCCAAGGAGTATTGGCCGGCGAACACCCACGTGACGGTAACGGCGAATCTGGCCGGGGTGAATTACGGCAACAGCTGGGGCCGGGAAGATTTCGTCCGGCACTTCACCATCGGTCGATCGCTGCGGCTGGTCGCCGACGTCAAAACGTTCCACCTGGTGGTCTGGAAGGACGGTTCCATCTACCGCAACTACCCGGTGTCCTACGGCGCCGAGACGGAGAAGGGCACCCAGACCGTCAGCGGCACCCACATCATCCAGGAGAAGTACCCGTCGTTCGCGATGTCCAATCCGCAGTTCGGCTACTACAACCTGCAGGAGAAGTGGGCGCAGCGGATCAACAACAACGGCGAGTTCATCCACGAGAACGCCGCAGTGGAGAAGGCCGGGTTTCTCGGGATCAAGAACGTCTCGCACGGCTGCGTCAACATGGGCGCCAAGGACGCGCAGGAGCTCTACGGCATGACGTTGTACGGAGACCCGGTCGAGGTGTCGAACACCGGCGTCAAGATGACGCCGTCCGACGCCATCTACGACTGGGGTTACAGCTGGGACCAGTGGCAGACACTGTCGGCGCTGGGGGCCTGACCCCGGCGGCGCTGGCCGCCGCCCTGGAAACGCTGGGGGTGCCGTTCGTCCGCGAGGGTGACGCGGCGTTCCTGGTGACGTTGCCCGGGGTGCGCCGGCACCGCACCCTTGTCTGGCTGTTGGTCGGCACGCACGATCTGCTCGTCGAATCGTTCGTCTGCCGCAAGCCGGACGAGAACATCGAGGCGGTCTACCGGTACCTGCTGCAGCGCAACGCCGGCCTGCGGACGGTGGCGTACGCGCTCGATGCGGTCGGCGACATCCATCTGGTGGGCCGGCTCGGCAACGCGGCAATCGCCGCCGACCAGGTGACGGCCGAGATCGACACCCTGCTCGGCACCGTGCTGACCGCCAGCGATGCCGACTTCAATCCGATCCTGGAGCGCGGCTTCGCCGACGCCATCCGCCGGGAATGGGCCTGGCGGACCTCCCGCGGCGAGTCGGTGCGGAATCTTGAGGCGTTCCAGCACCTGATCGGCAGCTGACGGGCGATCCGCGGCAGATCCGGGTCGTAACCCAATTGTGATCGCGGTGGCGTGCACCCTGGCGGCCCCGAGTTCCGTCCCGGTAACGACAGCGGCGCGTGAGGCGTCGCGCGCGACCGTGGGGACCGTCGATGACACCCAGCACCGTGCAGCAGACGCTCAACACCACCGCAGCTCTTCCAGCCGGCCGTCGGCGACAGCGCCGACGCGCGGTCACGGGTGTGCTGGTGGCGATCGTCATCGGCGGGGCGGTGGTGGCCTGCACCAGCAGCAGTCAGGACAGTGCGGCAAGTTCAGCCGGGTCTCAGAACGCGGCGAGGGTGGAGGCCGGGCCAGCTGGCGGCGCCGCAGAACCCACGGAGTCTGCCGCAGCCGGCGGTACGAGCGCTGCAGCGTCCGTGCCCGGCTCGTCGGCCGCTGGCTCTGGCGCAGCATCAGCCGCGAGCGGCGGATCCGGCTCTACCGCAAAGCCGGGAAAGAGCCAGCCAGTGCAACCGCCGATTGCCCTTGACGGCCGGCAGATCATTCGGACCGGCAGCTTCACCCTGGCCGTCACCGTCCGGCGCACGGCCAACGCCAGCGCGGACCAGAACAGCTTGCAGGACAAGGTGTCCAAGCTGGCGATCAGGGTGCGTGCTGCGGCCACCTCGGTGGGCGGCTACATCAGCGCATCGGATGGCAGCGGCGACACCCAGTCGATCACCATGCGCATTCCGGTGAGCCAGTACGACGCCGCCCGACAGCGGCTCGGTGAGCTCGGCAGGCTCGACGGCAGCGAGTCAACGCAGGATGTGACGGGCCAGTTGGCGGACCTGGACGGTCGGCTGCAGACCATGAAGGACGGCGTCACCAGGGTTCGGCAGCTGCTCACCAATGCCACCAAGATCTCCGACGTGATCGCGATCGAGTCCGAGTTGTCGTCGCGGGAGGCGGCCCTCGAGTCGACGACCAGGCAGCGGGCCGCGATGACCGATCAGGTGGCGCTGTCCACGATCACCGTGGTGATCACCGGATCGCTGGTCGGCGCAGTGCCGAAACCGCACACCGCGACGGTGGCGAAGTGGGTGCCGCTGAACCTGACGAGTGCCGGGCCGTCCGGCTTCGCCGGCGGCGTACTGGCGGCCTACGGCGTGTTGACGAGCCTCGGCGAGGGCATCGCCACCTTCATTGGCGGGCTGCTGCCGTTCCTGCCGTTCCTCATCATCATTGCCCTGCTGATCCCGTGGTTCCGCCGCCGGTTCGCCGACGCCAAACAGATCATCACTCAGCCGGCCGTGCCGACTCAGCTCGGACGCCCTGCGACCAGTTCGGGCGCGACAGCCAGCCGCGACTCCCACCGCAGCGAGTCGACAGCGGACTGACCAGCGCGCTCCACCTCGCGTGATTCTGGCCGGGCGTCGGCCGGAATCGTGGCTGCGGCAGGATGGCAGGCATGACCTCCACCCTCCTCCTGTTGCGCCACGGCGAGAGCACCTGGAACGCCAAGAACCTGTTCACCGGCTGGGTGGACGTCCCGCTGTCCGAGCAGGGCGAAGGTGAGGCGGCGCACGCCGGTGAGCTGCTGGTCGAGCACGGTTTATTGCCCGACGTGCTGCACACCTCGGTGCTGCGCAGGGCCATCTCGACGGCCAACCTGGCACTGGACACCGCCGACCGGCACTGGATTCCGGTGCGCCGGCACTGGCGACTGAACGAGCGGCACTACGGCGACCTGCAGGGCAAGGACAAGAAGCAGACCCTGCAGACCTACGGGGAGGAGCAGTTCATGCGCTGGCGCCGCAGCTACGACGTGCCGCCGCCGCCGATCGCCGCCGACAACCAGTACACCCAAGCCGGCGACCCGCGCTATGCAGACCTCGGTGCCGACGCCCCGACCACCGAATGCCTGGCGGACGTGGTGGCCCGACTGGAGCCGTATCTGTACGGCCCGATCTTCGACGACCTGAAGGCCGGCCACACGGTTCTCATGGCGGCGCATGGCAATTCGCTGCGGGCCACGGTGAAACTGTTGGACGGAATCAGCGACGACGCGATCGCTGCCCTGAACATCCCCACCGGCATCCCGCTGCGCTACGAACTCGATGCCGACCTGCGCCCCGTCACGCCGGGCGGGGTCTACCTCGACCCGGCCGCCGCCGCCGAGGCAGCGGCCGCGGTGGCCAACCAGGGTCGCTGAGGCTCCCCGCCGAGCAGCGAGGCACCGCTAACCTCGGATCATGATCATTTGGAGCAAACGGGGCATTCGGACGGCTGGCCGTCCCGCTCCGGCACGTCAGGTAGCGGCAATCGGATCGGCTCGGCGGGTGAACTCCGGGTGAACGGCCGCCCTAACAGCTGGTGAACGGCGACCGCCGATGGCCGGTGGCGGTCGGGCCGGCCGGCGGCTGACCTTACGATGAGCGTGTGCCGTGGGTCGGATATCTGGCCGCCGCGCTGGTCGGCGTGCTGTTGGGCTGGTTGCTCGCCGCGGTGGTGATCCGGCGGGTTGACGGGCCGCGCGCCGATGCCGGCAGCGAATCAGCAGCACTGGCCGCCGAGGTGGTCGCCGGCTCGGACAGCGGATATGTCGTCACCGATCGCGGCGGCAACGTGTTGCTGGCCAACCGGCGGGCCCGCGATCTGCATGTGGTGCGGGCCGGCATGCCGGTCGAACGAGTGGCCGACGCCATCGCCAGGACCGCGGTCTCCGGAGAGCCGGTCGACGTTGATCTCGACCAGCTCGAGCCGGCCGCGGACCGGGCAACCGACCACGGTGCCTCGGTGATCCACGCGATCGCCCAGCCGCTGGGCGACGACCTGATCCTGGTGACGGCCATCGACGAATCGGCCGCCCGCCGGGTCGAGACCATCAGGCGGGACTTCGTGGCCAACGTCAGCCACGAACTCAAGACGCCGGTCGGCGCCATCGCGCTACTGGCCGAGGCGGTGCTCGACGGCGCCGACGAGCCGGCGGCGGTACGGCACTTTGCCGACAAGATGCTGACCGAATCCACCAGGCTCGGCACCCTGGTCAACGAGCTGATCGCACTGTCCAGGTTGCAGGGCGGCCTGCGGCTGGACGACCTCGCAGTGGTCGAGGTGGACAAGGTGGTCGACGAGGCGATCGCCAGGCTGGCGATGCCGGCCGAAGCCGCGAACATCACCGTCGTCCGCGACGCCCCGTCCGGGCTGATGGTGCGCGGCGACCGGACACTGCTAGTGACTGCGCTGACCAACCTGATCGACAACGCCATCAGCTATTCCCCGGTGAACACCACCGTGTCGGTGACCAGATCAACGCATGCCGCCGAAGCTGAGAAGACCCATGGGCGGGGTGGCCGGCCAACAGGATTCGTCGACATCGCCGTCACCGACAGGGGAATCGGGATCGCGCCGGAACACCAGCAGCGGGTGTTCGAGCGCTTCTTCCGGGTCGACCCCGCGCGCTCACGGGCGACCGGCGGCACCGGGCTCGGGCTGGCGATTGTCAAGCACATCGCGGCCAACCACGGCGGCCAGGCGCTGCTATGGAGCAGGGCAGGCACCGGCTCCACCTTCACCCTGCGGCTCCCGCAGCAGCAATCGTTGTCGTCCGACCAGCTGTCGGCCGCCGACGAGCAGTCGGCATCCGTCCACCGAGCCCGCAACCATCGCGTTGTTCACGGCGTCCCGAAATCCCCCAGTAGTACGGCAGCCCAACCAGAAGGAGCAACGTGACGAGGGTTCTGATCGTCGAGGACGAACAGTCGTTGGCCGAGCCGTTGGCCTTCCTGCTGCGCAAGGAGGGATTCACCACGTCGATGGTGATGACAGGCCCCGACGCGCTCACCGAGTTCGACCGGAACGGCGCCGATATCGTGCTGCTCGACCTGATGCTGCCCGGGATGAGCGGCACCGAGGTGTGCAAGCAGCTGCGGGCGCGGACGACCGTTCCGGTGATCATGGTGACGGCCCGCGATTCCGAGATAGACAAGGTGGTCGGTCTGGAGCTCGGCGCCGACGACTACGTCACCAAGCCGTACAGCTCGCGTGAACTGATCGCCAGGATCCGGGCGGTGCTGCGACGCGGCATGGATCCGGAAGACCTGGACGACAGCGTGCTGCAGGCCGGTCCGGTGCGGATGGACGTCGAGCGGCATGTGGTGAGCGTCGGCGGAGGGGAAATCACCTTGCCGCTCAAGGAGTTCGACCTGCTCGAGTATCTGATGCGCAATGCCGGCCGGGTGCTGACCCGCGGCCAATTGATCGACAGGGTGTGGGGCAGCGACTACGTCGGGGATACCAAGACCCTCGACGTCCATGTGAAGCGGCTGCGCTCCAAGATAGAGCCCGACCCGGTCGCCCCGCGCTTCCTGATCACCGTGCGCGGGTTGGGCTACAAGCTGGAATCCTGATCGGATTGCGGCCCAGTAGCACCAGCACCGCGCGCGCTCGAGTCGCCGATGCGCGCCCCGGATAGTGTTGGGGGCATGCGACTTGGGGTGCTGGACGTGGGATCGAACACCGTGCACCTGCTGGTGGTTGATGCACACCGGGGTGGACATCCGACGCCGCAGCTGTCGCAGAAGTCGGCGCTCAAGCTGGCCGGCCATCTCGATGCCAACGGTGCGCTGACGGAGCAGGGCCACGACTCGCTGCTGGAAACGGTGGGCGAGTCTGCCCAGGCAGCAGCCAGGAACGGTTGCGAGGAGATGCTGGCCTTCGCCACCTCAGCGGTGCGGGACGCCACCAACTCGGCCGAGGTACTCGACTCGATCCGGTCGTTGACCGGTGTCGATCTGCAGGTGCTGAGCGGTCCGGACGAGGCGCGGCTGACGTTTCTGGCCGCTCGCCGCTGGTACGGCTGGAGCGCCGGCAATCTGCTGATGTTGGACATCGGCGGCGGCTCGCTGGAGATTGCGGCCGGTCACGACGAGGAACCAGAGGTGGCGCTGTCGCTGCCACTGGGCGCCGGGCGGCTGCAGCGGGACAGGATGCTGGCCGATCCGCCCACCGCTCGCGAGGTGACGGAGCTGAAGAAGTGGTTGGCGGACAAGCTTTCCGATGCCACGAAGGAGATCAAGACGGCCGGCCCGTTCGATCAGGTGGTGGCCACCTCCAAGACTTTCAGGACGCTGGCCCGGCTCACCGGTGCCCCCCCGTCGAGCGCCGGACCACGGGTGACCCGCACGCTGACTGCCGGTGGATCGCGTCAGGTGGCCGCGTTCCTGCAGCACATCGCATCCGACGATATCGGCCGGCTGGAAGGGGTTTCGCCGACCAGAGCGACCCAGATCGCCACCGGTGCGCTGGTCGCCGAGGCCGCGGTGACGGCGTTGTCGCTGGCGCAACTGCAGATCTGCCCGTGGGCGCTCCGGGAGGGCATCATCCTGCGCCGGCTCGATCAGTTGGCGTTCGCCCCATGACAGGCAGGTCCGATGCTGCCGGCTATCCGGAGCATCCGGTCAACCGTCCGGCCATCAGGGTGACGATGTCGACGGCCTCGGCGTTTCCCGAAACCACCGAGACCGCATTCGCGATGGCCGCTCGGCTCGGCTACGACGGCATGGAGCTGATGGTACTGGCCGATCCGATCACCCAGGACGCCGATACGTTGCGGCGATTGATTGATCGGCACCAGCTGCCGATCGTGTCCATCCACTCGCCGTGCCTGTTGATCACCAGCAGGGTCTGGTCCAGCGATCCGCTGGTGAAGCTGGCGCGATCGCTGGAACTGGCCGAGCGGGTCGGTGCATCGGTCGTGGTGGTGCACCCGCCGTTCGTCTGGCAGCGAGCGGCGGCGGCGGACTTTCCAGCCGCGATCGCTGAGCTGCAGTCGCGGACGCCGGTGAAGATCGCGGTGGAGAACATGTTTCCGGTGTCTGTCGGCGCGCGGATCGCACCCGGTCGGCTGACGGTCAACACCTACCGCCCGCATTGGAATCCGGTGCCGGCGCGTTACCAGCACTACACGCTCGACCTTTCGCACACTGCGACCTCACACGTCGACGCCATGAGCATGGCACAGCAGATGGGCGACGGGCTCACTCACGTGCATCTGGCGGACGGTTCCGGATCTCCGAAGGACGAGCACCTGGTGCCGGGGCGAGGGATGCAACCGTGCACCGAGCTGCTGGAACACTTGGTACGTAAGGACTTTCGCGGTGTGGTGTGCGTGGAGATCGGCACCCGCGGTATGCCGAGAGCTCGCCGCGACGACGATCTCGCCCAGTCACTGACCTTCGCCAGGCTGGCGTTGGACCCGACCGGCTGACGCTAGCGGCCATGTCCCACCTTACCTGCCGATCGTGAATGGCGCGATGGGTCGACTGGTGGGCGGCGGCGGTCGGTGGCAGCTCACCCAGACCTTCTGCTGAGTGGTCCTACTGGGCAACGGTTTTCGTCGGCGCAGGTAGCACAAAGTAGGCAGCAAAGAACTGGCGGACCGGATGGCACGAATGGCCACGGCTCGAAATGCTCCGAGCCGTTGCGACGCACCATTAATCAGAACGGTGGGGCGTCGGACCCGGTGTTGCCGCCGTGATGTTCTGGTTCTCGTCCGCCTCTGAAATATGTTCCCCTGAACATGCGGCCAGTATATCTAGAATCAAACGCATGTTCGATAATGCAATGGAGTGAACTTGGCATCCGATCGCAGCATCAATCGATGACGCGGCGACAACTCTTCAGCTCGGCCGGGTACGAAAAGCGCTGCAGCGCAATGGTTTGGGCGCCGAAGGGGAACGCTGCGGGTCCGTTGGATGGTCAGGAGCTGCCCGGCTGGAGAAAGGCAGCCCGTAATACCCGCAGTCGAGGGTCGAGGGCGCAGGCTTGATGGCCGCAGCTCAGGAGACCAGACCGTGCCGGCGTCGAGGGTGTGGACGACACCGACCACAGGTGGGCCCATCGGCCGTGTACTACCCAGGATCACCCGCGGATGACGCCGATCAGCCGGGTGACCTCGATTGCCAGGGCGTCCCGCGCCGCACCGAGATACTTGCGCGGATCGACGACGGTGGGATGGGCCGCGAGGTGATCGCGCAGCGCGGCGGTGAACACCTTGTTCAGGTGGGTGGACACGTTGATCTTCGTCAGCCCGGCGAGCACCCCGGCGGCAATCGCGTCGTCCGCAACCCCCGACGAGCCGTGCAGCACCAGCGGAATGCTGACGGCAGTAGCGATCTCGGCTATTCGGTCCAGGTCGATGGCGGCGGTGCGCTCCGTCATCGCATGCGACGATCCGACGGCGATGGCCAGCGCATCCACCCCGGTGGCGGCCACGAAGGCCGCGGCGTCAACGGGGTCGGTCTTCACGCCGGGGGTGTGCGCTCCGTCCTTGCCGCCAACCTCGCCCAGCTCGGCCTCCACCCACACCCCGGCGGCGCGCGCCCGGTCGACAACCGCGGCGGTCCGAGCCAGATTCTCCGCGTAGTCGAGCGTCGCCCCGTCGTACATCACCGAGGTGAATCCAATGGCGATCGCCTCTTGGATCAGCGTCTCGTCGGTGGCATGGTCCAGGTGCACCACCACCGGAACCGCTGCGGCGCGGGCGATCTGCAGGGTCGCCAAGCCGATCGGCGCCAACCCGCCGTGGTAACGAGCGGCGTTCTGCGAGATCTGCAGGATCACCGGGGTACCGGCGGCCTCGGCACCGGCCACCAGTGCCTCGGCGTGCTCGAGCTGAATCACATTGAAGGCGCCGACGCCCCTCCGCTGCGCCTTCGCGGCGATCAACAGCTCGCTTCCGACGAGCGGCATCTACCGCTCCAGGATCACGGAGCGGGTGAGGTTGCGGGGATGGTCGGGATCGTAGCCGCGATGCAGGGCGAGTTCGATGGCCAGCCGTTGCGCCCGGACCAGAGTGGCCATCGGATCGCCGGTACCGAGCTCCACACTGGCGCCGGTGGCCTCGATCTCGGCGGCCAACCCGGTCGGCGGCTCACCGAAAATCCATACCAGGGAATGCTTTTCGGCAACAGCGATCGGCCCGTGCCGATAGTCATAGGCGGGGTACGACTCGGCCCAGGCGATGGCGGCCTCGCGCATCTTGAGGGCGGCTTCGTTGGCCAGCCCCACCGACGGTCCGTGCCCGAGATAGACGAAATGGACCTTGTCCTGCCAGCCGGCGGGAAGCTCCGCCTGTAGCGCTTGCTGGCAGTCCGCGATCGCCGGCGCCAGATCCTGGCCGAGCCCGGCCCGCAGCAGGGCAAGGGCGGTAGTGGCGAAACGTGTTTGGACAACCGACTTCTCGTCGGCGAAGGACAACAGCACCGCATTGTCGGCGGCCGTCGCGGCTGGCGAGTCGGCGTCGCCGACGATCATCAGGGTGCGCTGCGACTCCGGCAGACCGGCCAACAACTCCAGCACCTCGGTCGTCGTCCCGGACCTGGTGATCGCCACCACCAGGTCGTAGGCCCGTCCGGCGGGGAACTCGGAGGCCGCGAACGGATCCGTCACACCCTGCCCCGCCTGTTCGCGATAGCAGGCGTACGCCTGAGCGACGAACCAGCTGGTGCCGCAACCGACGACGGCGATCCGCTCGCCGGGCTGCGGAAGAATGGCGACCTGGTCGGCGGCCACTCGGGCGGCCCGGCCCCACATCTCCGGCTGAGACCCGAGCTCGGCCAGCACGTAGCTGGCCGGTTCCGCGGGCGGTGCGACCTGAGTGTTGGTCATGTGACTCCCTAAATGATCGAGTGTGCTAACTATATCGCAGTAATGAACAGAATTATGCAGCGACCGCTGTGCTCGCCGCCTTGGTCCGGTGGCGGTCCGGCAGCGGACGGCTGCTCATTGTCACTACCGGGGCGTCCGGTCATTGTCGCTGCTAGGCGTTCCGGCCGACGTCTGCCGTTGCCCCGCCAATTCTGTTCGCTGGGCGCCCGTACGATCCTGTAGTGGCACTGCACCTCTACGACACCGCGACCCGCACGGTTCGAGCGTTCGAACCCCTGAAGCCGGGCGAGGTCTCGCTCTACCACTGTGGCGTCACTGTCCAGGGGCCACCGCACATCGGCCACCTGCGAGGGGCGGGAATCGTCTACGACGTGCTGCGTCGGTGGCTCGAACATTCCGGCTACCGGGTGACGCAGGTCCGCAACGTCACCGACATCGACGACAAAATCCTGACCAAGGCGCGGGCGGGCGGCGAGCCGTGGTGGGCGCTGGCCGCGCGCAACGAGCGGGCCTGCTTCCAGGCCTACGAAGCCCTCGGCTGCCTACCGGCCACCATCGAACCGAGGGCAACCGGCCACCTCACCCAAATCATCGAGCTGATCGACGAGCTGATCGCCGCCGGCAAGGCCTACGCGGCATCGGGCGATGTCTACTTCGCCGTCCGCGAACAGCCCGACTACGGCTCGCTGTCCGGGCAGAAGCTGGACGAGATGAACCAGGGCGAATCGGAGGGTCAGGGCAAGAAGGACCCGGCCGATTTCACCCTGTGGAAGGGTGCCAAACCGGGCGAGCCGTTCTGGGAATCGCCGTGGGGCCAAGGCCGTCCGGGGTGGCACATCGAATGTTCGGCGATGGCAAGGGCCTATCTCGGCGACCGCTTCGACATCCACGGCGGCGGCCTCGATCTGGTCTTTCCGCACCACGAGAACGAGGCGGCGCAGTCGCACGGCGCGGGTCTGTGCTTCGCCAACTACTGGGTGCATTCGTTCTGGGTGACGATGGCCGGCGAGAAGATGTCGAAGTCGCTCGGCAACGCCCAGTCGGTGGAGGCGATCACCGCGCGGGTGCGGCCGATCGAGCTGCGCTACTACCTGGCGAGCGTGCATTACCGGACGGCCATCGAATATTCCGACGGTGCGCTGGACGATGCGGCGAAGGCCTACGGTCGCATCGAGTCGTTCCTGAACAGGGCCGCCGACCGCTACGGCTCCGTCGCCATCGGCGACCTACCGGGTGGCTTCGTCGAGGCGATGGACGACGACCTGTCGGTGCCGCGCGGCCTCGCGGTGATCCACGAACACGTGCGAGCAGGCAACGCCGGCATCGATAGTGAACAGCAGGAAGTGGTGATCCAGACGGCCCGCGCCGTGCGCGGCATGCTGGTGGTGTTGGGACTGGATCCTTTCGGTCAGCATTGGGCGGACGACGGAGTTGCCACCGCCCGTTCCAAAGCGCTGGCCAGCTCCACCGACCGGTTGGTCAGCGCGCTGCTCATCGAGCGGCAACAGGCCAGAGCCAACAAGGACTTTGCAACCGCCGACGCCATCCGTCAACGGCTGACGGCGGCGGGAATCGCTGTCGAAGACGGGCCGACCGGGTCCACCTGGTCGGTCGCGAAGTAACCGTGGACCGGTCGACCGTCGGTCTGCCGCGGTCCAGAGGAAGTGAGGATCAAGAACATGGCCGGAAACTCCCAGCGACGCGGAGCCATTCGCAAGAGCGGCACCAAGAAGGGCGCCACCATCGGCACCGGCGGTCAGCCGCGCCGTGCGCTCACCGGCAGGGGTCCCACCCCGCCGGCCGCGGTGCGCAAGGGTCACCCGGCCGCCAGGAAGGCAGCTGCGGCGGCCAAGCGGGCCGACTCCGCGGGCGCCGGACGCGGCCGGGATGGCAGGCGCGGCAAGGAACTTCCGGAAACCGTTGTCGGCCGCAACCCGGTGGTGGAGGCCCTCCGAGCCGGCGTGCCGGCCACCGCACTGTATGTGGCACAAGGACTTCAGTCCGACGAACGCGTCACCGAGGCGGTGCAGCTGGCCAGCGGTCGCGGCATTGCGCTGCTGGAGATTTCCCGCGCCGAACTCGACCGGCTGACGAGCCGCGCCGTGCACCAGGGGCTGGCGCTGCAGGTACCGCCGTACGACTACGCGCACCCGGAGGATCTGTTGGCGCTGGCCAAGGATTCCGGGGTGCCGCCACTGCTGGTGGCCGTCGACGGGGTGACGGATCCGCGCAACCTGGGCGCGATCGTGCGGTCGGCAGCGGCTTTCGGCGCGCACGGTGTGTTGGTCCCCGAGCGTCGATCGGCGGGAATGACGGCGTCGGCCTGGCGGACATCGGCCGGCACCGCAGCCAGAATCAGGGTGGCGCGCTGTACCAATCTGGTGCGCACGCTGAAGGAGTGGGCGGCCGCCGGGCTGATGGTGGTCGGGTTGGACGCCGATGGCACCGTGGACACTGACGACTTCGAGATGGCCTCCGGCCCCCTGGTGATCGTCGTCGGTTCCGAGGGTCGCGGTCTTGCCAGGCTCACCCGAACGGTCTGCGACGCAACGGTATCCATCCCGATGGCCCGCACCGTCGAGTCGCTCAACGCCTCGGTGGCCACCGGTGTGGTGTTGGCCGACGTGGCCAGGCGCCGGCGGGTCGGGAATTAGGCTTCCTGCAGGTCGGCAGCAGCCGGCGTCAGCATGAGTGCGTCCCTGCGCGACCAGCCGCGGCGGCTGCGGGCCGCGCCGATCAGCCGGCAGGCCAGGTAGATCGCGAATGAGATCGTGGTGACGCATGGGCTGATCGGCAGCTTCGGCGTCAACGACAAGATGATGCCGCCGACCGCGGAGACCATCGCGAATACCACCGACAGCAGGGTCACCTTGAGCGGCGACACCGTCACCCTGGCGGCCGCAGCGGTAGGGGTGATCAGCAGCGACAGCACCAGCAGTGCACCGACGATCTGCACCGCCATGGCCACCGTCAGACCCAGCAGCAGCATGAATGCCGGCCCGAGGAATCGCACCGGAACTCCGCGTGCCGCAGCAACTTCCGGGTCGACGGAGGCGAAGAACAGCGGCCGCCAGATGGCGGCGAGCGCGATCAGCACGACGGCGGCGACGGCCACCAGCAGCCATAGCTGGGTCTGGTCGACGGCGACGATCTGGCCGACCAGCAGCCCGAACTTGTTCGCCGATCGCGCCGGGTACAGCGCCAGGAACAGCACCCCGAGGCCGAGGCCGAACGGCAGGATCACTCCGATCGCCGAGTTGCGATCCCTGGCCCGTAACCCGAGCAGGCCGAATAACACGGCCGCGATCACCGACCCGACGATCGAACCGGTGGCCACCAGGGTGCCGGTGGCGCCGGCGCCGGTGCCGAACAGGAACAGGGCTGCGGCACCGCCGGCGAACGACAGCTCGGAGGCGCCGTGCACGGCGAAGGCCAGGTCGCGGGCCTGGATCATCGGGCCGATCACCCCGCCCAGCAGCCCGAGGATCGCGCCGGCGATCAGCGAACCGGTGACATAGGGCAGCACTTCGGCGATCGTCGATGCCGAGAACCAGTCGATGGGCTGGCTCACTGGTCCACCTCGACCGCATCGTGGTCGGCGTGATGGTGGTGGTGGTCCGCGCCCAGCACCACGATCTGGTCGCCCGCCCGCAGGACGTCGATCGGGGTGCCGTAGAGCTCGGTGAGCACCGACGACGTCATCACCTCGTCGGGGGTGCCGACCCTGAACTCGCCTCCGACCAGGTAGAGCACCGTGTCGACCATCGACAGGATCGGGTTGATCTCGTGCGTCACGAACACCACGGCGGTGCCGGCCGACTTCCGGCGACGGTCGATCAGCTGCGAGACCGCCTGCTGGTGGGCAAGATCCAGGCTCAGCAACGGTTCGTCGCACAGCAGCACGTCGGGATCGGTGATCAGCGCCTGGGCGATCCGCAGCCGCTGCTGCTCGCCGCCGGACAGCAGCCCCACCGGTGCGTCCGCATAGGCAGCGGCGCCGACCCGCGCCAACGCCGTGTCGACCAGTGCCCTCCGCTCCCGGCCGCGGGCGGTGAGCGGGCCGAGTGGCAATCCCCAGCGGTGCCCGTCGATGCCGAAACCGACCAGGTCGCGGGCTCGCATCGGCAATCCTGGGTCGAACGCCCGTTGCTGCGGGACGTAGCCGATCCGGCTGCTGCCCCGCCGCGCCGGCCGACCGGCGATCTCAACGGTGCCGCCGGTCAGCGGCTGCTGTCCGAGCAACACCTTGAGCATGCTGGTCTTGCCGGCACCGTTCGGCCCGAGCACCGCGACGAATTCGCCCGGCGCGATGTCCAGATCGAGCCTGTCCCAGAGCACTCGGGCGCCGAAGGCGAGCCTGGCGCCGCGCAGCCGGACGGCGGGCGCACCATGCTGCCGGCCGCCGGGGTGCGGGCTATCGGACACGAGATCCATTATCGCCCCATCGTCGATCCGGCTCGTCATCCCAGGGCCTTGTCCAACGCGGTGATGGTGTCGCCCATCCAGGTCGGGTAGTCGGTGACGCCCGCGGGCAGCGTCTCGGTGACGGGCAGCACCGGCACCCCGTCGGCCTGGGCGGCCTTCTTGACGTCCTCGGTGACAGCGCCCGAGGTTTGCGAGTTGAACACCAGCACCGCGACGGTCTTGGTCTTGAGCAAATTGTCGACCTGGGCGACGTCGGCCGGAGCCGGATCGTTCTCCTCCTCGACCGCCTGGGAGAACCCCGACGGCGTGACGTCGGCGATCCCGGCCGTCTGCAGCAGGTAGTCGGCGACCGGCTCGGTGACGATCGCCGTCAGCCCAGGGTGCGCGGTGCGGATGGCGACAGCTCGCTTCTTCAGCGCGGCCAGCTTGTTGGCGAAGGTGGCCGCGTTCGCGGCGAAGGTCTGCTTGTCGGCGGGCTCGAGGGCGCCGAGTTTGGTCGCCAGGGTGTTGCCCAGTGTGGTGATGGTGTCCAGGTTGTAGAAGACGTGCTCGTTGAACTCGCCGGTCTTCGGGTGCTGGTCGAGACCGGACAGCTGGACTACGTCGATCAACTCCGGTTTGGGGTTGGCCGTGTCCACCATCTGGTTGGCGAA
>JALYVF010000095.1 GCA_030853385.1 Actinomycetota bacterium | reverse complement strand
CGTCACCGCCGCCCACGTCTCGACGGGGTGACCGGCCAACCATCGGTGACGGAACAGCCCTCCGATCCACAGCCCGCCGGACGCGTCAGCAGGCGCGCTCGCCGGCTGCGGCGGGACCCGGACGTCGCCGGCCTCGGCCGCGGCCGAGCTGCAGTCTTCGTCGCCCCGGCCATGGTGTTGGTCGGCGTCTTCCTCGTATTCCCGGCGATCTGGACGTTGTACCTCGGCCTGCTGCACTACAGCCTCACCGGCAGTTCGGCAGCGGCACCACAATTCGCCGGCACCTCGAACTACACGGACGCGCTGAAGGACCCGACCTTCACCAGCGCGCTGTGGCTCACCCTGGTCTACGTCGCGCTGTCCGCGGTGCTCGGCCAGAACATCCTCGGGTTTCTGCTGGCCTGGTTCTTCAAGCGCACCAACGCCGTTGTCCGCAGTGTGCTGACGGTACTGGTGTTGCTGGCCTGGATCCTGCCTGGATCGGTGGTGGCATTTCTCTGGCAGGCGCTGCTGGACCGGCGCGCCGGAACGTTGAACGGGATCCTTGGCACCCAGGTGCCGTGGGCGCTCGACCAGCCGATGGCCGTCATCATCATCTTCAACATCTGGCGGGGGACAGCATTCTCGATGCTGCTGTACGCGGCGGCGCTGTCCACGGTTCCGCAATCGCATCTCGAGGTCGGCAGGATGTCCGGCGCCAGCGGGTTCCAGCAGTTGCGGGACATCGTCGTTCCGACGGTGCGGCGCAACATTCTCACCAACACCCTGCTCATCACCCTGTGGACGTTCAACGACTTCACCCCGTATCTGCTCACCGGCGGCGGCCCGGACGGTGCCTCCGAAACGCTGCCCGTCTACATCTACAAGACGGCGATCATCGGCGGCCAACTCGGCTACGGATCGGCGATCTCGCTGTTGCTGTTGCTGGTCAACCTCATCATCGCCGTCGTCTACATCAGGTTCCTGCGCGGTAGTGACGACGACGCGGCGCTGGCCAGAGCCGCAAAACGCCGGCGCGGCAAGGGATCGGGGCCGAAAAGACCACTGGTCGACGCCGAGCCGAAACCGCCAACGGCGGCCGTGCTGGCGCCAGGAGGTGGCGGATGATGACCAGCAGCACCACCGCCACATCGCACAACGCCGGAGCCAAGACGGTCAAGCAGCTGCTTGGCCGCATCGGCGTGTACGTCCTGGTCTGCATCGCCACCGTGTTCTTCGCGTTGCCGATGCTGTGGCTGGTGCTGACGCCGTTCTCGGCGAACCCGAACTTCCGGGCCAGGATCGGCAGTCCGACCTTGGACAACTTCCGGCAACTGTTCTCGAACCCGCAGACCTGGCCATCACTACGGAACTCGGTGATCCTGTCCGTCGGCACCGCGGTGATCGTGGTGGCATTGGCGGCGCTGGCGGCGTACGCGCTGTCCAGGGTCAGGATCCCCGGTCGCGATCAGCTGCTGTACGGGCTGCTGCTGCTGTCGTCGATCGTCACCGGAACGGCGGCCATGGTGCCGATCTTCCTGATGCTGTTCCAGCTCAACCTGCTCGACACCTACAGCGGCGTGATTCTGGTCCTGACCGGCGGGCTGTTGCCGGCCGCGATTTTCATGCTGAAGGACTTCGTCGATTCCATCCCGCGCTCGTACGAGGAATCGGCGCGGGTGTTCGGCGCCAAACCCGGCCAGATCCTGCGACACATCGCGCTGCCGCTGATCCGCCCCGGAATGGCCACCGTCGGCGTCTGGGCGCTGGTACAGGTGTGGGGCAACTTCCTGATTCCCTACATCTTGTTCTCTACCGACTCCAAACAGCCTGCGGCAGTAACGATGTACACCTTCTACGACGCCGGCGGTCAGCCGAACTTCTCGCTGATCTCCACCTTCGCGTTGGTCTACTCGGTGCCGGTCGTTGCGCTGTACCTGTTCGTCAATCGACGGTACGGGTTCGCCTTCCAGGGAGGAATCAAAGGCTGATGGCGACCGTCGAACTGGCCGGCCTCGTCAAGGAATACCCCAACGGCGTGCGCGGGGTGAACGGGGTCGATCTGTCGATCGGCGACGGGGAGTTCTTTGCGTTGCTCGGCCCGTCCGGCTGCGGCAAGACGACGCTGCTGCGGACGCTGGCCGGATTGGAGGCGGCCACCGAGGGCACCATCAAGATCGGCGAGCGCGA
The DNA here is from genome assembly GCA_030853385.1 of Actinomycetota bacterium. GTDB lineage: Bacteria > Actinomycetota > Actinomycetes > Mycobacteriales > Nakamurellaceae > Nakamurella. The sequence continues at coordinate 32,430 of JALYVF010000095.1, read as the reverse complement.
CGTCACGCTTTTGTCACCGGGCGACCGGGACGTCGCCATGGTGTTCCAGGACTATGCGCTGTTCCCGCACATGTCCGTCACCGAGAACATCGCCTATCCGCTGCGGATCAAGAAGGTCGGCAGGGCCGAGCGGGCCACCAAAGCGGCCTCGACGGCGGAGCAGCTGAGCCTCGGTGCGCTGCTGGACCGACGGCCCTCCCAGCTGTCCGGCGGCCAGCAGCAACGGGTCGCGCTGGCCAGGGCCATCGCCAGCCACCCGCAGCTGTTCCTGTTCGACGAGCCGCTGTCCAACCTTGACGCCCGGCTGCGACTGGAGGCGCGGACGTTTCTCAAGCGACTGCAGCTGGAGCTGGGGGTGACGACGGTGTTCGTCACCCACGACCAGGGCGAGGCGCTCGCGATGGCAGACCGGATGGCCGTGATGGATGCCGGGCACATCCGCCAGGTCGGCACCCCGCGTGAGGTGTTCCGTCGGCCGGCGGACACCTTCGTGGCGAACTTCATCGGTGCCACCCCGATGAACCTGGTGTCGGCCAGGGTCACGGGGCAGCGTCTGCAATTCGATGGCTTCAGCCTGCCGATTCCGCCGGACGCCGGCGCGCCGGCCGACGGCGCGCCGGTGATCTACGGCCTCCGACCGGAGTACGTCACCGCCGACAGCAGCGCAGATGCCATGGGGGACAATGGGACCGGCAGCGTACAGGGCATCGTCCGTACCGTGGAGAACCTCGGCGTGCAGGTGCTGGTCGCCCTCGATTGCGGCGGCACGCAGCTACGCGCGGTGCTGCCGGAGGACGCCGAACCGGAACTCGGGTCGACGGTGACGGTGCGGCCGGTGCCAGGAAGAGCGCTGTTGTACGACGGTGAGCCGGAATCGGGCGGCCGACTGCTGAGTGCGGCGGATAACGTCGTCAGCGCTTCATGAGTCGCTGCCTGGCGACGTTCTCCGGACGCTGGACCCCGGACGACAGGGCCGACAACGTCTGGCCGGAGCTGCCGTTCGGGGTGTCGCAGGGCTGCCAAGGATTGCGGATCGAGCTGGAATTCGAACGGCAGGCCGGAGTGCTGGACCTCGGGCTGATCGACCCGCTCGGATGGCGCGGCTGGTCCGGCGGCGCCAGGACGGTGATCGAGATCGGCTACGACTCGGCGACACCCGGCTACCTCAACCGCGGCCTGCCGCTGGGGGAGTGGCGGGTGGTGCTCGGGCTGCACCGGTTGCCCGACGACGGCCTGCCCTACCGCCTCCATGTCTTCACCACCGAGGTGTCCGTCGCCGATCCACCCTTGGTGCCCGTCCCCGCGCGGCGGCCAGCGAGACAGCTGCCAGCCGTCGACCGAAAGCGCTGGCTGGCAGGCGATCTGCACGCCCACACGCTGCACTCCGACGGCACGTTGACGCTGCCGGAGCTGGCCGCGCTGGGGGCGATGAACGGGCTGGACTTTCTGGCCGTCACCGACCACAACACCACCAGCCATCACCCGCACCTACCGGGAATCGGTGAGCAGTACGGACTCACCCTGCTGCCCGGCCAGGAAGTGACCACCGCAGACGGGCATGCGAATGCCTTCGGCGACATCGGCTGGATCGACTTCCGGCGGCCGGCCGCCGAATGGTTCAGCCAGGTCGGCGACCGCGGCGGGCTGCTGTCGATCAACCATCCGCTGAGCGGCGACTGCGCCTGGCGGCATCCGATGGCAGGGCCGCCGCCGGCAGCGGAGATCTGGCATTCGTCGTGGTTCGACAGGACCTGGGGCGCGCCGATGACCTGGTGGAATGCCATGACGGCGCTCGGTGATACGCCGATCCCGTTGGGCGGCAGCGACTTCCACCGGCACGGCCAGGATGGCGAACCAGGTACACCGACGACCTGGGTGCTCTGCGCCGAGAACACCGCCGAGGCGGTGCTGGCCGAGTTGTTGGCCGGTAGGACGGCCATCAGCGCCGGCATCGACGGACCGCTGCTGCTCCGCACCGGCGACGACCTGCTCGCCTTGCAGGCGGACGGTTCGATGCTGGTCTGCCCCGACGGCCGGCGCAGGCCGGTGCACGCCGACAGTGTTGAATTCGCCGACCATCACGGCCCGCATGTCCTCGAGTCCAATGGCCGGGCCGTGCTGGCCATCTCGAGCTGATTACGATGAGGGAGAACAGCTGCACCACGACCGTCAGCCGGCCACCGGCCGGTTGCAGCGGATGCTGGGGCGGATCCGCGACGTTAGCTACTCCCGCGCCACCCCAGTTGAGTTGGGCCGGTGGGATGCACCAGGCGAACCGGTACCGGTCGCCGCGGCCTTGCCGCGGACATAATTTGTCATGTGCGGAGCATCGGCGTACTCATGAGCGATGGTCCGGCCCACGAGCGACGAAGTTCCGATCGATGGCGGGCTGGTGCGTCACGCCGCCTGGGCCATCGGAACTGCCGTGCTCGGCCGCCCCGCGTACATCAACACCGGCAGCGCCGCTGCCTTGCCTGCTGGTAGGTCACGCGAATCCATGCGCGAGAACACCGATGCGGTGCTGGATGCCGCCATGGCTGCCGGCATCGACTGGGTCGACACCGCGCGGTCCTACGGTGACGCAGAGGCTTTCGTCGGCGAGTGGATGAACCGTCGTTCCAGCGACCCGCGCTTCGTCCCGCCAACGGTGTCGAGCAAGTGGGGTTACGCCTATGTCGGCGAGTGGCGCGCCGACGCCGATGTCCATGAGGTGAAGGAACTTTCCATCGATCGGTTCCGTCGGCAGTGGGCGGAGACGCAAGACCGGATCGGCACGGTGGTCGGGCTGTACCAGGTGCATTCGCTGACCGTCGACTCGCCGCTGTTCGACGATGATGAACTGATCGGCGCCCTCGCCGAGTTGCCGAAAGCCTCGGTGGCGGTGGGGTTTTCGACATCGGGTCCGCGGCAGGCGGATGCGGTCCGCAGGGCACTGTCGCTGTCCGTCGACGGGCGCCCCCTGTTCTCGGCGGTGCAGAGCACCTGGAACCTGCTCGAACCATCGGTCGGTGCCGCCCTCGGTGAGGCCAAGGCTGCCGGCATGACGGTGTTGTTGAAGGAATGTCTGGCGAACGGCAGGTTGATGACGGAGCCGCCAGAGCCGGTGGCAACCATGGCGGCCAAGGCCGGAGTGGGAGCGGACGCGATCGCGCTGGCAGCGGCGGCACATCAGCCCTTCGCCGACCGGGTGTTGCTGGGACCGGCAGATTCCGCGCAGCTGACGTCGAATCTGCTGGCGGATCGCGTCGAGCTGACAGAGATCCAGTGGTCGACGCTGCAGACGCTGGCCGAGCCCGCCGATGCGTACTGGAGTCGCCGGGCTGAGCTGCCCTGGTCGTGACCACAGCGGGCCCTGGCTCGCACTCGCTGTCGGAGCCTTCGGACCGCTCGCGACCCGAAACCCGGTGCCAAACCCTCCGAGTCGGAGGCTTTGGACCGGCTGTGGTCCGTCGCCGGGCTCGAATTCGCGCCGGGATAGCGTGGAGTCCATGAGCGTGCGGCGGATCATGGGGACCGAAGTCGAGTACGGCATCTCGGTGCCGGGGGACGCGACGGCCAACCCGGTAATGACGTCCACCCAGGTGGTGTTGGCCTACGCCGCATCGGTGGCGGCGCCGCGGGCCCGCCGGCCCCGTTGGGACTACGAAGTGGAGTCGCCGCTGCGGGACGCCCGCGGCTACGACCTGTCGGGCCTGTTCGGGCAGCTGGTGGAGCCGGATGTCGACGACCTCGGTGCCGCCAATGTCATCCTGTCGGACGGGGCCAGGCTGTACGTCGACCACGCCCACCCGGAGTTCTCCGCGCCCGAGGTCACCAACCCGCTGGATGCGGTGCTGTTCGACAAGGCCGGCGAGCGGGTAATGGAGCAGGCAGCCCTGCTGGCATCGGCGGTGCCTGGGGCCAAGCCGATCCAGATGTACAAGAACAACGTCGACGGCAAGGGTGCCAGCTACGGCACCCACGAGAACTACCTGTGCAAGCGGGAAACCGCGTTCCCGCAACTGATCTCGGGGCTGATGCCGTTCTTCGCTTCTCGTCAGGTATTCACCGGATCCGGCAGGGTGGGGATCGGCCGCACCGGACAGATCGACGGCTATCAGCTGTCTCAGCGCGCGGACTACATCGAGGTCGAGGTCGGCCTGGAGACCACGCTGAAACGCGGCATCATCAACACCCGCGACGAGCCGCACGCCGACGCCGAGAAGTATCGACGGCTGCACGTGATCATCGGCGATGCCAACCTTGCCGAGGTGGCGACCTATCTCAAGGTCGGCACCACCGCGCTGGTGCTGTCGATGATCGAGGAAGGCGAGCAGCTGGCCGATCTGGAGCTGGACGGCCCGGTGTCGGCGGTACACGCCATCTCGCACGATCCGAGCCTGAAGACCACTGTTCCGTTGGCGGACGGTCGCCGGCTGACCGGGATCGACCTGCAGCGGGCCTATCACGAGAAGGCCGCCACGTTCGTCGACCGGAAGTACGGCGCCGATGCCGACGCGCAGACCCACGATGTACTTGACCGCTGGATTTCGGTGCTCGACCGGCTGGCCGACGATCCGATGCAGCTGGCCGACGAACTTGATTGGCCGGCGAAACTCCGTCTGCTGGAAGGGTTCCGGCAACGGGACGGGCTGGGCTGGGGCGCCTCCAGGCTGGCCATGGTCGACCTGCAGTACTCGGACGTTCGGCTCGACAAGGGCCTGTACAACCGGTTGGTGATGCGCGGTTCAATGCACCGGCTGGTGGCCGAGGACGCGGTGATCGCCGCGATGACGCAGCCACCGACCGACACCCGTGCCTATTTCCGCGGCCGGTGCGTCGCCAAATTCCCCGAGGCGCTGGCCGCCGCATCCTGGGACTCGGTGATCTTCGACGTCGGCCGCGACTCGCTGGTCCGGATCCCGACCATGGAGCCCACTCGCGGCACCAAGGCGCACGTCGACGAGCTGATCGAATCGTCGGCCGACGCCGCCGAGCTGGTGGACGCGCTCACTCGTCGCTGACGGGCCGCCAGGCCCGCCTCTTGTTTCAGCGCAAGTGTCCAACTTGGTCGCTGCGGTTGGTTTGATAGGCGGAATGTCAGCGCAAGTGTCCAAGTTGGTCGCTGCGGTTGGTCTGACAGGCGGAATGTCAGCGCAAGTGTCCAAGTTGGTCTGCGGTTGGGCCTGACGGGCCTGATCGGCGGCTCACTGCGGGCGCTGCGCACGGGCATCGTCAGCGGTGCTCGGTAAGGTTTGGACCAGTAGGGCAGCAGCGAGTCGACGGCGAGGAGTGCAGATGGCGCAGGAGCAGACCACCAAGCAGGGCGGTGGCGGGGGAGACGAAGAGACCACGGGCGGCGACGCTGCGGGTCAGGAACGTCGCGAGAAGCTGGCCACCGACACCGACGATATTCTCGGGGAGATCGACGACGTGTTGGAAACCAACGCGGAGGACTTCGTCCGGGCCTATGTGCAGAAGGGCGGTCAGTAGCCCGATCCGATCAGGAGCGGATACACGACGATGAAAGACAACTGGCCACCGCAGGCAATTCCGGCTGCATACCTGACGCCCGGCACCGGATCCTTCGCCGACTTCCTGGCTCGCGCCGAGCCGCAGCTGTTGCCCGGCAACGGGTCGGGCGCCACTATGGCAGCCAGTGCTGCCGATTTGCTGCACGGCACCACCGTGGTAGCACTGGCCTGCGCGGACGGCGTCATCATGGCGGGCGACCGGCGGGCCACCATGGGCACGGTGATCGCCCAGCGCGACATCGAGAAGGTGTTCGTCGCCGACTCGCACACCGCAATCGGAATCGCCGGCACCGCCGGCCTGGCGATCGAGATCGTCCGGATGTTCCGGCTGGAGCTCGAGCATTACGAGAAGATCGAGGGCGAGCGGCTCTCGCTGGACGGCAAGGCCAATCGGCTGGCCGCGATGATCAGGGGCAACCTAGGCGCCGCACTGCAGGGACTCGCCGTCATCCCGCTGCTGGCCGGCTACGACCTGAACATCGCCGATCCGACCCGCGCCGGCCGGATCTACTCCTACGACGTGACCGGCGGCCGGTTCGAGGAGCACGACTACTACGGGGTTGGCTCTGGATCAATGTTCGCCAGATCGGCGCTGAAAAAGCGCTTCGTGCGCGGCGCCCCCACCGCGGCGGCGGTCCGGGCAGCGATCGAGGCACTCTACGACGCGGCGGACGAGGACAGCGCCACCGGCGGCCCCGATCTGGCTCGCAAGATCTTCCCGGTGGTGGTCGCCGTCGGTGTCGACGGAGCCGTTCGCTGGACGGACGATGCCGTTGGGCAGATCGCCGAGCAGGTGGTCGCCGACCGGATGACGAATCCCGGCGGCTGACGACAACCATGACGCGCCCTGACAGCAGGTCCGGCACTACTGACGATGCGAGAATGCTTGCACCGCAAGCGGATCGAGGAGCACGCCGATCATGACGATGCCCATTTACGCGTCCCCCGAACAGTTCATGCGGGACCGCTCCGACTATGCGCGCAAGGGGGTGGCGCGAGGGCGTGGCGTCGTCGTGACCATCTTCTCCGGCGGCGTGTTGTTCGTCGCTGAGAACCCGTCGCCGACCCTGCACAAGGTCTCCGAGGTCTACGACCGGATCGGCTTCGCGGCAACCGGGCGATACAACGAATTCGAGAACCTGCGCACCGCTGGCATTCGGCTGGCCGATGTGCGCGGCTTCTCCTACGACCGCAGGGACGTCACCGGCCGTTGGCTGGCCAACGCCTACGCCCAGACCCTCGGCTCGGTGTTCTCCGAGCACTCCAAGCCACTCGAGGTGGAGCTGTGCGTTGCCGAGGTCGGCTGGCCGGACGGCCCAGCGGACGGTAGCGCCGACCAGCTGTACCGCATCACCTACGACGGGTCGATCTTCGACGAGCCGAAGTTCGCGGTGATGGGCGGCATCACCGACCCGGTCGTCGCAGCGCTGGAGTCCTCCTATACCGACGGTTGGGATCTGCCGGCCGCGCTGAACGCCTGCATCGACGCGCTCGGGGCATCGGGCACCGACGCTCCGCACCGGGAAGTGGCGGCCGACCAGATCGAGGTTGCGGTGCTGGACCGCCGCCGGCTGGGCCGCACGTTCCGGCGGATGGACGCCGCGACGCTGGCATCGTTGCTGTCCACGTCTGCCCACAAGGACGACACCGATCCGGCGGCCGGGCAGCACGAACCAGCGATCGACGACACCGCGGCGCAATCGGTCCCCGATGCGCAGCGCGAGCCCAATGTGCACCACCGTGACGAGGACCAGCAGAGTCACCCGCCGGCGCCGACGCACGAACACGCCGAACCGACCGAACCGGCACCCGACGCAGGCGACACCGACCAGGACGGGGCAGGTGACCCCCACGGGGGCCAGTGATGATCACCGAGTGGATCCTGCTCATCGTCGGGATCGTCCTCATCGCGTTCACCGCCCTGTACGTGTCCGCGGAGTTCAGCTTCGTCACCGTCGACCGCGCCACCGTCAACCGGTTGGCGGCAGAGGGCGATCCACGGGCCAAGTCGCTGTCCCGCGCACTGAAGTCGTTGTCCACTCAGCTGTCCGGCGCGCAGGTCGGCATCACCATCACCACGCTGGCCCTCGGCTTCGTGATGCAGCCATCGCTGGCCCGGTTGTTGTCCCGGCTGTTGACCGCGATCGGCCTCGGCGACGGTGCGGCGGATTCGATCAGTGTGATCGTGGCGCTGATCGTCGCTACCGCGCTGTCGATGGTGTTCGGCGAGCTGGTGCCGAAGAACATCTCGATTGCCGAGCCGATGGAGACGGCGAAGAGCGTCGTCGGCGCGATGCGGTTGTCCACCAACATCTTTCGGCCGTTCATCTGGGTGCTCAACGGCATCGCCAACGGCGTGCTGCGACTGTTCGGGGTGCAGCCGCAGGAGGAGCTGCGGTCGGCCCGCAGCAGCCAGGAGCTGGAATCGCTGGTCCGGCGGTCGGCGGCACACGGCACCCTGGAGAAGCCGACAGCTGGTCTGCTGGCCAGATCGATCTCGTTCTCCGACAAGACCGCCGACGATGTCCTCACCACCCGGACCAGGGTGCGCTTCGTCAAGGCCACCGACTCGGCCACCGAGATCATCGAGGCTGCCGTGGCGACCGGGCATTCGCGGTTCCCGGTCTCGGGTGAGGACTCCGACGACGTCGTCGGCCTGGTGCACCTCAAGCGGGCAGTGGCGATCCCGCCGGACGAGCGGGCCGGCGTCCGGGTGTCCCAACTGATGGTCGATGTTCCGGTCGTCCCGGAAACCATTCCGCTGGATGATCTGCTCGACCAACTCCGGGAACGCGGCCTGCAGATGGCCGTTGTCGCCGACGAGTATGGCGGCACCGCAGGCATTCTTACCCTCGAGGACGTCGTCGAGGAGCTGGTCGGCGAGATCAGCGACGAGCACGACGACCCGGCCGCCGGACGCGCCGAACGGCTGGCGGACGGCACCTGGCTGCTGGGTGGCACCATGCGCCCCGACGAGATCGAGGAGATCTCCGGAGTCTTGCTGCCGGAATCCGGTGCCTACGAAACGGTCGCCGGCCTGCTGGTCGCCGAACTCGGACGGATCCCGGCGGATGGCGACCAGGCCAGCATCGCGGCGCTGGCCGCCGCCGACGCGGTGCTGGGCGCACTGGACGACGGGTTACGGCTGGAGGCCGACACCGACGACGACCTGCCGAGGGCAGTGACGGTGCGGCTGACGGCCACCCAGGTCGACCGCCGACGAGTAGAGGTTGTCCAGCTGTCGAGCATCGATCCGCAGCGGGTGAACGACCGATGACCGGCCAGCTGCTGCTGGTCGGTGTGGTGATCGTGCTGCTGCTGTTGAGCGCGTTTTTCGTCGCAGCCGAGTTCGCCCTGGTTTCCGCCCGTCGGACCGTCGTCGAACCGTTGGCAGTCCACAGCGCCCGGGCCAGGATCACCCTGCGGGCGATGGAGGACGTGTCGGTGATGATGGCCACCGCGCAGCTGGGCATCACGCTGTGCGGCGTGCTGCTCGGCGCGCTCGGTGAGCCGGCGGTGGCGAAACTGTTGGAGCCGGTGTTCCATCGCCTCGGCCTGCCGGACGGCGCTGTCGGCCCGATCGCGCTGGTGATCGCGCTGATATTGGTGGTCTCCGCGCACGTGGCGCTCGGTGAGATGGTGCCGAAGAACATCGCGTTGGCCGGCCCGGAGCGGACGGCGGTGCTGCTGGCGCCGCCGCTGCGGGCGATCGCTACCGTGCTCGGGCCGGTGGTGCGTGGCCTGAACCACTTCTCCAACTGGGTGGTGCGGGCCACTGGCAGGCAACCGCGGGAGGAGGTGACGTCATCGTTCACCCGCGAAGAGGTTGCCGGGATGGTCGCCGAGTCGCGGGCCGAGGGTCTGATCGACGACGACGAGCACCAACTCCTCACCTCTGCCCTCGACTTCGAATCCGGCACGCTGGCCGCGGTGCTGCTGCCCGACGATCACGTGGTCGCTCTGGAACAGGGTGTGACGGCCGCCGAGGTGGAGCGGATCTGCTCGCGCACCGGGTTCTCCCGATTCCCGATCACCGACGAACAGGGGCGCTACGCCGGCTACGTGCACATCCGGGACGTGGTGGCCATTCCGGCCACCAGGCGCGACGAGCCGCTGCCGGCGGAGGCGATCCGGCCGCTGCCGGCCTTCTCCGAGGGCGCAGAGTTGCGGGCCGTGCTCGACCGGATGCGCAGGGCGGGCGCCCACCTCGGCCAGGTGGCCGTTGACCCGACCGGCGCCCAGGCGCACCGACTGGCCGGCCGTGCGGTCGCCGTCCCGATGCCGGCCAGACGGCGCGGCCTGGTGATGCTGGAAGACGTCATCGAAGAATTGATCGGCGACATCGGCGACGCCACCAGGCGACGACCGGAGGCCGGCCGCCCGGAATCCTGGGCATAGGGTCTGGTCCATGCAGCGGCGGATCATGGGCGTGGAAACCGAGTTCGGCATCACCTGCACCTTCCACGGTCAGCGCCGGCTGTCACCCGACGAGGTGGCTCGGTACCTGTTCCGCCGGGTGGTCGCCTGGGGTCGGTCGTCGAATGTGTTCCTGCGCAACGGGTCTCGGCTCTATCTGGATGTCGGGTCGCACCCGGAGTACGCCACCGCCGAGTGTGACGATCTGCTGACGCTGATCGCGCACGACAAGGCGGGGGAGCGCATCCTGCAAGATCTGGTGGTCGACGCGGAGGCCAGGCTGGCCGAGGAGGGCATCGGCGGCGACATCTACCTGTTCAAGAACAACACCGACTCGGCCGGCAATTCCTACGGCTGTCACGAGAATTTCCTGATCTCCAGGGCCGGCGAGTTCTCCAGGATCGCCGACGGGCTGATCCCGTTCCTGGTCACCAGGCAGCTGATCGTCGGAGCCGGCAAGGTGCTGCAGTCGCCGCGCGGCGCTACCTACTGCCTCTCGCAGCGCGCCGACCACATCTGGGAGGGCGTCTCCAGCGCCACCACCCGATCCCGGCCGATCATCAACACCAGGGACGAACCGCACGCGGATGCCGAGCGATACCGCCGGTTACATGTGATCGTCGGCGACTCGAACATGAGCGAAACGACGACGCTGCTCAAGGTCGGCAGCGCCGCCCTGGTGCTGGAGATGATCGAGGCCGGCGTACCACTGAAGGACTTCACCTTCGAGAATCCGATCAGAGCCATCAGGGAGATCTCCCACGACATCACCGGCCGGCGCGCCGTCCGGCTGGCCGCTGGCGGCGAGGTGTCGGCGCTGGACGCGCAGCTCGACTACTTCGGCAGGGCCAAGGATTACCTCGCTACCAGGGGCAGCGACCCGGTCACCGACAGGGTCCTTGACCTGTGGGGGCGCACCCTGCAGTGCGTTGAATCCGGCGACCTCTCGGGCGTCGACACCGAGATCGACTGGGTCATCAAGAAGAAGCTGATCGACTCCTACGCCGGCAAGCACGAGATGGACCTCACCCATCCACGAATCGCCCAGCTCGACCTGACTTATCACGATGTGCGTCCGGGTCGCGGACTGTTCAACCTGCTGCAGGCCAAGGGCCGGGCGGCGCGGGTGGTGACCGACGAGGACATCGTGGCCGCCGAGAGCGTGCCGCCGCAGACCACCAGAGCGAAGTTGCGCGGCGAGTTCGTCACCGCGGCCCAACAGGCGGGTCGCGACTACACCGTCGACTGGGTGCACCTGAAACTCAACGACCAGGCCCAGCGGACGGTGCTGCTGAAGGATCCCTTCAAGGCAGAGGACGACCGCGTGGCGCGGCTCATCGCCACCATGTGACCCCTTCACTAGGGTTGATCGTTGTGGCCCCCACACCCCCGACGGCGAAGGCTGAGCGTCTGCTCAACCTGGTGATCGCGCTACTCAACACCAGACAGTTCCGTTCCGCCGCCTGGATCAGGCGAAACGTCGCCGGTTACGGCGACGCACCCAGCGACGACGCCTTCTCCCGGATGTTCGAACGGGACAAGACCGAGCTGCGCGAGCTCACCGTTCCGCTGGAGACCGACGGCGACGACGGCTACCGGATCCCGCCCAACGAATTCTCACTGCCAGAGCTCACCTTCACCCCGGAAGAGACGGCGGCCGTCGGACTCGCCGCCAGGCTGTGGTCGACGACCAGCCTCGCCTCGGCCGGCGAGCAGGGTCTGCGTAAGTTGCGGGAGGCAGGCAGCACGCGAGCAGGCCGGAATCCCGACCCGTCAGCCCCGGCGTTCGCCCGCACGGACACCGTGCTGCAGCCCCGGGTCAGGACGTCCGACCCGGCTTTCGGTCCGCTGCAAGCGGCCACCCTGGCCCGCCGTGAGGTGCGCTTCGACTATCGCAAGCACCCGGACGACGCACCGGTGAGGCGACGGCTGCAGCCGTGGGGACTCGTCTCGTTCCGCGGCCGCTGGTATCTGGTCGGCTACGACCTGGACCGCAAGGGTCAACGCACCTTCCGGCTGTCGCGGATCGCCGGGGTGGTGTCAGCGACCGGAAAGGCTGGCGCCTACAGCGTTCCGGCCGAGGTGGATCTGCTGGAACAGGTGCGCAAGAGCGCGACTCCCGTCGTCGAGCGGATGGCCAAGGTGCGGGTCCGGCCGGGACGGGCCATCGGATTGCGGAGGGACGCCGAACTGATCTCGGCAGCGACCGCCGGCGGCGACGGCGGGTCAACGGCGTCACTCACCGCAGATGCGGCGTTCGACGTGCTGCGGATCCCGATGACCGGGCTCTGGGACACCGCGCGACGAGTGGTGGCGAACGGACCGGACGTGCAAGTGGTGGACCCGCCAGATCTTCGGGACGCGGTGGTGCGGCTGCTGCGCGGCGCGATGGAGGCGTCCAGATGAGCGAAACCGCCGCCCAGCAACTGTCCCGGGTGATGTCGATGGTGCCCTACATCGGCCGCCGTCCCGGGGTGTCGATGGCGGAGCTGGCCGCCGAATACTCCGTCGACGTGACTCAGGTGACGGCCGACCTGAACCTGCTGATGGTCTGCGGTCTGCCCGGCTACTACCCCGACGACCTGATCGACGTGGTGCTCGACGAAGACGGCGCCACCGTCTCGATGGGCTTCCAGGCCGGCCTGGAACGGCCGGTGAAACTGACCGGCGACGAGGCGGTGGCGCTGACCGCCGCGCTCCGGGCGTTGGCCGATCTGCCCGGCCTGCTGGATGCTGCTGCCGTGCAGTCGGCCCTGCAGAAACTGGAGAAGGCCGGCGGAGGCGCCGCCGCAGCGGTCGTCAGGGTCGCCGCCGGTGACGATGCCCCCGCGCTGGCGACCGTCCGGCAAGCGGTGGAATCGGGGCGGCGGCTGTGGATGCGCTACTACACCGCGTCCAGGGACGCGGTCAGCGAGCGGACCGTCGACCCTTTCCGGCTGCTGCTGACGGACGGCCACACCTATCTGGAGGCGTTCTGCCATACCGCGGGGGCGGTGCGGAACTTCCGGGTGGACAGGATCGACGAAGCCACGATGCTGGACGAGCCGGCCCAGAGCACGCTGTGGCTGGAGACGACCATTCCGGACCGGATGTTCAATCCCGATTCCGCCAGCCAGTCCGCCACGCTGCTGCTGCACCCTGGTTCGCAGTGGGTGGCCGACTACTACCTGGTGACGTCGAACGACCCGGTGCTCACCGACAGCGGCGAGCCGACCGGCGACATAGTGGTGACAATGCCCGCCGAGCATGACGAGTGGCTGATCCGACTGGTGTTGTCGTTGGGCGGTGCCGCCGAGATCACTGATCGTCCCGATCTGGCGGCCGAGGTGGTGGCACGGGCGGAGCAGACATTGGCCGGCTATCAGTCCGACTACCAGGAGGCCGTTGGTGCCGACGGCGACCGCCTGGACGGTCAGTAGGATCGAGCACAAGCCCGCGGTCAGCGGGAGACGCGTCGTACGCGGTCGCTCTCGTTGTCGGCGCGACCAAGCAACAGGCCTGCTAGATCCGAACATCTGCTGACGCACCATCGACGATCATCGCGGGAGGAGACCGGCCTTGGCGCTGCTACGCCGCCCTAGGGACCCGGGTTCCCACGACGGCACGATGAGCCTGATGGAGCACCTGTACGAGCTCCGCCGGCGGCTGTTCTTCGCCGTACTCGGGTTGCTGGCGGGCACCATCGTCGGCTTCATCTGGTTCGCCGTCGCGATCCCGGCCTGGCACATCAAGTCGCTCGGCGACATCTTGCTGGCGCCCTACTGCCACGTGCCGACACCGACCCGGGTGACATTCAACGGAGACCAGCATTGCGCATTGCTGGCTTCCGGCCCGTTCTCCGGCCTGCAGGTGAGGTTGAAGTCGGGATTCCTTGCCGGGGCGATTCTGTCGAGTCCGGTGTGGCTGCTGCAGTTGTGGGGATTCGTCACCCCTGCGCTGCTACCCAAGGAGCGCAAGTACACCCGCATCTTCGTCTGCACCGCAGCCGTGCTGCTGGCCGCCGGTTCCGTGCTTGCCTACTTCGTGCTGTTCCGCGGTCTCCAGGTACTGCTCAAGTTCGGCGGCACCGTCACCCAGACCGCCTTGAGCCCGGAGAGTTACTACAGCTTCCTGGTCGGCGTGATGCTGATCTTCGGCGTCTCGTTCCTGCTGCCGTTGCTGCTGGTGATGCTGAACTTCATTGGAGTGCTTCCGGGCCAGCGGCTGAGGAAGTCGCGTCGATATTCAATGTTCGGGCTGGTGGTGTTCGCCGGGCTGACGGTGCCGGGCAACGATCCGATCACCATGCTGGCCCTTGCCGTTTCGCTGTGCCTGCTGTTCGAGATAGCCGTGCAGGTATCGGTGGTTCACGACAAACGTAAGGGCAAACGTCTTGCCGCCGAAGGTTTCACCGACCTGTCGGACGACGAAGCGTCGCCCACCCCGAACGCGGGAACGGCCATCGACGATGGACAACCGTCGATCACCGGCCTGCCGGCGGAAGAGCAAGCGTCCCCGATCGAGGCACCCGAGCCGTTGCCGGATCCTGAGTACGGCTCGAGGGCGCTGTTCATCCGCGACGAGGAGCAGCCGCCACGGTTCGACCCCGATGCCACCTGAGCCGGCCCGAACCGCCGGTGTGCGACGCTGAAGGGGTGGCGTCCAAGGGTGAGATCACCTACCCGCACGAAGACCTGAGTCCCGCTGAACGCTTTCAACAATCGCGGGACGCTGCCAGGTACCCGCTGTTGGCCGCCTTTGCCGCCGACCGGCCGTTCGTGCTGGACGAATTCCAGATCGACGGGTGCCGGGCGCTCGAGGACGGCGGCGGTGTGCTGGTCTGCGCGCCCACCGGCGCCGGCAAGACGATCGTCGGCGAGTTCGCGGTACACCGGGCGCTGGCTACCGGCGGGAAGTGTTTCTACACCACCCCGATCAAGGCGCTGTCCAATCAGAAGTACTCCGATCTGGCGGCCGAGCACGGGGCCGACAAGGTGGGTTTGCTGACCGGCGATACCGCGATCAACTCGCACGCGCCGGTAGTGGTGATGACCACCGAAGTGTTGCGCAACATGCTCTATGCCGGTTCACCGGATCTGGCCGGACTCACCGCGGTGGTGATGGACGAGATCCACTACCTGGCCGACAAGTTCCGCGGCGCCGTCTGGGAAGAGGTGATCTTGCACCTGCCGTCGGCGGTCCAGGTGGTTGGCCTGTCGGCGACCGTCTCCAACGCCGAGGAATTCGGTGCCTGGCTGCAGCAGGTGCGCGGCGACACCACGGTGGTGGTCGACGAGATCCGGCCCGTCCCGCTATGGCAGCACATGATGGTCGGCCGGCGGCTGTTCGACCTGTTCGGAGGCGACAGGGAGCTGGGCCCCCGAAGGGGAGGACCGGAACCACCGCGGAGCGCGCCATCAGACCCTGCAGTCAACAGGGAGCTGGGCGCCCGAAGGGTCACCATCGATCAGGCGTTGGCTCGCGCCGTTGCGGATGCCGAACCCAGATGGTCCCGCGGCGCCGTCGGACCACGAAACGGCGGTGGCCGGCATGGTGGTGACCGCGGCTTCCGTGGTGGCGGCTGGCGACCGCCGGCCAGGGTGGACGTCATCGAACGGCTGGACGACTCGGGGCTGCTGCCGGCGATCACCTTCATCTTCTCCAGGGCCGGCTGCGCCGCGGCGGTCGAACAGTGCGTCCGGTCGGGATTGCGGCTGGTGACGGAGGCCGAACGGGACCGAATTCGGGAGGTCCTCGATCGGCGGGCGGCCGACCTGCCGGAAGCAGACCTCGGTGTGCTCGGCTTCTGGGAATGGCGGGAGGCGCTGGAGCGCGGAATCGCCGCCCACCACGCCGGCATGCTGCCGGCGTTCAAGGAGACCGTCGAGGGGCTCTTCGTCGCCGGACTGGTGAAAGCGGTATTTGCCACCGAGACGTTGGCCCTCGGGATCAACATGCCGGCCAGGACCGTGGTGCTGGAGAGGCTGGTCAAGTTCAACGGCGAAGGGCACGTCGATCTGACGCCGGGGGAGTACACCCAGCTCACCGGCAGGGCTGGTCGGCGCGGCATCGACATCGAGGGTCACGCGGTGGTGATCTGGGCGCCGGGCATGGACCCGCAACAAGTCGGCGGGTTGGCGTCCAAACGCACCTATCCGCTCAGGTCGTCGTTCGCGCCGACCTACAACATGGCGGTCAACCTGACGGATCGAATGGGCAGGTTGGCGGCGAAAGACCTACTGCAGCAATCCTTTGCGCAGTTCCAGGCCGATGCCAGCGTGGTGGGCGTTGCCAGACAAGTGCACCGCGGTGAGGAGGCCATCACTGCCCACACCGAGACCATGCGCTGCCACCTCGGCGACATCGACAGCTACTTCGAGTTGCTCACCAGGTTGTCGGGCGCCGAGAAGAACGCCGCTAAGGTGGGTGCCGCTCGCCGCCGCGAGGCGACAGCACTGGATCTGGCCCAACTCAAGCGCGGCGACGTCATCGAAGTGCCGGACGGTCGCCGGGCCGGACTGGCGGTGGTGCTCGATCCGGGCATCGACGTCGACGGCGTCGGCCGGCCGCTGGTGGTGACGGCCGATCGCTGGTCGGGCCGGCTGAGTCAGGCCGATTTCCGCGGTCCGGTGCCGGCCCTCGGCAGGGTCAGGCTGGCCAAGCACGTCAACCACCGCTCGCCGCAGATCCGGCGGGACATCGCGTCGTCGATCGCCGCCACCGGGATAGTCGGCCGCGGCCGGCCGTCGAAGAGCAGTGCGGACTCGGTGAGCGAAGTTGAGCTGACCGCGCTGCGGAAGGCGGTGCGTGGGCACCCCGTGCACGGCTGCGCCGATCGGGAGGCTCATCTGCAGTGGGCGCGCCGGCGGTCCCGGCTGGTCGCAGAGACCGCAGGCATGCGGGAGAAGGTCGATGGGGCACGGGATTCGCTCGGCGATCAGCTGGACAGGATCCTGGCACTGCTCACCGAGCGCGGCTACCTGCGTGCCGATCGGCTCACCGATCTCGGCCGGATGCTGGCCAGGATCTGGTCGGAGAGCGACCTGCTGGCGATCGAGTGTCTGCGGGCCGGGTTGTGGGACGAGTTGTCCGCTGCCGATCTCGCCGCCGCCGTGTCGGCATTGGTCTATGAGTCCCGCCGCGATCACCCGGGGATGGCTATGTCCATCCCCGGCCCGGCCGGTTCCGCGATCCAGGCGACCGTGCGGATCTGGGCCGAGCTGGCCGGCCGGGAGCGGTACCGGGAGCTGCGGGTGACCAGGGAACCGGACGCGGGATTTGCCCTCGGCGTCCGCAGCTGGGCGCAGGGCAACAGCCTGACCGACGCGTTGGACAGTGCCTCGTCCGCCGGGCAGGAGGTTCCGGCCGGAGACTTCGTCCGCTGGTGCCGACAGGTGATCGACCTGCTTGACCAGATCCGGATGGTCGCCCCGGACTCGCTCGCCGCCGTTGCCGCCGCCGCGGTGACGGCGCTGCGCCGCGGAGTGGTGTCGATGGGCAGCGTCTGAGCCGTCGTCGTCGCGCACCGACCACCGGGAATCAACACCCGGGAGCGCCGCGTCGCGTACCGTTCGGCAGCAGAACGAACACGAACGACCATGATTCGGCAGGACCCCACTGGCACTCGGGTCGTCGTGGTTGGATCATGGGCAAGACAGTGGTACATAACAGCCTCGGCAGCGGCCGGGCGGGTCAGGGAGGCACGGATGAGCACGCCTTACGGTCACGGCGGGGACCCCAACGCCCAGCAATGGTCCGGATCCACCGGGCCGGGGTCTGGTTCGACGCCGACCCCGTACGGTCAGCAGGCCCACGGCGACCAGTGGGGAAATCAACAAGGTCAGCAGGGTTACGGCCAGCAGGGTTATGGCCAGCAGGGTTACGGCCAGGGTGGCTACGCGCAGCCGACGACCGGTGGTTACGACGGCCAGCAGGCCGGCTACGGTCAGCAGCCCCAGCCGGCCCAGCAGGGCTATGGCCAGCAGGGCTATGGCCAGCAGGGTTACGACCAGGGCCAGTCCGCTTACGGTCAGCAGCAGTATGGCCAGCAGGGCTACAACCAGCAGGGCTACGACCAGTACGGCCAGCAAGGATATGGGCAGACGCCGGCGCCCAAGGCCGGTGCCAACAAGAACATGATTATCGGGCTGTCGTCGGTGGTGGTCGTGCTGGCCATCGTGGCGCTGCTGCTCTGGGTGTGGCCGGGTTGGCTCAGCAAGAAGGTCTTCGACCAGAATGCGGTGCAGACCGGTGTGGTCAACCTGATCAAGACGAGCTATAACGAGAACGCAACGGCGGCCAGCTGCCCGGACGCGCACAGTACAGAGGTGAAGGCAGGCAACACCTTCAACTGCACGGTGACGATCGACGGCGCGCAAAAGAATGTGAAGATCACAGTCAAGGACGACAAGGGCACCTACGAGGTCAGCCTACCGTCATGATCTGAATACTTCCGGACACCGAACGCCCCGGCACTTCGCCGGGGCGTTCGTTGAAGGGGAGCGGTGCCGAAATCGGTCTGCAGTGTTGGGGCTGATCTAACCGGCGCGCCATCACCAGACATAGGTGAGGCCCGGCCAAGTATGAGTTGGCCGGGCCTCGATTGTCTGCAGCTAGACGACCCGCAGACGTCGTACAGCTCGCTGGCTCGCTCGCTTCGTCTCGCGAACCCAACAGATTGCTCCGCTGGAAAGAACCTCGATGCCGTCCGACCCGCTCTCCCTTGCGGAAGCGCGTAAGCAATTTCTACGGCAGACAGCGGGAGCCGCGCAAGGGTTTCGCCGAACTCTTCCGATCTTTTCTTGTCCGCGACGGCGTGTCGACGTGACACGCCGCTGAGAGAATGTGTGTGAGACTGCAACCCGCTAAAACCACTGCTGCGCAACAACTATCGACTTGAACTCGAGGGTGTGGGTCGTCGGACTTGGATGACGGCCCATCGGTACCGGCGCTGACTCCGAGCCGGCGAGCCGTTCGGGCCCGAATCGTCGAAGTTCCGGTCCTGCGCGGCACTTTTGGCCCGATCGAGGCCGGATCGGGCCAATATGTAGATCGAGGCGAGCGAATCATCTCGGCAACAGGCGGCGGACTACTGGACTGGCCGCACGAGCTGGTCGCACACCGGCAGCGACTACGCGGAATTTGCAGTTCGGCAGGCTCCGTGGCGTGTCGCTACCGCCTTGACCGGGTGAACGCACATTAGATATGGGTGAGCCCCGGCCAAGTATGAGTTGGCCGGGGCTCGGGCGTTCGCAGCTAGACGACCTGCAAACATCGGTTGGCCCGCTCGTCCGCCCGCTTCGTCTCAGCTGGCCCGGCAGATTGCTCCACCGGGGAGGACGTCGATCGCCTACCGATCCGCTCTCCCTTGCGGAAGTGCGTAGGGAATTTCTACTCGAGGGCTGAACCCTGCGGCAAGAGGTCTGAGGGAACTTTTCGAGATTTCTTTTGAAGGTCCGGCGTGTCGCCGTGACACGCCGCCAGGGACGGGTATAAGCCGATGGTTCGGCCGAAAACAACAGTCCCGCAACGGTTCTTGGCTCGATGGCCGGCCTCCGCGCTGGCTCGACCAGGGACGTCGCTTCGCTGGAGGGGACCCTGCTGCCCCGTCGCCGACCGGCGGCCACCTGCTGTGGGACGATGCCGCGATGGAGCTGACCGAAGCCGTTCGCCGCCGCCGGATGATCCGCCGCTACTTGCCCGACCCAGTGCCGTCCGGCATCCTGCAGAAAGTTGTCGAGCTCGGGTTGCGGGCGCCGAGCGCCGGCTTCAGTCAGGGCTGGGATTTCGTGGTGCTGGCCGAACCCGCTGCGGTGCAACGCTTCTGGAACACCACGGCGGAGCAGGATGAGCCGGAAGACAACTGGCTGGCCGGTCTGAAGCAGGCGCCGGTACTGATCCTGTGTTGCTCGGACAAGCAAACCTACCTGCGCCGATATGCCGAAGCGGACAAGCCATGGCAGGACCAGCAGGAGGTCCACTGGCCCGTTCCGTACTGGGACGTGGACGCCGGAATGGCCGCCATGATCATGCTGCTGGCCACCGTCGACGCCGGCCTCGGTGCGCTGTTCTTCGGCGTCACGGTGGACCAGCTCGACGCTGTCAGGGCGGCGTTCGCCATCCCGGTGGACCGCAATATCATCGGCGTCATCGCGCTCGGCTACCCGGCCGAGACCCAGCCCAGTGGCAGCACTCGAACCCGCAAACGCCGGCCGACGTCAGAGGTCGTGCATGCCGGTCGGTTCGGGGTGCCGTTCGGCGAGCCGGCGAAGGCGGAGCCGGTCAACGATCGGTGACCGGTCGCCGATACTCGCACCCAGTCAATAGCACTTGTGCTACCGGATGACTATGGCGACCGTTGGACTGCGCGAATTGCGGCAACAGGCATCCGGACTAGTGCGCCGCGGCGAGGCGGGCGAGGAGATGATCATCACTGTTTCCGGTCGCCCGTGCGCACGGCTGGTGAGCGTCGTGACCCGCACCTGGCGCACGTGGGATGAGGTCGTTGAGCTGTTCGGCGGCCCGGCCGACCCGGCCTGGCAGGGCGATCGTGAGCGCATTGACGCTCAGCTCCGCGACCCTTGGTCCCGCTCGTGAAGGCGGTGCTGGACACCAGCGTCGTCATCGCCACCGACGTGGCGCCCCTGGCCGGGGAGTTGGCAATTTGCGCATCGACGCTGGCCGAGCTGCACTTCGGTGTTCTGGTGGCCGACGACGCCGGAGTCCGCGCCGAGCGGCTTCGTCGACTCACCGTCCTGCACCGCCAGTTCGACGCGCTGCCGATCGATGACGCGGTCGCGGCCAGCTACGGTCAACTCGCTGCAGCCGTGGCGGCCGCTGGTCGGCAGCCACGAGCCCGCGTCATGGAGCTGCTCATCGCGGCAACTGCCCACGCCCACGGGGCCCGCCTCTACCCGCGCAACGCTGACGACCTCGTCGGCCTCGAAAACCTCCTCGAGATAGCACCGGTCTGAGTCCGCCCCAGAAGGGTTTGGCTGGACGGCGCAGTCAGCCGCCGAACAGCTGCGACAGCGCATCGCGCGCTGCCCGGTCGCTGGCGGCGACGGTCGAGAGTTCCTGCGCCAGCAGCTGCACCCACTCGGCCGGATTGATCGGCTTGCGAGCGATCACCACCCCGTTCACCGTGCGCCGCAGCTGGCCCGTCACGCCGCGCTTTTGCGCCGCCAACTCGAAGTCGCCGTCGGCGCCATGCACCACCAGCCGCTTCGGGGTGCCGTCCCGACCGGCCAGCCGATCACCCATCGACCGGTCGTACTCCACGTCCACCATGCCGGTCGGCAGCACCTCACCCAGGGTGCCGGCGAGTAGCCGCACGTAGGACGGCAGATCGTCGTGATCGGCACGCAGCATGCCGGCGAGCAGTTGCAGATCACCGAGCGGCCCGAGACCGCTCGAGCCGGTGTCAGGCCCGGTCGCGCCAATGTCAGGACCGGTTGAGCCGGGGTCAGGACCGGTCGCGCCGGCGTCAGGGAGCTCGCTCATTTGTCCGTCAGCGGAAGCACCAGCTGCGGTGTCTCGATGGTGTGATCCGACCTGATCGGTCGGACCGCGGTGCCGATCGCGAAGAACTCGGTGGTGTGCCCGCCCCATCGGTGCGGCAGCGACAACAGCTGCATGCCGACGACGCCCTCGGCGTGCAGCGACGCCGCCTCGGTCTGCATCCTGCTCATCGCCAACTCTCGGGCGTCGTACAACGCCTCGGTGAACTGTGGGATCTCCACGTTCTGACCCACGTTTCCCAGCGCCTTGAGCATGCCCTGATGCGCGATGTGATAGACACACGAACCCATCACCATGCCCAGCGGCGCGTAGCCGGCCTGCAACAACGTCCAGAAGTCCTGGCCGGACAGGTCGGAGGTGAACGGCATCCCGGTGTTCGGGATCCAGCTGAAGCCGTCGGGCGCGTTCGGCGACTCGGCTACGACGGCAGTGCCGACGGCGGTGAACTCGGCGATGTCCGAGCCGAACTCCTTGAACTCGATGTCCAACCGGACGGCGACGATGCCGTGCGCGCCGAGCTGCTGCGCCTCGGCTTCCATCCGCGTCATCGCGAGCTCCCTGGCGTGATACATCGCCTGCGACAGCGTGTCCAGCTCCTGGTTCTTGCTCCATCTGCCGACCTGGAATCCGACGTGATAGATGCTCGAGCCGAAGACCAGCCCGACCGGCCGGAAGCCCGCCTCCCGCACCAGCAGGAACTCGTTGACCGACAGATCGGAAGTGAACAACGCGGTCGGGGTACCCGGCCGCATGGAGTTCAGTCGCGCCAGCGCGTCTTCCGGTATCCCGAGCTGGTCTGGTTTCGTCATCGTTCTCCTCGTCGTAGTTTCGTCGTCGCGGTGCAGGTGTCACAGTGCCGATGTCGTAGTGCCGATGTCATCTTGGGTCGGGGCGGTGGCGCCGTCATGGTGTCGCGTCAGCGGACCGCAATAACGGCCCGTGGCTGCAGTGGGTCGGTGCGAGCAGCGCCGGCCAGCGGGTCGGTGGGAACGGTGGTGATCGACAACCCGCTGCCGACCTTCGGCTGCAGCCTGTTGGGAAGCCTGGTGATCGCGGTACCGAAGAACGTCTGCTCGGCGATGTGATCCTTGTGGTTCTCGCTGGGTTCGCGTTCGCGGATGCGCAGGTGTTGGCTCGTCATCAACACGCCCTCCGCGCCCTGCCAACGGCCGGCCTGCAGCTCCAGGTCGTGCCTGGCAACTGCTCTGGCCTGCGACACCAGATCGGTGTACCCGGGTATTTCAATGTTGGGTGCAAAGAGTCCGCTATTCCATCTGGTGCGGTAGTCGTCGTGCCGCAGCAGCACCGCCAGCCCGAGGATCGGTGCCATCGGCAGCCAGCCTGCCAGGATCAACTTCGCCACATCAGTGCCCGACTGCTCGGCAATGAACGGCCGCTCGAACGGGTTGTCGACGCCGGTGAACCGGACCGCCGTGCCCATCATGACGAACTCCTGCGTCATGTTGTCCAGGCCGGTGACCGTCCTGGCCGCACCGACCACGCCGGCTGCGCCCAACGAGCGGGCCTCCTGCGTCAGCCGGGACAGCGCCGACCCCCAGGCGTCGCGTAGCGCCTGCTCATAGGACGGATTGGCCCGCAGCACCTGGCTGGTCATGCCGCAGTAGCCGGCCAGCTGCCAACCGAACCGGAAGACCGCGCAGCCCATCACCTCGCCAACCGGTTCCAGCCCGGCAGCGTGCAAACCGGCCGCCGACGGCACGCTGAGCAGCGAGGTGGCAAGGGTGGCGGTGCGGGCCCGCTCCAGCCGGTCGATGGCGGCCGGCGGCAATCCGGTGCCGTCCCATGGTGCGGTCATCGCTCACCTTCGCCGGCTCGGTCGAATGCGACCACGACAATCGCGGACGCTGGTCTCCACTGTGCCATCCGGCGGCGATCAGGACCGGTCGATCGCGCCCAGCAATCGCTGGGTGGAGCCGCCGATCCCATGCTCGGCCACCAACTGCGCCAACCGCTCGGGGTCGATGGGTCTGGTCGGCAGCGTGCCGTCACCGATCAACTGCACGTCGGCGTCGGTGCGAACGGCCACCACCGCCGGCGCCACCGCCAGATAGTCGCGGGCAGGTTCGAGCTTGCGCCGCGGTCCGGAGGCCAGCGCGCTGTCCGCAGTGTCCAGCGCAGTGAGCACCCCGGCGATCGAGCCGAACTTGGTGATCAGCGCCGCCGCGGTCTTGTCGCCGATTCCGGCGACGCCCGGCAGTCCGTCCGAGGCGTCACCGCGCAGGGTGGCATAGTCGGCGTATCCGGAAGCCGGCACCCCGAACCGCTGCTGGACGGCGGCGGTGTCGTAGACCATGGCCTTGCTCATCCCGGCACCGATGTAGCGCACCGTCACGGCCGGGGGACCGTCGGTGACCAGCTGGAACAGATCCCGGTCGCCGGTCACCACCTCGACCGGATCCCGCGACTCGCGAAACGCCAGAGTGCCGATGACGTCGTCGGCCTCGCAGTGGTCGGCGCCGGCGGCCGCGATCCCGATGGCGGCCAACACGTCCAGCAGGATCGGAACCTGTGCGGACAACTCGTCCGGCGCCAGTTCGACATCTGGCTGATCGGGGCTGGGCGTCGACTGCTGCACCCGGTGCGACTTGTAGGTAGGGATGAGCTCCACCCGCCAGGCCGGCCGCCAGTCGAAATCCTGGC
This sequence comes from Actinomycetota bacterium, assembly GCA_030853385.1. Classification (GTDB taxonomy): domain Bacteria; phylum Actinomycetota; class Actinomycetes; order Mycobacteriales; family Nakamurellaceae; genus Nakamurella. The sequence goes on along the minus strand of JALYVF010000095.1, from coordinate 8,341 downwards.
AGGCGACGAGCCTGGTCGGCCGGGCCTCACCGATCACCCTGGCCATGATGTCCAACGTGCCGCGGATCGCGTTCACCGGTTTACCGTGCGGCCCGACCGTGGATGCCGGTACCGCGTAGAACGCTCGGAAGTAGATGCCGGCCAGATCGAGCAGCTGCAACATGGATCCGGACGCTACCCGTCGGCGCCGGTCACGGCACCGCCGACGACCCCCACCGATAGGCTCCCCGGTATGTCTGCAGCGACCGCCCCCGCCGTCTCGACCGCTCACGACCCGGCGTTGACCACGCCGACGCCGACCAAGGTGCTCGCCGACCGGATCCGCCGGTTGGGCGGCGAGGCCGCCAAGGCCGGCGCGGATGCGGTGCTGATCGGTCCCGGCGCCGATCTGCGCTATTTCGCCGGCCACTCGGTGTCCTCGCACGAACGGTTCAGCTGCCTGGCGGTGACGCCCGACGGTGCCGCCAGGCTGTTGGTGCCGACCCTGGAACGGCCGGGGTGGAACGGCACGCCGGTGGAGTCGCTCGGCATGGACATCTCCAGCTGGGACGACGGGCAGGACCCGTACGCGGCGCTGGCGGCGATGCTGCCGGATCGTGCGCCGACGCTGGCCGTCGACTACTACCTGCCGGCGGTGCACGCGCTCGGCATGCAGAGAGCCATCACCGGCTCGTCACTCGCGTTGGCCGGCGAGGCCATCGGCGAGCTGCGGATGCGCAAGGACGCCGCCGAGGTCGCCGCGTTGGCCGCCGCCGGTGCGGCCATCGACAGGGTGCAGCGCAGGATCGGCGACTGGCTGCTGTCAGGTCGCACCGAGCACGAGGTGGCAGCCGACATCGCCGCCGCCATCGTCGAGGAGGGGCACGCGCGGGCGGACTTCGTCATCGTCGGCTCGGGACCGAATGGGGCAAGCCCGCATCACAACGCGTCGGACCGCCGGATCAGCGTCGGCGACATGGTCGTCATCGATATCGGCGGCCCGACATCCGCCGGTTACTTCTCCGATTGCACCCGCAGCTATCTCGTCGGGGCACCGTCGGATCCCGACGCGGCCGCGGTCTACGAGATCGTCCGACAGGCGCAGGAAGCCGGAGTGGCCGCCGCCACCGCCGGGGCCAGCTGCGAATCGGTAGACGCGGCCAGCAGATCGGTGATCACCGCTGCCGGGTACGGCGAGTACTTCGTCACCCGTACCGGGCATGGCATCGGCCTCGAGGTGCACGAGCACCCGTACCTGGTGTCCGGCAACACCCGGCCGCTCGAGCCCGGAATGGCCTTCTCGGTAGAGCCGGGCATCTACCTGCCTGGCAGGTTCGGTGTCCGCATCGAAGACATCGTGGTGGTCGGTGACGACGGCGCACCGCAGCGGCTGAACCAGGCGCCGAACGAACTGATCATCCTCCCCGGGTCGGCGAGCTAGGTGCTGGAGGACGTCGACGCCAAGATCGCGGCGGCGCTTGCTGCCGATGGCCGCCGGTCCTACACCGACCTGGCCGAGCAGGTCGGCTTGTCGGTATCTGCTGCCCACCAACGGGTTCGGCGGCTGGAAGAGCGCGGGGTGATCCGCAGCTATGCGGCCAGGCTCGACTCCGAGCAGCTAGGCCTGCCGCTGACGGCGTTCATCTCGCTCACCCCGATCGACCCAGCGGCCCCGGACGACTATCCGCAGCGGCTGGCCAGACTGTCGCAGATCGAGGCCTGCTATTCGGTGGCCGGCGACGAGTCGTACATCGTCAAGGTGCGGGTGGCGACCCCGGCTGCCCTTGAGTCGCTGCTGGCCCAGCTGCGCGGCAGCGCCGGGGTGTCGACCAGGACGACGGTGGTGCTGTCCACCCCGTTCGAGGATCGGCCGGTGACGCCGCAGATCGAGGAGTCATGACGGCACGGCGCTCGCTGGCGGTCGCCGTGGCCGGCCTGACGCTGCTGTTCGCCGGCTGCGACAGCAACGTCAACGGCTCTCCGCAGAGTGGCGCGCTGCCAACCGGCGGCGGGTCGACAGTCGCCGGCAGCGCGACCGGGCCGTCCCGCTGGCTGACGAACCCGGTGTTGACCAGGCTGCCGGCCGGCGACACCACGCTGACGTTGATCTCGCTGATCGACGGGGCGACGATGAACAAGATCGGCCGACGGGTGGGTTTCCAGGACACCACCCCTGGCAGCAACCAACGCCCGAAGTCCGAGACCGCCTGGCTCGACGTCGACTCCGTGGACAACCCTTGTGGGCAAGAACTGGACGGCTCCTTCGGCGGCCTGCGCACCGGTTCTCCCGAAGACTCGACCGAGATCGAGCTCGGTACCAAGGATGTGCACGGCTACCTGGCGATGTGCGCGCCGGCGGCCAGCGCCGGCAAGCTGTCGGACGCCAAGGCCCGCGGCACCGACGTGGTTGTCACGTCGTTCGCCGGGGTCGCCGGGTTCGGCAGCAAGAGCAGCGAGTGGATGGGCAACAACAGCGGTAACACCGTCACCTATATCGCCGAGTCCGACACCCCCGCCGCGTTGGCCGAGGCGGTGATCGGCAACAAGACCCCACCGACGTCGGGAACGCTGGCCAAGAACGAGGACGTGCTCGCCGTCCTGAACGCGGCCCCTGCCGCCGCCATGCTGGAGATGGGCACCACCCTGGTCGCCACCTCGTCCTATGCCGCACCGGCTGCCGTGTCGACGGCCTTCGGGCAGGCGGTCGCGCAGGGCGGCCACGGCCAGCCGCCGGTGCCGGAGTTCGGCGGCTACGCCTGGACACCCGGTGCCAGGATCAACGGGACGGCCACCTTCGTCACCAGCTACGGCTCCAGGGAAGAAGCCGGCACTGTCACCGCCATCCTCATGGACGTGTGGAGCCGGCTCGGCGACTCGAAGTTCACCGGCGCGGTGACCACCCAGAACGACCGGACGGTGATCACCCGGATCGCGGACGTCGGACCGACCGAGTTCAAGGTGCAGGGAGGCCAACTGGGGGACTACCCGGCCTTCCTCGCCCGCAAGTGAGCATCGGCATAGGCCGACCGTGCCGGGCGATCAGATGGCGATGACGGTGACGAGACCTTCGAGTCCTGCGAAGTCGTCGCCGTTGCGGCTGTACAGATCCAGGCCGTAGGCGTGGGCCGTTGCGGCGATCAACAGATCCGCGAACCGGCTGCATGGCCGGCGTCCGTGGCGGACAACAGCGGCGACGACCAGTCCGTAGCTGCGGACGGCTGTGCCGTCGAATGGAAGCGGCTCCAGCTTCGCCTCGACTTCCTGCAGTCGGGCTTGCCGTTTCGCGGCTTCGGTTGACGTGGCGGCGAGGTGCGGTCCCGCCGTCAACTCGGCAACGGTGATAGCGGAGATCGCCAGCTGCTCCGGCAACGCTGCCACCACCGCCGGGTCATGCCAGTCGATGACGACCGAGGTATCGAGAAGCCCGGAAGTCACCTCACAGCCCCTGGTCAATCAGCTGGTCCAGATCGGCTCGAAATTGATGCCGGTCGATTCGCACGCCGGCTGCCGCCAGTGCCGCGACCTCCCCGCGAGCGATGAACATGCGCCGCCCGGCTCGAAACGGTCGAAGCTCGGCGACCGGCTCGCCGTTCCGGGTGACGATGAACGTTTCTCCGCTGGTCACGGCTTCGATCACTTTCGCGTTCTCGTTGCGCAGCTGGCGCTGCGGAATGGTCTTCGTCATAATCTCACTGTAGCAATATGTGCTACGAACTGCGACGAGCCGTGAGAGTGGGTGACGATGTGATGGGATCGGCGGATGACCTCCAGCGCCGACGCCCACATCGAACGAACAGGTCCAGCAACTCTTCCGGCTGCTCCAGCCATAGCGCCGGCGGGCCGGGACGACACTGCCGACCAGCTGCACGGGGTGACGATCGCCGATCCGTACCGCTACCTGGAGGACCCGGACGCCGAGCGCACGGTGGCCTTCGTCGACGCCCAGAACGCCGCCAGCGCACCGTATCTCGCCGCCTTGCCGGCAGCCGGCTACTTTGCCCGCAGCGTCACCGAGCTGCTGACCCGGCCGCGGGCGGGAACCCCGTGGGAGCGCGGCGGCCGCTACTTCCGGATGGACAATCCGGGTGACGCCGACCAGGACCGGCTGCTGACCGCCGGCACGTTGGCCGAGCTGATCGAGTCGCCGACGGTGCTGCTGGACCCGAACTCGCTGGCCGGCGACGGCACGGTGGCGCTGATGGGTGCCACCGCCAGCCCGGACGGCAACCTGGTGGCCATCGAGCTGGCAGAAGCCGGCTCCGACTGGCGCACCATCACCGTGCTGAACTGCGCGGACGGCAGCGAACTGGTCGACAGCCTCGAGTGGACCAAGTTTCTCAATGCGACCTGGCTGCCCGACTCGTCGGGGCTGTTGTACTGGCGGTACCCGGCGCCGGCCGGCAAGCAGTTCGCGCAGGAATTCGTCGACGAGATGCTGGACGGTGAACTAGCGCTGCATCGGCTCGGCACCGATCAGGCCGCCGACACCGTCGTCTGGTCCCGCCGCAGCGACCCGGCCGGCGCCGACTGGATGGTGTTTCCCCAGTTCTCTTCCGACGACCGGTGGCTGCTGCTAACTGCTTCGCCCGGCACCGACTCCCGCACCGTTGTCGAGGCTCGCCGGGTCGAGGACGAATCGGTGATCGGCGCGCCGGTGGTGGTGGTCGCCGACCTGGCCGATGCACACTGGCCGGTCGAGGTGCTGGCCGATGTGCTCTACCTGCGGACCGAAGCCGGCGCCGAACGCGGCCGGCTGGCGGCCATCGATCTGGCTGCGCTGAGCACCGGTGCGGTGGCGCCGGCAGAGTTCACCGAGGTGATCTCCGAGGATCCACAGGATCTGCTGGTGTCGGTGCACCCACTGGCTGGCGCTTTCCTGCTGGTGACCTCGCAAGACACGGCGCACCGCGGGCAGCTCGTCGGCGTTGACGGCGCCCGTATCGCTGAGCTGCAGCTGCCGTATCCGGCGTCGCTGGCCGCGGCGCACAGCAGAACCAAAAGCGCCGAGCTGTTTCTCGGCTGGACATCCTTCACTCGCCGGCTGCTGGTGCAGCGTGTCGAGCTGACGGCCGAAGGTGTTGCGGTGCAAGAGATCCCGTCCGGGCCGCCGCAATCCGCCGACGCCGATATCGTGGCCGAACGCCGCGGTGGCACTTCGGCAGACGGCACCGCGGTGCCGATGACCGTGGTTCGCCGCACCGACCTACCGGTAGGTGTGCCGGCCCCGACGCTGCTTTACGGCTACGGCGGCTTCGACATTCCGATGCTGCCGTCGTTCTCCGCACTCTTCTCCGCCTGGGTACAGGCCGGTGGGGTGTTCGTGGTGGCCAACCTCCGCGGCGGCGGTGAATTCGGCCAGCGGTGGCACCGGGCCGGCATGCTGCACGACAAGCAGCACGTCTTCGACGACCTGTACGGCTGCGCGCAAGCTCTCCTCGACGACGGCACCACCACGGCAGCACAGCTGGCGGTGCACGGCCGCTCCAACGGTGGCCTGTTGGTCGGCGCGGCCATCACCCAGCGACCCGAACTGTGGGCTGCGGCGCTGCCGACGGTGGGGGTGATGGACATGCTGCGGTTCCACCTGTTCACCATCGGCCGGGCCTGGACCTCGGAGTACGGAAACCCTGACGACGCAGCCGATTTCCGGGCGATACGGGCCTACTCGCCGCTGCACAACCTGACGGACGGTGCCGTCTATCCGCCGACGCTGGTCTGTACCGGAGATCACGACGACAGGGTGGTGCCCGCCCATTCGTTGAAGTTCGGTGCGCAACTGCAGCGCAGCCAGGGCGGCGACGGGCCGGTATTGCTGCGGATCGACACCAGGGCCGGGCACGGCATGGGCAAGCCGGTGCGCGCACTGGCCGCCGAGTACGCCGACCAGCTGTCCTTCGCCGCCGCCCATACCGGGCTCACCCCGGTCTGAGCTGCACCTGTCAGTCGGTGAGAACGGGGGCGCCGGCGGCGAACTCGGCGATCTCCTCCGGGCGGATCACCCGGTCCGGGTAGGTGCCGGACATGCAGGCCCGGACGATCGTCCCGAGCGGCACGTCCCGTGCCTTGCGCGACGTCGCCAGGAATACCAGGTTGCCGTTCACCTTGCCGGCCAACACATCCGGATCGGCGGTCAGCAGCACGGTGGGAAAGACGGTGCGGAGGGTGGCCGCGTGCCGGCGGGAGATGTGCAGGTCGGGTCCGTCGATCACGTTGAGCAGATAGATGCCGTCGGCGCCCAGCACGGTCCGGACCTGCCGCACATATTCGATGCTGGACAGCGGCGGCGGCACCTTCCGCCCGACGAAGGCGTCGCCGGCGACGACATCGGCCGAGCCGGCAGACCGTCTGTCCATCCGTGGCCTGGCATCGCCGATCTTGATCTTCAGACCGGGAAAGGTGGTGAGCCCCAGGTGTTCTCTGGCAATGTCGATCAGCGCGGCGTCGTACTCGTAGACCACCTGTGTCGACCGAGGCCTGGTGTCGGACAGGTAGCGCGGCAGGCTGACGGCGCCGCCGCCGACGTGCGTCACCCGCAGCGGGTCGGGCGCCGGCCAGAACGCGGAGATGATGTCGGTGAACCGCCGCAGATAACCGAACTCCAGGTGGGCGGGATCGTCGAGGTCGATGTAGGAGCTGGCCACCCCGTCCAGGTAGACCAGCCGGCCGGACGGTCGGGACGGGTCCTGTTCGATCCGCAGGTGGCCGTGGTCGGTGTCGGTTTCCAGCAGGATCTCTTCGCCGGTCCGCACCAGGTGCAGGGAACGCTTGCCGGCCAACATTCCTGCTTCCGTGGTGATGGGCGGTCAGACGACCACGGGTCAGCGGCCGTCCGCCAGGCTAATGCTTGACTGGCAGGTGTGACGGACACTTCCTGGCGGCCATCAGGGCAGCGGTCCGGCATCGCACCGCCCGGTTCCGGGATTGCCCTGGCGGCGGCCATCCAGGCACACCCCGGCATCCCTACGTGTGGTGATATCTTCTGATATCGGAGGTGGTTGCGGTGCCCGACATCCTGATCCGCGACGTCCCTGCTGAGGACGTCGCCCGCATTGATGCCCATGCCGCCCGACTTGGCTTGTCGCGCAGCGCCTATCTCAAGCGGCGACTGCTGCAGGACGCTCAAAGAGTCGTCGACAACGTTCGGGCCGAGCACCTGACGCGTTTCGGCGAGGTGTTCGCAGATCTCGCCGATGCAGAGACGATGTCAGAAGCATGGAAGTGACCTCTATGCCGGGCGTTGGCCCCTGGCTGATCGACAAGTCGGCCCTCGCTCGACTTGGCAAGTCCGCCGACGCCGACGGCTGGGCCGACAGGATCGAGCGCGGACTGGTCAGGATCTGCACCGTCACCAGACTCGAAGTCGGCTATTCGGCGAGGAATGCCGATGACTTGCGGACGGCGCTGAGGTTGCCGCCGCTGGCCGCGATGCCGGTCGAGTATCTGACACCGGCGATCGAGGACAGGGCTGTCGCTGTGCAACAGTCGCTGGCCGATCGCGGCCAGCATCGCGCACCGACCATTGCGGACCTGCTGGTGGCAGCGACCGCCGAGTTGGCGGACCTGTCCATGCTGCATTGCGACAGCGACTTCGAGCTGATCGCGGACGTCACCGGCCAGCGCGTCACCAGGGTGACTTCGGCGTGACGACAACGGATGTCAAGCCGGCACCCGACAAGCACCGACTGCGGCGGTGGGCTCGTTCAGCGGCGGCCGGGTTCGCCGGTGGCGGCTGGCTGCGGCTGCTGACGGCGGTCGCCGCCGGGCTGTCGCTGTTCGCCTCGTTTGCCCCCTCCACCCAGTGGTGGGCGGCGATCACCGGGATCGCGCTGCTGGGGCTGGCCCTGCACGGCGTCCGGGGCCGGGCCGGGTACGGACTGGGCGCGGTCTTCGGCGCCGCCTTCTACATCCCGTTGCTGTCTTGGACGGGCGTGTATGTCGGTTCGGCGCCCTGGCTGGCCCTGGCGATCGTGATGGCCCTGCTGACCGGGCTGCCGGTGGTGATCATCGCCTGGGCGATCCGGCTGCTGCCGTGTTGGCCGCTGTGGGCGGCAGCGGCCTGGGTAGCGGGGGAGGCGCTGCGCGGCAGGTGGCCGTTCGGCGGATTCCCCTGGGGATCGCTGGCCTTCTCGCAACCGGACGGGCCGCTGCTTCCCGCTGCTTCGTTGGTCGGCTCGGCGGGGCTGACGTTCATCGCGGCGCTGGCCGGCTTCGGTCTGACGCAGCTGCTGCGGGCACTGTGGCGGCACCGCGCTGCGCTGCGGCCGGTGTTGTTGGCGGTGCCGGTGGTCCTGATCGTCGCGCCGTTCGTCGTCGGCCAGGTCGGCCGCATCAGCACCGTCAGCCAGCCCGACGCGGCCGGCTA
>JALYVF010000067.1 GCA_030853385.1 Actinomycetota bacterium | reverse complement strand
GTGCCGCCCGGTGCGCAGCGCGCCGCGCACGCCGGCGGCCGAGATCCAGCGACCGATCCTGGTCCAAGCCCGCTCGTCTTCGAGATAGCCAGAGACCGAACGGAAGTCGATGCCGCAGCGCAGGAAGGTGTTGGCCATCTCGGGAAGCGGGCAGGCGCCGCAATAGGCGAGCCACTGTCCGGTGTCGAAACTCTTGTGGTCCATCGCCTCGGTCGGCTGCAGATTGATCAGCAGCACCGGAGCACCACTGCGTTGCGCAACCGGGATCAGCATGGCCGCGGTCATGTAGGTCGTCAGGAATCCGATGATCAGGTCGCACCCGGCCACCCGCAATCGTTCGGCCGCGGTGGCACCGTCCCGCTCGTCAGAAATGAAACCGACGTCGACGACGTCGCAGTCCAACGTCCGCATCCGTTCGGACACCCTCGCCGCCGAGCGCTGCAGTTGCGGCAGCAGGTCGGGGAACTGCGGCCAATAGGCGCCAAGGCCACCGGCAACCAGACCCACCCTGGTCCGCCGGCCAGCGATGCGCTGCAGGCCAGCGGACGATTCAGTCATCGCAGCTCCAGGATCGGTATGGGCCTACGTTCCGGCGTCATGCGTTGGGCCGCAGCTGGTCTTCGAGGTGGAAGACCTCATCAAGCAGCTGGATGCCCTCGTCGGGGCCGCGTCCGCCCAGACCGACGAAGTAGCGGCTCATCTCGGCCTGCCACCTGGCATTGACGTCGGTGGCGGCCATTGCCTGTTGGGCGACGTCCAGGTCGTCCGCCTCCAGGTAGCCGACGAGCAGCCCGTCCGGCCGGCTGAAGATCGAGTAGTTGTGCCAGCCACTGTCCTGCAGCGCCCGCAGCATGTCCGGCCACACGGCGGCGTGCCGGTCGCGGTACTCGGCGAGCAGCTCTAGACGTACCTGCAGCAGAAAGCAGTATCGGGACATGGCTCCTCGATCGTGCTGCGCGTGCGACCGCCGGTCGCACCAGCGGGCGGGCACTGAATCCGGACCACGCGAAGTTAACCGATCGGCGTTCACCGTGTCGACGCGGACTACCAAAGGTCGCCGCCGCTGGTTGCGACGGCGCCCGGATGTAAGCATAATGTAAGCATGCCCAACGTTTTGGTACGCGGAGTTCCTGAGGACGTGCACGCCGCCTTGCAGCGCCGGGCGGAGCGCCGTCACCAATCCCTGCAGCAATACCTTGCTGCCGAGCTGCGTGAGCTGGCCGGGCACCGGTCGATCAGTGAGATCCTCGACGAGGTGGAAGCGCAACAGGGAGGCCGGGTTGGCCTACAGACGTCCGTAGCCGACCTCGACGAGGACCGGTCAGCGCGGTGAGCAGCGAGCCGCTGCGCGCTCCGAGTCGGCCGTGCGCCATCGTCGGATGATCGTCGTTGATGCGTCCGTCCTGGCCAATGCGCTTGCCGACGATGATGCCGATGGACGGCTCGCGCGTGGTGAACTCCGAGCGGCCGGCGAGCTCACCGCCCCGGACCTGATCGATGTCGAGGCCGTGTCGGTGCTCCGCAAGCGTTGGCTGCGCGGCACACTCACAGACGCGCGGCTGCGCATCGCCGTCACCCACCTGCTTCAGCTGACCTTCGAACGGGTCCCGACGCGGCGCCTGGTCAGACGCGCGATCGAAATGCGTGCCAACGTGAGCGCCTATGACGCTTGCTACGTCGCGCTTGCCGAGTCGCTCCAGTGCGATTTGTTGACCGCGGACCGAAGATTGGCCGCTGCGCCCGGCCCCCGCTGCACAATCCGAGTCCTCCAGTGATGGCCCTATCGTGAAGCGCCTGCAGCATGTCCGGCCAGACGGCGGCGTGCCGGTCGCGGTACTCGGCCAGCAGCTCGGGGCGGACCTAGCCGATCCTCGGTCCAACTGACTCCTGGAGCCAGCCGGTACAACCATCGATGAGTGCCAGCCGAGCGGGCAAAGTAGCTCAGTGGGTTCCGGCTGCCGCATCGAACGCTGGCCATCATCGTGTCACTGTGCCAGTCAGATCAACGGCTGCAGCGAGCCTGGACCTGCGCTGTAGGGAAGCCATGAGGTTCAAGAAGACCAGGACCGGCAGATTTCCATCCCGTCGGACGGCGCCGAACCCAGACTCAGGGCAACCCTGACCTTCCCCTGATCTCATCCTCGTTTCCTTGCACCCGGTCTATCGCGATATATCGTTGACCTATCGCGACACATCAGCGACAGTTCAGAAACATTAGGAGGCAATGATGACGGCATGGGCGGCAGAGCAAGGGGAACCTTGCGATCTTCCGAAGATGTTCAAGCAGTTCTTCGCCGAGAGCGGGTTCGGCGGCGGTCACGGGGGCCACGACCAGCAACGTGGTGGGGGCGGACCGTTCGGCCTGGGTGGGCGAGGCGGGGAAGGGGCGCGGCGTGGACCGTGGCCGGGCGGTCGTGGCGGCGGACCCTTCGGGGGCGGCTGGCCAGGATCATGGGGCGGCCCGTTCGGCGGCGCGCCCTGGCAGCAACGCGCGCCCAGGGCCAACCGCGGTGACGTCCGATCCGCCGTGCTGGCGCTGCTCGCCGAGGAGCCGATGCACGGGTACCAGATCATTCAGGAGATCGGCCGGCGCAGCGGCGGCAGCTGGAAGCCGAGCCCCGGCTCGGTGTATCCGACGCTGCAGCAACTCGAGGACGAGGGGCTGGTGCGGGCCGAGGAGCAGGACGGCAAACGCGTCTTCCGGCTCACCGACGAGGGCCGCGGTATCGCCACCGAGAAGGCGGAAGAATTCGCCAGTCTATGGCAGACGGTCGCCCCGAGTGACGACGACTCGCAGATCGGCGAGCTGATCTTCGGGGTGGCCAGCGCCTTCATCCACGTCGCGCGGACGGGGTCCGCCGAGCAGATGGCCGACGCCCGCAAGGTACTCAGCCGCACCCGTGCGGATCTGTATCGGATCCTCGGCGACGACGGTGACGACGACAACGACCGTGACGACGAAGGCACCGACGAGTTCCGAAAGGATGACGCACGATGACTGACGCGCGGATGCGGGCAGCCGATGCCGACCGCCAGTCGGCAGCCGAACGACTCGCGCAACACTTCACCGCCGGGCGGATCGACATCGCCGAGTACGACGATCGGGTTCGTCAGGCCTATGCCGTTACCTACCTTGACGAGTTGCCGACGCTGTTCGCGGACCTTCCAGAACGATCTGCCCGGCAAGGATCGTACGCGACATCGGCTGCGGCGCAAGACTTCTGGTCCGGCGGACCATTCGGGCGCAGTGGACCAGGTCGGCAAGGAATGCGGCGTCCCAACCCGTTCGGCGACGGCGGTCCGTTCAGTGCCGGCTCCCTCGGTGGCCGTCCGAATCGCATCTTGATGGCGCTCGGTGTGCTGATGATCGTGATGTCGATCGTCGCGCTGGCCCACGGAATTGTGCCGATTCCACTGATCGTGCTGGTCGTCGTGCTGTTGGTTCGACGCGGCCGGGGCGGTAGTCGATCGCCGGGTGGCCATCGACACTGGTCGGATCGTGCGGCCTACCACCGGTCGCGCTGACGCACCGTCGCCCGCTCAGGGGACGAGCGACAGCTTCTGGGGATTCCCGCTGCAGCTGTGTGCGGCGAATCCCAGATGGCTGCTGCCCGTCCCCCGTCGGGCCAAAAACGTTACGGCATCAGCAGAGGCGCAAATCGGCCAGTCTGCCGGCGGGCTTGGCTCCGAAGGACCCTTGACGTCCGTCCGGGCGCCGTGAGTTCGAGGGGCGGGTTCGCCGATGGACGAGCAGTCGCAGCTGAGCCGTCGCGCGGTGATCGGCCTGCTGGCTGGAAGCGCCGCCGCTCTCACCGGTTGCGGCGTGTCCGCCGGCGGCGGAACGCCCGCGGCGGGCAGCGGACCTTCGGCGAGCGGGGCATCTTCGGCGGGCGGGTCATCGATGGCTGCCGCACGACCGGACCCGATCAAGATTCCGTACGGGCCGGACAACTCGCAGTGGGGGGAACTGCATCTGCCGGCCGGCACCCGCAACCAGGGCACCGCGGTGATCATCCACGGCGGTTTCTGGTTGTCCGAGTACCGTGCCGACCTCGGTACCCCGCTGGCCGCGGATCTGGCCAAGCGCGGCTGGGTCGCCTGGAACCTCGAGTACCGGCGGGTCGGTGACGGCGGCGGCTGGCCCGCGACCCTGCAGGATGTGGCGACAGGCATCGACAAGCTGGCCGACATCGCCGCTGGCGGCCGGTACGGCAGCATCGATCTGGACCACGTGGTGGCTATCGGTCATTCGGCCGGCGGTCAGCTCGCCGCCTGGCTGGCCGGCAGGAGGAAGCTCAGCTTCGGCGCCCCCGGCGCGATCTCCACAACGAGATCCGCCAGCGGATCGGCGTCGCCCGGCAAGCGGTCGGTCGCCGTCACCGGCGTGGTCTCGCAGGCCGGGGTGCTCGATCTGACGGTGGCCGCTGCCACCGGCGTCGGTGGATCGTCGGTGCCCGACCTGCTCGGCGGCACGGTCGAGCAGCATCCGGACAGGTATCAGATCGCCGATCCCATCAAGCATCTGCCGCTCGGTGTTCCCGTTCATTGTGTGCACAGCAAGGACGACGCCAACGTGCCTTACTTGCAGAGCACCGCCTACGTCGCCGCCGCGACGAACGCCGGCGACACTGTCGTCCTGCACACCGTGCAGGGCGACCACTTCACTCTGATCGATCCGACCTCGGCCGCCTGGACGGTGGTGGTGGACCTGCTGCCGGAGCTGTGCAAGACCTGACATCGCCGCGGGGTAGCGTCCGCCTGATGGAAGACGCTGCCGTTGCCGGTCGAGTGATGCGGGCCATCGAACCGCTGCACTCGATGATCTACTTCGCCCCGGAAGCCGAGGCTGCTTACCAGCAGATCGGTCTGAAGCCCGGCCGAATGGGCTATTTCGCCTCCCGCAGTGCCGCGATGGGAGCCGTCGGCGGCGGCGTGGTCGCTGCCACCTTCTACAACTTCTCACCGTCGCTGGTGGCCAAGTACATTCCGGCGGCGTGGGCGTTGGCCAGCCCTGCCGACATCCTCTCGGCCCGCCTGCAGGCGGTGGAGCAGGCATTGACTAGGCTGCTCGGCGCCGAGGCGTTGGCTTCGGAGCAGTTCAGTGAGCTGACCGGTCTGGTGCGGCTGGCCAGCGACGGCTGCTGGCCGGAGGGTCGTCCGCTGTATGCCGCTCATGCCGACCTGGACTGGCCGCAGTCCGACGTCTTGGTGTGCTGGCAGGCGATCGCCCTGCTGCGGGAGCATCGGGGCGATGGTCACATCGCTGCGCTGGTGAATGCCGGCTACTCCGGAGTGCAGGCGCTTGTTCTGCATACGTTGACAGGTAAGGGTTTTGTGCCGGCCTTCGCCCAGAAGTCACGTGGCTGGAGCGAACAGGAGTGGGGAGCAGCCGTCGAAGTGTTGGCCGATCGCGGGCTGGTCGCCGACGGCGCCCTGACGGCGAAGGGGGTGGCCGCTCGCCAGCAGGTCGAGGACGACACCGACCGCAACGCCATCGCCGTGCTGGGGCACCTGCCCACAGATCAGATAGACCGGATCGTCACCCTCGGGCGCACCTTCCGGGACACGGCGAATGCCGCGGGAGCGTTCCCGCCCAACGTGTTTGCCGCCGGCAGCGACCGAGCACGCTGACCCCAATACCGGCTACGGCAGGATCGCGGCCAGGTGAGGAATCGGGTGATCTGGGTGGCGCCGAAGTTGTCGTCGCTCACCAGGCTGACGGCGTAGGCGGCCCGATGAGTTGCGTGGTCGTCATGCCCTCGTAGTTGTCCATCAACGGATTCGTCTGTGGCTGCTTGGCCTTTGCTCCCAGTGTTGGGCACTTGGTGACGTCGGCAACGAGCCTCTTGTGCATCCCGCCGAAAACCTTCGGCTGCGGCTTCGGCTTCAACTTCTATTGGCTGGCTCACCCGATCAAGTGGATGAGGGCGCGCCGGGGCTGACGTTCCGCGGACTATTCGGTGCGCAGCGCATCTGGTCTGGTCAGCCGGCGCAACGCCGGCAGGGTGGCCGCGGTGATCAACGCGATCACAGCGAGGGTGGCAAGCGAGAGCCCGACGAGTGGCAGCGGCTGGACGTTCAGGACCTCGCGCAGATAGGCACGGAAGGTCAGCGTGACAACAACACCGACGATGTCGGCCAGCAGGACCGCCACCACGGCCGGTGCCAGCACGACATAGATGGACGATCTGGCCAGCACCGATCGGGGCACTCCCACGGCGACGGCCAGCGTCAACGGTCGCCGCCGTTCGGTCAGTTGCTCGATCGTCAGCACCACCATGCTGAGGACCGCCACCAGCAGCACCAGTCCGCCGCCCAGCAGCAACCCGGTCCTGGCGGTCGCCATCAGCGCGCCGAGCGGGGTCAGGGCGGCACTCACTCCGAACTGGCTGTCGTCGAGCCGCCAGCCGTACTGGGCAAGAGCGTTGCGCACCTGATCGAATCCGGCGTCGTCCAAGCTGGCCGTGCTCAACCAGACCCGCACCTGCCCGTCCAAGACTGCGGACGCCGGTCCGGTGAACACTCCCGGCGTGAGATACAAGCCGGGCTGGGTCCACACGTCGTTGGGCCTCACCGGCACCGACGAAATGGCGTTGGGCAGTGTGACGAACACTGGGCGCCCTTCGGAACCGTAGGTTTCCAGCACTCCGCCCGGCTTGGGCGAGCCGGGCGAGCGGGGATCGGTGACGTTCAGGACATCGCCGTCGCGGCAGTCCCGGATCATCGCCAGTGCCTTAATGCTTGCGCAGCTGGCAATGTAGGCCCCGGGCCCGGTGCCTCCCGATCCGGTCGAGATGTCCGCAATTGCCATCACTGGTGCTGTTCCGGGAACCCTGGCCACCGCGTCACGGGCATCTTCGATGGCGTCACCCGACACAGACCAGAGGGCGATGTCACCCGTACCACCATGGGCCGGCGCTGTGCTTCCGGTGTTCTCGCCGTTCCGGGCCCCGGTGTAGGCAAACAACGGTAGCAAAGCAACTGCCGCGCAGAGCACCACGGCCAGCCCGCTGACCACTCGAGCAGCCGTCCCGCTGTCCGACTGCAATCGCCGGACCGCGAGTTGCCACGCCGTGCCTCCGGTCGTCGCGCGGCGGGCGAGCCGCTCGATCAGGTAGGGCGCGACTACCGGAATGCTGATCATTGCAAGGGTGATCCCCGGAACGAGCGCGAATGCCCGCGCCTGGCGATCGTCATAGGGAGAGCCACTCACCAGCAGGACTGCCGCTACCAACGCCACCCCTGCTGCCGCGACCACGCCCAGCCGCCACGGCAGCCGACGCGGCCGTGGTCGCCCCAGCCGCTGGACGCCGAGTGGTTCGACCGTTGTCCGGCGCTGACCGATTAATACCGACATCAGCACTAGCACGGGAACGCCGAGCAGCACGGCGACTGCCAGACGCAGGTCCGGGCGCACGTCACTGACGAAGAACCCGGCGCCAGAGACCGAAATATTGGGTGCGAACAGCCGGGCGACCAGGAAGCCGACCAGGCCGGTCAGCAGACCGGCAACACTGGCCAGCAGTGCCTCGGCGATGGTGAAACGTCGGAGCTGGCGGATGGATCCGCCGATCAATCGGATCGCGGCGAGCCGTCTGGAGCGCGCGGGGCCACCGATGCGGCCGGCGATCGAGATGAACACCAGCAACGGCACGATCAGGATGGCGATGCCGGTGACGACCACCATCAGGTCAAGATCGGAGATGCCGTTCATCGGACCGTACAGCCCGAGGACCACACCGTTGGGAGTGAACGAACTCAGCGAATTGCCCCAGCTGATCCCCCGGCTCTGGTCGGTGAGCTGATCGCCGTCGACCGCCGCCCCGCGGTAGAAGCGAAGCTCACCAGGGCTGCTCAGGCCGGACTCGGCAATGCTGCCGACGATCGGCCCGCTGAGGCGCGGCCGCAAACCGGCACCGGCGCCGGATCGCAGCAAGTCGGCGAGAGCCGGCGAGACCACCAGCCCGCCGGGTCCTGGGAATGTGGAAACTCCTGGTGGCAGTGGCGGTTTCGACACCAG
>JALYVF010000053.1 GCA_030853385.1 Actinomycetota bacterium | reverse complement strand
AAGCGCAGCGACACATACTCTCCGACGACCTGCTCGATGCGATTGGCGTCACGGACGCGTTCCTTGTCCGCTTCGGTGATCCGTCCCGCCACCGGGCGAGTCTATGCCGAGCCGGTTGGCCGCCGTGGCTTGTCCACCGACCGCGAACGCTCCGCGCTGCGCCGCAGTGCGTCAGCCCTTGCCGCCTTCCCGACATGCCGGGGGGGATCCGGGCGCGGGGCGGCCCCAGAATCGATCTGCGTCGTCGGGAGCGGCGCCCGCGGCACCAATCCGCCGGTCTGGTCCCCGCGGCCTCGACTCCAGCGCCCGCGCCCCATTACGGAGTCCCAGCGCCGGCGTCGACCAGCGTGACGGGCAGCGGCGTACGCGGTTCGCGATCGCCGGCCAGTCCACCCCCATCGTCACCCCGGCGCGGTGATCCTGCCGGGGGCCGACGGCGCATGCCGAGCACTCCGATCGCCGTCAACACGCCGGCGCCGATCCCGACCAACAGACGCTTCATGGCAACCTCCTTCGACGATGGTGCGCGGGTCGCCGGCATTGCGATAGAGATGTCCGCTGACGGCGAACCGGCCGCCACCTGGTTTCGCCAGCAGCGGACACGCACCACGGAAGCGACCAACTTGGACACTTGCGCAGCACCTAGCAGCGCACTCCTTCGATCAGGACCCCACCACGTACCCAGAACATCTCACATCCCCCGGACTACGTACGGTTGGCCATCCATTACAGGTTCAGCCCAGACTTCTGCCACACCAGCGACCCACAATCCAAGGGCATCGTGAAAAACCGTGCGGGACCGGATGGTCGACGATGTCGGCAAGCTGGTGTCCTGCGAATCCACGGCCGAGAACATTACCGCGACGGGAGGCGTGTGCCGAGTGGGGCGCCGGACAGGTTGGGCTGCGCCCCAAGGCGGTGGTGGTGCAGGGCCGCCGACATCTGGTGTGGCGGTGCGGAGACTCTACGCGCGTTTTGCTGGTCGAGCACTGCGACACCGTCTGGCCGATGGGTCCGCTGACCCGCTGGCCGTTCACCGTCATCGGCGACCGGGCCGCCGGGCCTGCCGTCTTCGATATGAAGGCGGCGCTGCTGGCGGCGCTGATGGACGCAGTGCGCTCCGGTGCTCGTTGAGGCCGGGCCAGCGAAACCGACGCCGCCAAAGACCGCCTCGACGTGGCCTACGACCGGGCCAAACGGCGCCGCGCCGCTCGGATAAAACGACGATTCTCCCACGGCTTCTAACCGCCGCCCAGGAAGGTGGCGCAAGGACGGCCCCGACGTAAGATCCAGCTATCTGGCACCTGCTCCGACGGCGACGACGGTGCGGGACCGCGCCGCTTCCCAGTGGTTACGAATCGCGTTACGCTTGTAGGGTGTTCCTTCCGGTGTCCTGGACCGAGCAGGCAGAGGAACACATCGCCCGTCATGCGGTGCGTCCAGGTGAGGTCGAAGAGGTGTTGTATGGCCGGCGCCGGTACGTCGCGGCTGGGCGGGCAGGCACCACGTTGGTGTTCGGTGCGACTGCGGCGGGCCGGCATCTGCTGGTTGTGGTCGGAGAGGCTCCCGATGGTGGGGTCAGCATCGTCACCGCCCGGAAATGACCGATGCGGAGCAGCGCAGTTACCAGCGCCGGAAGGAAAGCTAGAGATGGACGCTGACGAGCAGCTCGCCGCGTTGCGGGACTTCTACGACAACAACGACCAGTCGGCCGAGCTGGAAACCGCCGAGCTGGACACCAGCATGGTCGAGGACCCAATGGTGGGCATCACCGTGCGGCTGCCGGCGTTCATCCTCAACGCTGCACGGGCTCTGGCCGCCGAACGCGGGGTCAAGGTGACCGCGTTGCTCCGCGAATATGTCGAGCAGCAGTTGGCCGATCAGGTCGCAGACGATCGAGTGGTGCCGGTCGCGGAGTTACGCCGGCTGATCGCCCACGCCGGATGACCGTCGTCAGCGGCGACGGATCCGGTCCAGGCGTCATGATCGCCGTCTCCCACTGGTAGCAGCGAGCGGGCAGCTTCCACTGGGTACAGCAGCGCGATGTTCACCCCGAAGGCGCGCCGACCATCTCAACGCAGGAGGCGCGATCACCATGGCAACGAAGACTTCTTTCCACACTCTGTCCGTACCCAAGGTGCGTACCCGACGCAGCCTCGCCACCCTCATGGACGGCGAATCCTTCGGAACCCTGAGTGAGAGCTTCGCCCGCTACATGGGCACATCAAAATTCATAATACAGATGTCGGTTTTCATCCTAATCTGGTTCGCGTGGAACACGCTGGCACCCCGCAGTCTTCGCTTCGACCCCTACACGTTCACGTTTCTCACGCTCCTGCTGAGCCTGCAAGCGTCTTACGCCGCACCCCTGATCCTGCTCGCCCAGAACCGCCAGGACGACCGGGACCGGTCCGAGGCCAAGATCGACCGAGCACGGTCGGCCATGGACACTGAGGTCAACTCCCACATCGCCAGAGAGTTGTCCGACGTCCGCAACCGCCTCAACGACCTCACCCTGGGCCTGAGCCAGCAGCGTTCGGGCAAAGGATCGCCCAAAGATGTCAGCAAGCGGCTGGACCGCATCGAAGGGGCGCTGGCCACGCTGCTCGCCCAAAACGTCCTCCCCCCACAACCTGCGCCCGCTTAACTTAAGCACCCGTCAACCCGGGTAACGACCCCGTCTACGTCGACCACGGTCTCACCGGCCGCAACCCGAGACCGACCCGGGCTGCGTTAGCCGCTCGCAGCCTTCCGCGCCGGAAACACCTTGCTTGTCACCAAACTCGATCGGCTGGCCCGGGTCGCTGCCCGACAACGCCCGGGAAATCGTCGAAGAGCTGACGGCCGCCGAGCCCGGTTGCTGTTCAACGTCTTGTGGCCGTGATTGCCGAATTCGAGTCCGACCTCATCATCAGGATGAGAACGAGGGAGGCACGAAAGTCGCGAAGAAGGCCAAGTGCTGACTCCGGGGCACACCACCCAAGCTCAGCGAGATTCGTTGGACGTGATGGAAGATCCGGCGGGGGTGATATTGACCCGAGGAAACCTGCCATGGTGGCAGCGGACGAAACCGCCGGGGCCTGATCGGTTGGAGCGACGATGTGCTCGCCCTACGGTGGCGGCACGCTGGATCCTGTGAGCAGCGACCTGACGGGCGGCCCCGGGGTGGCCGTCGGTGACGACGCCGGCAGCGCCGCCGCGGGGGTCGCATCCGCTGCCCGTTTGGCGGCGCAATTGGCCGGGGCGGCCGGGGTGCGGGTGCAGTCGCTGACCACGCCGGCCGAGCAGCACGCCGCAGCCGCAGTTTTGCAACGAGTCTGGGGCCACGCGGCCGGTGTTCCGCTCCCGCCGGAGATGTTGCGTGCATTCGCGTTCACCGGCAATTATGTGGGCGCCGCGTTCGATGGGGAGCAGATCGTCGGTGTGGCGTGCGCGTTCCGCACCAAGAACGGTTCGCTGCATTCGCACATCGCGGGCGTGCTTCCGTCGCACCAGGGGCACTCGATCGGATATCTGCTCAAGCTGCACCAGCGGGCCTGGGCCCTGGCCAACGGGATCGCGTCGATCGGGTGGACGTTCGATCCGTTGATCCGCCGCAACGCCTACTTCAATCTGGTCAAGCTCGGCGCGGACGCGGTGCGTTACCTCGACGACTTCTACGGGGCGATGACCGATCGGATCAACGCCGGCGATGTCAGCGACCGGGTGCTGGTGGAATGGGATCTGTCGCGGCCCGTTCCCGGCGCCTACCTGCCCACCGGCGCGGAGGCCGTGACGGTGCTTCGGCCAGGATCGGACGGCGAACCCGTGCTGCGGGCCGGCTCGGACGGGGTGCGGCTGATCCAGGTACCCGACGACATCGACGCGGTGCGTCAGGTCGATCCGGCGCTGGCCACCCGATGGCGGTCGGCGCTGCGCAGGGCGATGACCGAGGCATTCGACAGCGGTCTGAAGATCGTGGGGGTCAACCAGGACAAGGCCTATGTGGCCCGGCGGAAGGATCCAGGATGAAATTGACCGGCGCGGAACTGCTACACCTGCGGGTGCCGCTGGTCGCTCCCTTCCAGACGTCCTTCAGCACCCAACACGAGCGGGATCTGCTGCTGGTTCGGGTGCTGCTGGACGACCAGCAGGGCTGGGGCGAATGCGTGTCCATGGCGGACCCGCTGTACTCCTCGGAGTTCAACGCCGCGGCTGCGCTGGTGCTGCGTGACTTCCTGGTGCCCGCGTTGGCCACCGCCGGCGATGTCCGCGCCGGCACCGTCGCTCACCGGCTGACGCCCTTCAAAGGTCACCGGATGGCCAAGGCCGCGCTCGAGATGGCGGTGCTGGATGCGGAACTGCGCATCGTCGGAATGCCGCTGAGCGCCTACCTCGGCTCGGTACACACAACAGTGCCGTCCGGGGTGAGCGTGGGTATTCAGCCGTCGGTGTCGGCGTTGCTGGAGACCGTCGGCGGATACCTGGACGAGGGATACGTCCGGATCAAGCTGAAGATCAAGCCGGGCTGGGACCTCGAACCCGTCCGCGCGGTGCGGGAACGATTCGGCGATATCCCGTTGCAGGTGGACGCCAACACTGCGTACACGCTGTCCGACGCGCGCCATCTGGCGCGGCTGGACGAGTTCGGCCTGTTGCTGATCGAGCAGCCGTTGGAGGACGAGGACCTCACCCAGCACGCCGAACTGGCCCGGCGGGTCGCGACGCCGATCTGCCTGGACGAGTCGATCACCTCGGCCAAGGTGGCAGCCGATGCGATCCGACTCGGTGCCTGCTCGGTGGTGAACATCAAGGCGGGACGGGTCGGCGGATACCTGGAGGCGCGCCGGGTGCACGACGTATGCGCCGCGTCCGGCGTGCCGGTCTGGTGCGGGGGGATGCTGGAAACGGGGCTGGGCCGCGCGGCGAACATGGCCCTGGCCGCACTGCCGGGATTCACCCTGCCCGGTGACACCTCGGCATCCGACCGCTTCTACCGGCAGGACATCGTCGCCGAACCATTCCGCATCCAGGACGGTCACATCGCGGTCCCGACCGGCCCCGGCCTGGGGGTGGAGGTCGATCTGGATGCGCTCGCAGCGGTGACGGTCACCCGGCAGTGGCTGCCGCTCGACACGTGATCAGCCAAGGAGGGCTACCCAAATTTCAACCAGCGGTGTGATTGGCTCGAAGCCATGAGCATCGACGGAGGCAGCACTCTGCAGTCCGTGCTGTCAGCGGTGGGACCGCTGGTGCTGCAAGCGCTGTGCCTGCCCAAAGGTGCGGACGTCCACGCCGGAGAGCCAGTCCTGCTGGACGCGGCCGAGGGTGTGACGGCGACGGCGGGATCGCTGCTGCTGGCGGTCGGCTGCCGACCCACGTCGACGTTCACGGCGCGGGCCATCCAGGCGGCCTCCGACGGCGGACTGGCCGCCGTGGTGGTCAAGGCCTATGGCGAGGAACCGGCCCCTGCGGTAGCGGCTGCCCAATCGGCGGGCATCGCCCTGCTGCTGGTGGACGACAGCGTCCCGTGGACGCACCTGCACATGATGCTCTCGGCCAGTGTGGCCGGGGATCGCCGCGGGGCAGGGGAACCATTGTCCTCCGTGGTCACCGGCGACCTGTTCGCGCTGGCAAACGCGGTCGCTGCGATGGTCGGGGGGGCCATCGCGATCGAGGATCTGCATCAGCAGGTGCTTGCGTATTCTAACGTGCCCGCCCAGCCGATCGACGAGGTGCGGCAGGCCGGCATTCTGGGGCGGCGGGTGCCGGCGGAGTTCCGGCTGGCCGACGTATACGACCTGGTGCGGCGCAGCGACACGGTGCAACGCGTGGAGCTGCCGGGAATCAGAGCCCGGCTGGCGGCGGCGATCCGGGCCGGCGAGGAACCGATCGGGTCGATCTGGGCCGTCGAGGGGGACACGGGCTTCCCGCCTGACGCGGAACGGGCGCTGGCCGATGCGGCCCGGCTGGCATCCCTGCACATCCTGAAGTTGCGCACGACGGCCGATCTGGAGCGCGCCGCCCGGTCCGGGGCGTTGCGCGGGGCGCTGCTGGGCCGTCGAGGGCCGCTGGGTGAGGCGCTGCCCTCGGTGGATGACCATGACCTGACCGTGGTCGGATTCCAGATCGTCGGTACGGCCGATGATCCGGACGGCACGCTGCTGGCCCGGGTCGCCGACCTGATCGCAGTGTTCTGCGAGAGCCTGCACCGCAAAGCGGCCTGTCTCACCTTGTCGGACACCGTCTACGCGCTGCTGCCCACTCGGGCTGCAGACCGGGCGGTGCTCCCGGCCATGGTGGACCGGGTGCTGTCCCGTGCCGCGGAGTCGCTGCGAGTCCCGCTGCGGGCGGGGATCGGCAGCAGTGTGGGGAGTCTGGAGGCGATAGCGCAGTCCCGGCAGGACGCGGACCTGGTGTTGCAGGTGCTGGCGGAGCGCGGGGACGTTCCCGGGGTGGCTGCGATTGCGGATGTGCGCAGTCGGACCATTCTGCTGCAGCTGCAGGAGATCATCTCGAACGATCCGCGGCTGTCGCTGGACGTGCTGGACCGGATGGCCGGCTACGACGCGGACAAGGGTTCGCAGTACATAGCTACGCTGCGCGCCTACCTGGACGCCTTCGGTGACGTGCCCGCCGCATCAGCGCGATTGTTTCTGCACCAGAACACCTTCCGGCACAGGATGCGGCGGGCGACGGAGATCTTCGGGGTCAACCTGGACGATCCGGACGAGCGGCTGGTGCTCTGGCTGCTGCTGCGGAC
>JALYVF010000051.1 GCA_030853385.1 Actinomycetota bacterium | reverse complement strand
CGCCGGGTGCCTCAGCGGGTGCTGCTGGAGCGGCTGGTGCCGCGGGTGCGGCAGGCGCGTCGGTCGCGCTGGCTGGTGCGGCAGGCGCGTCGGCCGCGTCGGCCGTGCTGGCTGGTGCTCCAGGTGCTCCAGTCCCAGGCGCTGCTGGCGCGTCACCCTTGTTGCCGGCGAGCTTGTCGACGAGCCCGTCGAGCTTGCTCTCCACGCCGTCAACCTTGTCGTGGCCGATCTTGTCGCCGACGAAATCGCCGACCTTCTTGATGCCGTCCTTGACCTGATTGTCGTGGCCGGAAATAAAGTTCTTCGCCTTATCGGCCAATCCGCCAAAATCCACCATCATTATCGCTCCTCTCGGCGCCCGGGCCCAGCGCCCGGAACATCATCCGGGGCCAACGGTAACCAAGTGCCGCCCGCCCTGTCGGGCGAGCGGCGTTTGGCGCCGAATATCAGGCCGGCGGCTGACCCTGGGCAGGATCGGTCGCGGCTTCGCCGCCGTCCCCACCGCCGCCGCCGCCGAGTGCGTCCTTGGCCTTATCGGTGAGGCCGTCGACCTTGTCGTGGCCGACCTTGTCGCCGGCGAAGTCGCCGACCTTGTCGACTCCTTCGTTGACCTGATCTGAATGTTCGCCGGCGAGATCCTTGGCCTTGTCGTCCAATGCTCCGAAGTCCACCATGCTGTGCTCCTTCGATCATCGACTGTCCCGGTACGACCCGGGAGTGCCGCTCCTTGACGGGCGTCACTGTGCTGAACATAGCCAGCTATCCGAGATCGCGCACGGTGACCAGGATCGGCGACCAGCACACCGGCGACCGGCTAGGTCGGCGAGTCGTCAGACCCGCAGGTTGACCGCGCCGGCGATGATGCCATTGGCGTCGACCGGCACGATCGTGCCGACGTCGTTGCAGGTCACGCTGATTTCGGCGGAGCCGTCCTGGCCTTTGGCTGCCGTGGTGTAGGTGATGTGCTCCAGCGAGACCGACAGGTCGGGGATCGAGACGACGGCCACCTCGATCGTTTGCGAGGAGCCTTCATCACCCGTGTGGATCGCGTGCCGATGGATCGGCAGCGCATGGCTCAACACCGAGCCGCCGAGCACCACGTCGTCGACGGCGGCCAGCGCCGGTTCGGCCTGCTCGCCGTCTGCTCGGTCGAGGACCCACGGGCCGCCAGGCGCCCTGGCGAGCGACAGCGAGCGTTCGCCGATCGCCGAGTCGGCGCGGACGGTCAGTCGGCGCAGCTGGCCAGCCGGGTCGCACATCAGCGAGTACCAGCTGCCCGCAGCACTGTCGCCGACGGTCACCAGGTATCCGTTGGCGCGCAGGCCGCGTTCGGAGCGAACCAACCTGGCTGCCTCCATCCGGGCGTCGTGGCCGAGGTCGGCGGCGGAGGTCCAGCTGAACATTGACGTTGAAAGTTGACTTGTCACGTACTCCACGGTAACCGCATCGTGGCCGGGCCAGGGGTTGTTCGTCGTCGTCTGGCCTGGGCCGACGCCTGCCCGGTGGGGGAGGTCACACGCGACGCGGGGCAGTATGAGGGGTCATGGCCGTCACTCCGCACGCGCGTTCCCCCGAGCGATCGACCGCGCTGGACAGGGGTCTCAGGCTGCTGGTGCTGCTGGCTGACCATCCCGAGGGGCTGACGGTGACCGATCTGGCGGCCCAGCTGCAGCTGAGCCGGCCCGTCATCTACCGGCTGCTTGCCGCCCTGTTCGATCACGGATTTGCCCGCCGTTCCGCCGACGGGCGGGTGACGATCGGACCTGGCGTGCTGCGGCTGGCGCAGCGGGCCCAACCGCAGGTGCGCAGGGCGACCACCCCGATCCTGCGTGAGCTGGCCGAGTCGACCGGCGCGACCGCCCATCTCACGGTGGCGGACGGCGACGAGGCAGTAGCGATGGTGGTCGTCGAACCCAGCTGGACAGACTTCCACGTCGCGTATCGAGTCGGATCCCGCCACCCGTTGATCCGCGGCGCCGCCGGCCGGGCGATCTTGGCCGGCCGGACGGGCCGATCGGATCCGGTCGAGTCGTCCGGTGAGCTGCAGCCGGGCACGAACGGGCTGGCGATGTCCATTCCGTCGCAGACGCTGGAGGCATCGGTGGGGCTGGTGGTGCTGGGACCTCTTGACCTGGCAGCAGTTTCGGCGCCGCTGCGGCGCGCTGCCGGCGAGCTGGAGACTGTGCTGGGCTGAGGAATAGGGAAGGTGCGTCATGGGCGTTTCGATCGAGCAGGCGTTGGAGTTCATTGCCGGCAATAGCCGCACAGTGCTGGTGACCCGCCGGCAGGACGGTTCGCTGCAGTTGTCGCCGGTGAACAGCGGGGTGTTGGACGGCGTCGTGGTGATCTCCAGCAGGCTGCCGTTGGCGAAGGTGAAGAACCTGCAGCGCGATCCGACTGCGACGGTATTGGTGATGACCGAGCAGTTCTACGGGCGCTGGGTGCAGGTCGACGGCACCGCCGAGATCGTCGACCAAACGCAGCCGGGCACCGTCGACCTGCTGGTTGATGTCTACCGGGCGATCGGCGGCGAGCATCCGAACTGGGACGAGTATCGGGCGGCCATGGTGACCGACGAACGCGTAGTGATCCGGATCCGCCCCGAGCGGGCGACCGGCCAGCTCTGACCCCACCCCGACTTCGCGGGTCCGATGGTTGTTATGAATCGGCCATCAGGAGCGGCCGGCCGCAGTAACCAGCGGACGAGTGCGCGACGGGATGGGGTTGGCCAGCGCGATCGCGGTAGCCGCCCGCAGCACCGACGGGTCGGCGACGACCGAGTCGATGACCCGTTGCAGGTCGGCGTTCGACTCGGCGACCAACCGCACCAACAGGTCGGCGGTGCCCGTCACCGTGTGCACTTCGATCACCTCGGGAATGCCGCGAAGATGCTCGATTACCGAATCCCGCCCACCGCTCTGCGCGATCTCCAACGACAAGAAGGCCGTCACCGGGTAGCCGAGGGCGGCCGGGTCGACGGTCGGCGCCAGGTCCGAGATCACCCCGGTGCGTTGCAGTCGATCAATGCGCGCTTGCACGGTGCCGCGGGCGACGTTCAGCCGGCGGGACGCCTCCAGCACCCCCACCCGCGGTTCCTGCGCCAGCAGTTCGAGAACCGCGGCGTCGAGCTGGTCGATAGTCATCCGCATCCTTTGCGACAAATTGCACAGCCAATGCGCCAAGTATGCCCGCATTATGCACCGCATGGCCAGCCAAAGGACCGCCACTTGCCTATCCCGGTATTCGGAGACACCATGGATTTGCCGGGCACATCGCCGTGTCCGGCACTTGGGCGACCGCACGTCCGCTGACCAGCAGGAGGATTTCGTGACCGTCACCGACCACCTTGAGCTCACCACCGAAGAGCGGGCAGCCAAGCTGACGCCCGAAGAGCTGATGCAACTGGTGGGATTGGTCGACTACGACCCGGCCAAGGACCCCTTCCCGGTGACCGGTTGGGACGCGATCGTCTTCGTCGTCGGTAACGCCACCCAGGCCGCCCACTATTACCAGTCCGCCTGGGGCATGGAACTGATCGCCTACTCCGGCCCCGAGACCGGAAACCGCGACCACAAGTCGTTCGTCCTCAAATCGGGTTCGATCCGGTTCGTGCTGAACGGCGCGGTCGATCCGGACTCCGAGCTGGTCGAGCATCATCGCAAACACGGTGACGGAGTGTCCGACATCGCCCTCGAGGTGCCGGACGTCGACAAGTGCATCGAGCAGGCGCGGTCCGCCGGCGCCACCGTGTTGCGGGAGGCCGAGGATGTCTCCGACGAGCATGGGACGATCAGGATCGGCGCCATCGCTACCTACGGCGACACCAGGCACACGCTGGTCGACCGCAGCCGCTACGATGGCCCGTATCTGCCCGGATACGTTGCGGCGCAATCGGAATGGGTGAAGCGGGACGGCGAGCCGAAGCGGATGTTCCAGGCTCTCGATCACGTCGTCGGCAACGTCGAGCTCGGCGAGATGGACTCCTGGGTGGAGTTCTACAACAAGGTGATGGGCTTCGTGAACATGGCCGAGTTCATCGGCGACGACATCGCCACTGACTACTCGGCGCTGATGAGCAAGGTGGTGGCCAACGGCAACCACCGGGTCAAGTTCCCGCTCAACGAGCCGGCGGTCGCCAAGAAGCGCTCGCAGATCGACGAGTACCTCGACTTCTACCGCGGTCCCGGCGCGCAGCACCTGGCGGTGGCCACCAACGACATCCTGACATCGGTGGATGCCTTGCGCGCCAACGGGGTGACCTTCCTGAATACCCCCGACTCCTACTACGAAGACCCGGAGCTGCGGGCCAGGATCGGCAAGGTGCGGGTGCCGATCGAAGAGCTGCAGAAGCGCGGCATCCTGGTCGATCGTGACGAGGACGGCTACCTGTTACAGATCTTCACCGCGCCGCTCGGCGATCGGCCGACGGTGTTCTTCGAGCTCATCGAGCGACACGGTTCGCTCGGTTTCGGCAAGGGAAATTTCAAGGCCCTGTTCGAGGCCATCGAGCGGGAGCAGGACCGCCGCGGCAATCTGTGACGGTGACATCGACACGGCGCGGCATCCTGCATCACGTCGAGCTGTGGGTGCCGGATTTGGAAAGGGCCGTCGCCGAATGGGGCTGGCTACTGGGTGAGCTGGGCTACGGGGCGTTCCAGGGGTGGGACGCCGGTCGCAGCTGGCGACTGGGGGACACCTACATCGTCGTCGAGCAGTCGACGGCAATGCTGGATGACGGGCACAATCGGTTGCGTCCCGGACTGAACCACCTGGCCTTTCATGCCGGTTCGCCGGCGGTGCTCGACGTGCTGATGACTCGTGCCCTGACGCACGGCTGGACGCCGCTGTTCGCCGAGAAGTACCCGCACGCCGGCGGCCAGCGGAGCTATGCCGGCTACCTGGCCAACTCGGACGGGTTCGAGGTCGAGCTGGTGGCGCAGGTCGAACCGAAGCGCTAGCCGGGAGTCGAATTACCGCCAACCTGTTCGATCACTACCGTGACCCACCAGGTAAACCAGGACCTCTTCACGGTGCGAGAGATGCTAGGAGTGTGTCGATTCTTGCTCTGCACGTTGGCTTGGCCCTGCCTTTCAACAGAACCGTTTGTTCATCGACGAACGACTGATCGGCGTCTATGACCCGCTGTTGTGTCCGTGGACCGGAGGGAACTGTCCAGCCTGACCCTGAACTGTTGCCCAAGCCCAGAGCCCATAGCGCGGCATCCCAGGTGAGCGATCACAGCCCCGGGATCAGCGGCGCCAGCGTCTCGCCGAGCAGCGTGACCCTGCCCTCGACATGGCCGTTGGCCTGGGCGTTGACGGTGACGCCGTCGATGCCATGGGTGAGCACAGCGGCGAACTTCTCAGCCACCT
>JALYVF010000031.1 GCA_030853385.1 Actinomycetota bacterium | reverse complement strand
TGAACGGCTCGAGCAGACTCGACGGCCGGTAGACCAGATCATCTGCTGGGTTCAGCAGCGTCACCTGCACCGCGTCTCCGGCCATCCTGCGCAGCCGCAACAGCGCTTCCACGCCGGCGATCCCGGCACC
The DNA here is from genome assembly GCA_030853385.1 of Actinomycetota bacterium. Classification (GTDB taxonomy): domain Bacteria; phylum Actinomycetota; class Actinomycetes; order Mycobacteriales; family Nakamurellaceae; genus Nakamurella. The sequence continues at coordinate 4,435 of JALYVF010000031.1, read as the reverse complement.
ACAGATCACTACAGCGAAGCCGCCCATGCTGGTTGACGATAGTCACCTGCCGACCCGCCCCACCGGGCACCGATCCGATGAACAGCCGCACCGGACGGTCCTGGGCATGCTGACATTCGGTATGCGTGCTGCGTCGCCGTGCTGCTGGCCATGATCACCTTCGGTACCACGGTGGGTTTCTCTGCCTCCACGCTGTCGAAGAAAATCGGCGAGAGCCTGTTACCCATTGTCAGTGTGACGTTCATCGTCGGCGCCGGCGGCGGATTCAAGCAGGTACTGGTCGACGGAGGGACCGGTGCGGCGATCGCGAAGATCGCCGTGGCCGCAAACTTGTCGGTGCTGGTTCTCGGCTGGATCGTTGCCGTGCTGATCCGTCTGGCTACCGGCTCGGCAACGGTGGCAACAGTGACGGGCGTCGCCATCGTGGCGCCGCTCGCCGCCGGCCTGTCTCCGACCCATCTGGCACTACTGGTACTGGCCGTGGGCGCCGGCTCGCTGCCCTTCTCACACGTGAACGACGCGGGATTCTGGCTGGTCAAGGAATACTTCGGATTGACGGTCGGACAGACCAGCAGCAGGCCGGTGGTCGGGGCGAGGAACCGCCACCACCGTCAGACCGGCCGCGGCGGCCGCCAGCAGGCCATTGGTGGAGTCCTCGACGGCCACACACTTCGCGGGTGGCAGCGCCAAGCCCCTGGCAGCGGCGAGGTAGACATCCGGCGCGGGATTGCCTCGTGCCACTTCCTCGGTGGAGACGGTGACCGCGAAGCGGCAGCCGAGACCGGCTGTCGCGAGCACGCTGTCGATCAGCACGCCATCCAGGTCGAACAGCACCGCCTCGATCACCGGGACATTCTCACCTATGCGGTCATGGACAGCATCAGTGGCCCTGTGGCAAGGTGATCGGGGCTGAGACAAGCAGCCAGCCTGGGCCATGTCCGCCGTCCACGACGAGTGGGAGCTCCGCTCGATGCCGGGTACACCGGTCACTTCCTGTACGGGAGACGCCACTATGACGTCGCTGCGGCACCACTGTCGGCACCGCGCCTTCGCCTATTCCTATCGCCCCCCTGCCAGCCGTCTCCGCATCAGCTTCCCAGTCCTTGGCGGAGCCTGTTGCCCACCGGGAGTCACTGATTCTCGCGCATCAGCGCCGGCAACGGTCGTGGCTGGACCATGACCAGGGATGGAACCGTCCGTGGTGGAAACAGTGACCGCGACAATCGATGAAGGAGAACGTCATGCAATTGGGAATGATCGGCCTGGGCCGGATGGGATCCAACCTCGTGCGTCGCGTGCTGCGCGACGGCGCGCACGAATGCGTCGTCTACGACCGTGACCCAGCCGTGGTGAAGGCTCTTGCCGCTGAGGGTGCGACCGGGGCCAGCTCGATCCAGGACCTCGCGGCCACCCTCACCGCACCCCGCGCGGTGTGGGTGATGGTTCCGGCGGGCGAGATCACCGACTCGGTGATCGACGAGCTGGCCGAAACTCTGGACTCGGGTGACACCGTGATCGACGGCGGGAACTCCTACTACCGCGATGACATCCGGCACGCGCAGCAGCTGTCGCAGCGCGGTATCCGGCTGTTGGATTGCGGCACCAGCGGCGGGGTGTGGGGTTTGGAGCGTGGCTACAGCCTGATGATCGGCGGCGAGGTCGACGCCGTCGCGCAGGTCGAACCTGTCTTCGCGGTTCTGGCTCCCGGCGTCCAGGCCGCCGAACGCACCCCCGGCCGGGACGGCGAGGTCGCGACGTCGGAGAACGGTTACCTGCATTGCGGGCCGAGCGGCGCCGGCCACTTCGTCAAAATGGTCCACAACGGAATCGAATACGGGATGATGGCTGCCATCGCCGAAGGCCTGAACATCCTGCACAAGGCCAACATCGGCAGCGCCGAGCCGGACGCCAACGGCACCGACGCCGAAACCGCGCCGCTGGCCGACCCCGAATACTACCGCTATGACTTGGACCTGCCCGAGGTCGCCGAAGTGTGGCGACGCGGCAGTGTCATCGGGTCCTGGCTGGTCGACCTGACCGCCGCCGCGCTGCGGCAATCACCGGACCTGGCCGACTTCGCCGGACGGGTTTCCGATTCCGGAGAGGGCAGGTGGACAGCTATCGCGGCCATCGAGGAGGGCGTGCCGGCGCCGGTGCTGACCGCCGCGCTGGACACCCGGTTCACCTCCCGCCGGCTGGATGAGTTCGCGGACAGGGCACTGTCGGCAATGCGCAAACAGTTCGGCGGCCACGACGAGAAACCCGCAGGTTGACGTCGATGTCGACGGCCAGGGGGTGGGGCTGCACTCGCTGGTAAGACGACCCCGACATCACGATCGCCGACGGAGATGAGCCCAGACTGCTGTCCCATGGCGAGATTGCTCCCGCGTTGCGCAAGGTGCTGCGCCGGCAACGCAACACCACCGTGCGGCTCGCCGAACCACCGACATCGACCTCGCCGGCCGGCAAATCGGGCTGTTGGAGACCGGTGGCAGTACCACCCGCATCGGCTATGACTACCTGGTGGTCGCCGTCGGCTCGCATGACAGCTACTTCGGGCACGACGACTGGGCCGAGCACCTCTACCCGATGAAGACCCTCGCCGAAGCGGTCCCACTGCGCGGCCGGCTATTCACCGCCTACGAGCGGGCCGACCAGCGCGGCGGCCCAGCCGAACGGTCGTGGTGGAAGACGTTCGTCATCGTGGGTGCTGGACCCACCGGCGTCGAGATCGCCGGGCAACTCGCCTCGCTGGCGGGGACTACAGCACGAGGTCAACCACCTCGACACCAGCCGTTCTCGGATCGTGCTGATCGACGCGCTCCCGGAGGTGTTCACCACCTTCCCGCGGGCCCTGCGCAACCACACCCACCGGCAAGTGCCTTCCCCAGTCGGCCATACAGTGCCGTCGGGTGGGTGACCCGTCGGCGGCGACTTATTCGGCGCCGACGGAGTTGGCACGCAAGGCGCGCGGCTCGAATCTGAGCACCTGGATGTTGCCCTCCACGACTCTGGTTTCATAGACCGGCTGCGGTTGGGTCGCCGGGCCCCGCCGCACCGCCCCGGACTCGAGATCGAACACGCTGCCATGCCAGGGGCAGGTGATGCATCCGGAATCAACACTGCCGTCGGACAGTGGCGCTCCGCGGTGCGTACATCGGTTGCCGAGGACATGGAATGCGCCGGCCTGCTTGATGATCAGCAGGCTGACCCCATCGGCGGACACCGCGTATGGGTGGCCGTCCGCAACGTCGGTTTCGGCGGCCACCACCCGCCACTGCCGCGGCCCGGTCTGGAAGGCGTTGGTGTCGATCCCCACGCCGAGGGCATAGGCGAGGTGTCCGCCGAGATACCCCGCGCAGGCCAGCACCGCCCCGCCGGCCAGGGCCAGCGCCGCGCCACCGGTGGTCGATGTGCGTCGGCACCACCACGACCCGGCGTAGATGGCTGTCGCGGTCAGATTCAGTGCCGCATGCACGACACCTACCCGCTGCTCGGCGCCGGCTGTATCCGACCAGTCCGACAAGCCGGTGGCAGCTGTGGGCAGCGCAGCCAGTACACCCAGCCCGACGAGGCGGCGGGCGGCGGCAGCGTTGTAGCCCGGCATCGCATCCAGCACGCTGGCCCCGATCCAGGAGCCGATGGGGACGGCCACCAACATGGGGTGCACCGGGTGGACAAGCCAGGTCCCGCTCAACAGATCCTTGACCGGACCGTTCCGGATGGTCTTGAGCGCCAGCCGATTCGTCGGTGCCCCGACCCGGTCCAACCCACGCCAGCGTTCAATGCCGTCGGTGAGGCGCCGAAGAGGCTTCATCCTGGCCAGCGTACCCAGGCAATTGCCTCCAGTCACGGGTCAGCACCAGATGCAGGCAATGACACGCGCATCGGGCAGCGCGCCGCAGCCGAGTACGGTCTGAGAATCCCCGCCCCCACCGCGAACCGATGCCTACCCCCCATCAATGTCCTCGTCGGCACCGTCACCATGACGAGTCAAGTTCTCAGGAGGAACATGACCGCTCGACCAGACGGGCCGGCCCACGTCAGCCGGTTTGACCCGTGTTCTGAGCCCGCGACACACCTCGCCGGTGCTGATCGGAGAGCTGCCATGAACCGGTTTCGGATCCGCTCATGATCGGGCATCCGGCTTTCACGGTCGAGCCGTGGTGCCTGCGGGAGACGTCGCTGGATCTGGATGTGCTGGCGCAGGGCGAGTCGGTGTTCGCGGTGGCCAATGGCCATGTCGGGTGGCGCGGCAATCTGGACGAGGGTGAGCCGCACGGGATGCCCGGCAGCTATCTGAACGGTGTCTACGAGCAGCGGCCGTTGCTGTACGCAGAGCTGGGCTACGGCTTCCCCGAGGACGGGCAGACGGCCATCAACGTCACCAACGGCAAGGTGATCCGGCTGCTGGTGGACGATGAGCCCTTCGATG